>DATCGG010000083.1:0-34040 GCA_036509075.1 Gemmatimonadaceae bacterium
CGCCAGCGCGAACTTCGGATCGAGAGAGACGGCCCGCTCGTACAGGGCGACCGCGTTGATCTTGGCCTTGTACTCGTCCACCCAGTCAGTGCGGAGCGCTTCGCCACGCAGGAAGTAGGTGTATGCCTCGAAGCTCGTCGTCGGGCGCGTGGAAATGGTCTGCCGCTCACGCGCTCCAAGTGCGACCGCGAGCGCTCTGGTCACCCGCTCGCCGATCGTACCCTCCACGGCAAACAGGTCGTCCGTCGTGGCGTCGTAGCGGTCGGCCCACACGGAGCGCCCGTCACTCGCGCGCACCAACTCGACCGTCACTCGCATCCGCCGCGGGCCCTGGTCCGCGCGGTCCCATCGGACGCGCCCGCCGAGCAGGTATTCGACACCGAGCTCGCGGCCTACCTGGACGGCCGGCTTCGTCGTATTGCGGTATTGTCGCGTACTCGCCGGCGAGATCACCCGGACACCCGCCACGCTCGTGAGGCGGCTCGCCAGCCCGTCGCCGACGCCCTGGGCGAAGTACGCGTCCTCCTGCGGGCCGAGATTCTCGAACGGGAGCACGGCGAGTTTCGGACCGCCGTCGGGCGCCGTGACCGCGCCGGACCGACTGGCGTTAGCTGCTGCCGTACTTCCCGCGGCGGCGCTCGGGGAGGCGGTCCACACACGGCGCAGGGCGACTCCACCGGCTACGATGACCGCGGCGCCAGCCAGCGCGGCAGCGGCGACCCATCGCGGGCGCCACGCCGACCCCGGGAGCGCGGTCGCGCCGCCGTCCGTGCCCGCGGCCTGCGCCGCCACGGCGCCTAACGCTTCGGCCAGCGCCGTCGTGCTCTGGAACCGGGCGTCGACGTTGTGGGCCAGTGCCCGGGCCAGCACACCGTCCACGGCCGGCGGCAACCCGGGGCAGTGTGTGCTGGCCGCGGGCGGCGGCTCGACTTCGGGGTCCGCGATCCCGTAGACCCCTGCGCTGCCGAACGGCAGCTGCCCGGTGAGCATCTCGAATGCCATGCAGCCGAGGCTGTAGACGTCGGTCCGGGCGTCCACCTCCTCGGCGCGCGCCTGCTCGGGGCTCATGTACGCTGGCGTTCCGATCGCTGAACCGACGACGGTGAGCGAGGACGACACCTCGTGCGCGCCGTCGGTCTGCTCGGCGCGATCCCACTCGCCGCGGGCGGCCGCGATCGCTTTCGCCACGCCGAAGTCGGCGACGACGACGTGGCCGCCGTCGATGAGGACGTTGGCCGGCTTGATGTCGCGGTGGACCACGCCGTTCGCATGCGCGTACGCCAGCGCGTCGGCCACCTCGCCCACGATCGCGACCACGTCAGCGAGCTCGAGCCGGCCCTCGCGCTCGAGCCGCTGCTGCAGCGACTCGCCCGCGATGTACGGCATCGTATAGTACACGAGCCCGTCCTCGGACTCGCCGGCGGCGAGTAGCGGAACGATGTGCGGGTGCCGGAGCGCCGCGGCGAGGCGTGTCTCGCGGTGGAAGCGCTCCATGCTCAGCCCGGCGCGAAGCTCGGGAGAGAGGACTTTCACCGCGACGTGCCGCCCGAGTCGGGTCTCCTCGGCGACGAACACCCGGCTCATGCCGCCGCGCGCGAGCTCGCGCTCGACACGGAACGTGGTGCCTAACGCAGCCTGCAGCTGCACGCCGAGGTCCGGCGTGTCCGCTGGCCTGGCCAGCGGCGACTCGAGGAACTGCGCATCGGCGTCATGGGCGGCGAGGAGCGACTCGACTTCCGCGCGGAGTGCGGCATCGCTGCCGCACGCGTTGGCGATGAACGCCGGACGATCGGCCTGCGAAAGCTCGGCGGCGTCGACGAACACCGCCATCATCGCGTTCCACCGTTCGGCGCTAAGCACCGCGCCGACGCGCCGTGTGCGTGATCCCCGGGGCGTTTCGAACGGCACTGTCGGAAGCACTTCTCAGGTTCGCCGGCCACACTGTCGCGGCTCTTTGCGGCAGCGCAAGCGCGGCGAGGCGCGGCTGGCTCACACCGGCGTGAGCCGACCGCCGGCCGGTTGTCCATTCCAAGATAGGACGGTGCCGACCGGCCACAACCCGGAGATCGCCCGATGACGTGGGCGAGGGGAGCGGGGCCGCGGACCGCGCTTCGCGTTCACGAAGTAACACGCGGGCGGTGTGAGCCGATTGCCCTCTGATTGTCGATTTCCAGGATGGAGGCCCACTACTCGGCCACCACGGTCACCAATGCAACGAATCGGAGTCACCAATGACCGCTATTCTGCCCCCGATCATTCCGCCGGGAGTGGTCACCCAGGAGTTCCGCACCCCACCGACCGTTCGACGTGGCATCGTAGCCGGCGTCGTCGGCAACATGCTCGAGTGGTACGACTTCGTGCTCTTCGGGTTCTTCGCCGCCGAGATCGGCGCGCACTTCTTCCCGGCGAGCAACCCCACGGCGTCGCTGCTCGCCGCCTATGGGACGTTTGCCGCGGGTTTCGTCATGCGCCCCGTTGGCGGCGCGCTGTTCGGCTGGGTCGGCGACCGGTTCGGGCGAAAGCAGGCGCTCATCTGGTCGGTGCTCGCGATGGCGTTCCCATCGTTCTTCATCGGGCTCCTTCCCAGCGAAGCGACGATCGGAATGGCGGCGCCCGTCCTGCTCGTTGTGTTCCGCCTTCTTCAGGGACTCGCGGTCGGCGGCGAGTACATGGCGTCGTCCGTGTTCCTCGTGGAAGGCGCCATGCCCGGTAAGCGCGGGTTCATGGGGAGCTGGAGCCCATTCGGCGCCTCGGTTGGTACGCTGCTTGGCGCCGCGGCCGGAGCGCTCGTGAATGCGATTCTGCCTCCCGACGCGGTCATGATGTACGGCTGGCGCATCCCGTTCATCGTCGGACTCGGCGTCGGGCTTGGCGGACTCCTCATCCGGAGCCATTACGTCGAGAGCGTCCCGCACCAGCCGCCGGCCAAGTCCCCGTTAGGCGAGGCATTTCGCTTCCATTGGCGGACCATTCTGCACCTCGCCGCGCTCAGCGCCGGGATCGGCGTCGGGTTCTATACCAGCGCCGTGTATGCGTCCACGTGGCTGGCGCAGGTGGCCGGGGTACCGGCCCGGACGTCGTTGGTGATCGACACGATCGCGCTGGCGATTTCACTCCCGTTGACGCTCTACGCCGGCCGACTGAGTGATCGCATCGGTCGACGACGCGCGCTCGTCGTGGTGTCGGGGCTGCTCATGGTGCTCGCGCTTCCGCTCATGGCACTCATGGCGCGTGGGCAAACCGGTGGCGTCTTCGTGGGCCAGGTCGTGCTCCTTGGGCTCGTGTCCATGATGTGCGGCGCCCAGCCCGCGGCGCTGGCCGAGTTGGCACCGTGGCGTGTGCGATGCACGGTGGTGTCGATCGCGTACAACCTGTGCATGGCGTTGCTCGGCGGGACGACGCCGCTGGTGGCGTCATGGCTCCTGTCGCGATCGGGCTATGCGCTCGCGCCGGCGTGGTACCTGACCGCTGCGGCGGCGCTGGCGTTCGTCGCGGCACTGTTGCTCCCGAAGACGCTCCCGCATCGCCTAACGACGGAGTTTCATTCCATGCGGCCGGCGGAGGCACCCAGGGTGACGTCGTGAACGCTGGGTCGGTGCGGCGAGCTGCTCGCGGCGAGAGGAAGACACGAGGCCGGCGCATAACGCGCCGGCCTTTTCATCGCCCGTCAACCAGTCGCTCGAGGGAATGCGCCGAGCGTGAGCCGATCGCGGGCCAGTTGTCGATATCCAGGATAGGACGTCTGTGCTCGGCCAGCTCGCGAGCGGCGCGGACAAGGCGTTAGGCCGCGCCTCACAGTGTCCGCCCCTCGTTTTCGGAGGACCCAATGAGACTACGTCTTGGTTTCGCCCCGGATCGAATCCTGGCCGTCGCGGCCATCGCCGCTCTTGGCTGCAGCCCGGATCGCGCGACCGTACCGAACGACCGATTGAGGCTGCCCGACGGCCCCGCCGCCGACTTCGCGAACCTCACGCCGACGCCCATCCTCCTGGGCAAGCCCGCGTTCTTCCTCGCAACCCAGCCAATCCTGTATCCCGTTCCTTCAACGCTCCTCCTGGCCGACGACTTCGAGGTGCCCTCGGGTGCGGTGTGGACGGTCTCGGCAGTTGCCCTGACAGGCCGCCTCGAGACGACCTCCCTTGCATTGTCGATTCGCGCGGATGCCGGCGGGCGTCCTGGAGCCCCGGTGCCGAACGGCGCCGGTACGCTCAGCCTGGCGGCGAGCGACTCGAACACACAGGTCAGGCCTTTCCAGGGACATGGCCTGTTGGATTACCTCTTCACGCTGCCGTCGGCGCTCACTCTCCCGCCAGGCACGTATTGGCTCGCGACCGAGATCGTCGTCAACCAGGCGGGCGACATCAACTTCGCCGGGACAGTAAGCAGTGAGAGGACGGGCCCGGGCGTGGCGGTCTCGAATGACAACGGGGCCACATGGTCGGTGGGGGACGCGGGGGCGCCCGCTCAGTTGACCTTCGCGGTGTTCGGGACGGCCACCCAGACGATCACGCTGGCGGCGGTGACGCCGAACCCCGCGCCGGTGGGCTCGACGACGACGGTCAGTGCCACCGCGGCCTCCGGGCTGGCGGTTGCCCTCGCCGCCGGTCCGGCGACGGTGTGCACCCTGAACGGGACCACGCTCAGCTTCGTCAGCATCGGCACCTGCACGATCACGGCGAATCAAGCGGGCAACGCCGCGTATTCCGCTGCACCGCAGGTGGCTCAGGATGTCACGGTCGCGAAGGTCTCGCAGTCGATCACGTTCCCCGCGATCACACCGAACCCCGCGACGGTTGGAGGCTCGGCTACGCTCAGCGCCACGGCCTCGTCAGGACTGGCGGTCAGCTACAGCTCCCTCACGCAGAGCGTCTGCGCGGTGAGCGGGAGCACCGTTTCGTACATTGCCGCCGGCACCTGCACGGTCGCTGCGGACCAGGCCGGGAACGCGTCCTACCAGGCCGCCGCTCAAGAGGCACAGGGGGTCACAGTCGGCAAAGCCGCTCAGGCAATCACTTTCACGTCGACCCCGCCCGCCTCGCCCACCGTTGGCGGCACGTACACGGTCACGGCGACTGGCGGCGCCTCCGGCAACCCGGTGACGTTCGGGAGCTCGACGCCTAACGTCTGCACGGTCGCCGGGAGTACGGTGAGCTTCATGATCGGCGGCTCGTGCACCGTGACGGCCAACCAGACGGGCAACGCGAACTATCTGGCCGCGGGCCAGGTGACGCAGACATCCACCGTGAGCAAGGCGGCGCAGGCGATCGCCTGGACAGCGGCGCCGCCGTCGCCGGCCTACCTCAACGCCACCTACACCGTGAGCGCCACCGGTGGGGCGTCCGGAAATGCGGTGGGCTTCACGGTCGGGCCGTCCAACGTCTGCGCCGCGAACGGCAACACCGTGCGCTTCGTCGGCGTGGGCACGTGCGTCATTGCCGCGAACCAGGGTGGCAACGACGCCTACGCGGCCGCGCCGCAGGTGACGCAGAGCGTGAAGGTGGATTACCGATACACCGGCTTCCTCGACCCGGTCAGAAACAACGGCATATTGAACGTCGCCACGGCCGGGCAGGCGGTCCCGCTCAAGTGGCGGCTGACTGATGCCAGCGGCGCTCCCGTCACGACGCTCAGGTCGGTTGTCTTGACCGTCAAGGCGTTGAGCTGCGCGCTGGGGAGCAGCAACGACCAGGCGCGAGAGAGCGCCGCTGGCGGCTCGGGACTCCAGAACCTGGGGGACGGCTACTACCAGTACAACTGGAAGGTGCCGGCGAGCTACGCCAACAGCTGCAAGATGCTCCGGCTCGACCTGGGGGAGGGGAGCGGACCGCGGACTGCGAACTTCGCCGTCACGAGTGACGCCCAGTGACGTTAGGCGTGGCGTTACCCGCCTGGTCCCGCCGCTCGCCCGTTCAAAGGGGTCGGAGTCGTTTGAATCAGCTTCTATCAAACGACTCCGACCCTGTGGTTCCGGATCGGGCCGTCTCCGCAGTCATCCGCCAGATCGCAGTTCCAGAAAAGAGCTTGACGAACACCGAAGCCGAACGCCGTGCCCGGTTGCAAGGGTGCGGAACCCGGGAACGGCCATTAGTATCTCGACTGGAAGCGCCCGTACCGACCCGGTTTTCGGATCGTCACCTAACGAGCGCCTCCGAGGGCAGACGATGAGCAGTCGCCTAGGGCCCCGGCGCCTCGCCGCGCCATGAGCACACAAGTAACGTCACCCGCCTCGTCCAGGCTCCGTCCTCCGTCCGAACTGGTCGCGTGGGTCGGGCCGGAGCTCACCGACATGGCCCGCCTGTTCGAAGCGGCCTGCCGTGAGTACCACGCGCGCCCCGCGTACCGGGTCGATGATGCGTGGATCACGTACGCCGACTGCGGTGCTCGCGTGTCCCGCATCTCGGCGTCCCTCCGTGATCGCCTGGACGAATATCGTCGAGCCACAGGGAAGCAGCCGACCATCGCGGTTCTACTGCCGAACAGCCACCACGTTCTCGAGCTCTTCTACACGGCGGCAGTCACGGACTCCATCCTGTTCCCGCTGAACCACCGGCTGGCTGTTGTCGAGATCGAGGCTGCCCTTCGTGCCAGCGACGCCGTGGTCCTCGCTACGTCGGCCGCGTTTGCCGGGACGCTGGCCGAGATCCACTGGGACTCGCTGAGCGTCGAGACGATCATCTCGACGAGTGGTCCGCTCGATCTGCCGGTGAAGGAGCATCGCTCCTGGGGTTCGCTGGTCTCGGGCGCGACTCCGCTCGCGCGCGAGCCATCATTGCCAGCGACGTCCGCCTATCTGCAAGGATTCGGGACGTCGGGGACCACCGGACGCACCAAGGCGGTGCTCCACTCCCACCACAACGTCCTCGTCCATTCCTTCGCGACCATCCAGGCGCTCGAGCTCAGCGGCGACGACGAACACTGCTGGGGGCACATCGGTCCGATGTATCACGTGGGCGATGCCGCCTTCGTGTGGATCGCGTTGATCCTAGGCGCGCGACACGTCTTCCACGAAAACCCGTTGCAGGTCGAGGAGGTCGGCAAGCTCCTGGCGGAGGAGCACGTCACGATCGTGAAGCTGGTGCCGTCGATGCTCCAGCTGATGTGCGGGCTCGACTCCCTCAAGGCCCTGCCGTTTCCCGACCTGCGCTGGATCCTTACCGGAGGTGCGAAGCCGGATCCCGCGTTGATTCATCGAGTCGCCACCCTGTTCGACTGCGATTTCATCCAGGGTTTCGGGATGACAGAAGCGACCTGCCACGTGGCCTTCAAGGTCGAGACGCAGGCTCCCATGAAGGAGGGGCTTCGCATCCTGCCGGGGCTCGACCTCGAGGTCGTCGACCGGGAGGACCAGCCGTTAGGCGCCGGGGAGATCGGGGAGATCGTCATCAAAGGCGAGTCGGTGTTCAGCGGGTACCTCACCGACGGAGAAGTGGAGACCGGAAATACCGCGGTCTTCACGCGCGACGGGTATTACCGCAGTGGCGACCTGGGTTTCCTCGACGAGGCTGGCCACGTGCACGTCTCCGGCCGGCGCAAGGACATGATCAACGTCGGCGGGGAGAACGTCTTTGGCTGGGAGGTCGAGCACGTCATCAAGGACATGCCCGGCGTAAAGGAATGTGCGGCCTTCTCGATGCTGGACCCCATACTCGGCGAGGTCGTCGAGGTCGCGATCGTTAGGGTCGGCCCGGAACCTACAGCACCGAGGGTGAAGGAGCGGTGTCGAAAGCAGCTGGCAAGCTTCAAGGTGCCGCACCGCGTGCACTTCCTGGACGCGCTCCCGCGCACACCGACCGGCAAGATCCAGAAGCACAGGATCGCGGAGGTGGTCCGGACCGCGCCTAACGTCGCCGCCGACGCGATCCCCGCGACCGTGCCATCGGCGTCGGTCGTCGAAATCGAGCGAACGGTCGCCGAGATCGTGACAACGTACATGGCCGCGCTGACCAGCGAGCGGATCAGCCACGATCTGCCGCTGTTCGACCTGGGGCTCGACTCCCTCGGCGCCCTGGAGCTGATCCTCCAGCTCGAGGGGCGTTTCTCGCTGGAATTGCCGCCCACGCTCCTCTATGACCACCCGACGATTCGTGGGCTCGCGACGTACCTGGCCGCACGCGACACCATTGCGCCCGTGACGGCGGCATCGACCGCCGAGTTCGCGCGCTTCACCGCCGAGCACCCGCGCGTGACGGCGGAGCGGCCGACCTGGTCGGTACGGTCTGGCGTTAGGTTTTCGGCCACCGCGCCGGGCGCGCTCCTGTTTCAGATGGTGACGCTCCTGATCAAGCCTGTCGTCATCGCATTGAGCATCGTCCCGCTCCTCGTCCTGTTCGACCTGAGCACCAGGCGTCTTACGGCGTACGAGCTGCTCCTGACGGGGCCGGTGTGGCTCGCCATGGTGCCAGTGACCAGCATGGCGGTCGCCCTTCTCGTCATGCGGCTGATCGGCCGCAGCAAGCGTCGCGAGTGCGATCTTTGGAGCCCGGGATACTTCCGCTGGCTCTTCGCCCATCACCTGCTTCGCTCGCTGGAGGGACCCCTCGGCGTGTTGCGGGGGACGGCCATTCTGAATGCCTTTTACCGGCTCGGTGGGGCGAAGATCGGCAGGGGCGTTCAGCTCGATACGGTCACCCTGCGCGACCTGGAGTCCATCCGCATCGGGGACCACACGATCGTCGGGCGCGACGTGAATCTCCAGCCCGCCCAGATCGAGGCGGGTCGAGTCGTTAGGCACGAGATCAACGTCGGCCGTGACTGTTTCGTCGGTCCGAACAGCTCCCTCCTGGGGGGCGCCTACCTCCCCGACGGCACTACCATCCGCCCGCTGTCCGCGGTGGGGGTGTCCGTCCCGGCGTACGCCGTCGCCCCGTCGCGACCGAACCTGATGTCCTCGGAGCGCCCGACGTGGCTCTCGCGAGCTGCCGGATACCTCGTGGTCGGATACGCCACGGCGCTGGCCGTCGGCGCCGGCATGCTCTTCGTGCGATACGCGCTCGAGGCGGTCGATGCTGCAGTTCCGTCGATTGCCGGTGTGTTGCTCCGTCCGTTTGCTGAGCCGATTCCGCTGCTCTTCTTCGCGGCAGTGGCGCTGGCGATCTACTTCGTCATGCCGGTGTCCTACTTTGCCCTGGTGGTGTTGATCAAGCGACTCCTGCTGGGCAGGGTCATGCCAGGCGAGACAACCGGTGGGCTGGGGGGTCATCCCACGTGGTCGCACTGGGTCTACGCGAGGCTCGGTGACGTGCCCTTCTTCACGATGTTCCTGCGCATGAACGTCATGTCGCACGTGACGAAGTGGAGCTACCAATTGCTCGGATCCCGCATCGGTGCGCGGCCGTTTCTCGCCGCGCCGTACACCGCCGAGCCCGAGCTGCTCGACGTCGGGGACCGAGGCATGGTGGCGGGGAATGTCTCGCTCTATGGCGTCGATGTTCCCCGTCAGCGCATCGGTCGCATTCGCGTGGAGGACTCGGCGGTCGCGACCAACTCCTGTGTGCTCATGGCCGGCGCGAAGCTCTCGCCGGCCTCGCTCCTGGGGAACCTCAGCGTCGCCGCTCACGGCGACCTGATCCCGCCGAATGCGGTGGCCGTGGGCTCGCCACCGAAGGTGGTTGGACGGACGACGTTTCGCCCCGATGCGCTGCCCACGGGACACTATGTGCTCAACCAGGCCGCGCTCGTGGTGCTCCAGTGGGTATGTCTGGGTGTCGGCAACATCACCGGCTTTCTGCTGATGGGCTCGGCGTTTGGCGCTCTCGCCGCGCGGGTACCCATGTGGGCCCTCTGGTCCGCACTGCCGGTGCTCCTGCTCGTTCCCCGGCTGGTCAAGGTCGCCGTCGTACCGCTGGCCAAGTGGATTGCGTTAGGCAAGGTCGCTCCGGGCGAGCATCCCGCCTATGGCTGGTACTACACGCGCTGGCTCCTCCTGGAAACGCTGATCATGGACGCCGAGGCGGGGTTCCTGACGCAGATGCAGGGCACGCAGCTCCTCAACCTCCTCTGGCGTGCGTTAGGCGCGCGCGTGGGCTCGAACACGTGCATCTTTGCCTCGTCGCTCGGATGCGAGTTCGATCTCAAGACCATCGGGAGCGACGTGGTGCTGCAGCATCAGTCGTTGGTGTTCGGTCACTCGATCGAGCATCATGACCTGCTGCTCAGTGCCACCACGATCGAGGATGGCGCAGAGGTTGGCCCGATCGCGATCGTCGAGACCGGGGCGGTGCTGGCCAGTGGCGAAGTGGTCGCCGCTCACATGGCGCTGCACGCTCAGCGCGCCCGCACCGAGCCGGCGGACGCGCCGAGCCGGCTCAACGTGCACGATTTCGAAGTCGAGGCGAAGGCAAAGCTCGCGAAACCGATCTTCGACTACTTCGCGGGTGGCGCGGACGACGGTCGGGCGCTCGAGCGGAACCGGCAGGCGTTCGGTTGGGTCCATGTGTGTCCCCGCGTGCTCGTCGACGTGTCGTCGATTTCCACGAGGTGCTCTCTCCTCGGCCGCTCGCTCGCGTCGCCGATCCTGATCGCCCCAACCGCCATGCACAAGCTCGCCCATCCGGACGGCGAGTGCGCCGTGGCGACGGCAGCCGCTCGGCTCAACATGGGAATGGCCGTGTCGATGTTGTCGACGACCGCCCTGGAGCCGCTGGGCGACCTGCTGCGTGGGTCGTCCGGCCTGCCGCTCTTTCAGCTGTACCTGCTCAAAGACCGGAGCCTAACGGGAGAGCTGATCCAGCGGGCCGAGGCGAGCGGTTATCAAGGCTTGATCATCACGGTCGATGCTCCGGTCTCGGGCCGACGCGAAGCCGACATTCGGAATCGGTTCGCGCTCGCGAGCCGGATGGAGCTGCCGCACCTCGCCGGTCGCGGCCCGACAACGCGCTCGCCGTTGATCCAGTTCGAGACCATGAAGGATCCGCAGGTCACGTGGGAGCACCTGGCTTGGCTGCGTGAACGGACGACGTTGCCGATCTGGCTGAAAGGGATTCTGCGGGAAGAGGATGTGCTGCGGGCCTGTGAGCAGGGGTTCGATGGGGTCGTGCTGTCCAATCACGGGGGACGACAGCTCGACATCGCGCTCTCCCCTCTCGAGGTCCTGCCGTCCATACGACAGGCTGTGGAGCGGGCCGGCCACAGGGTCTCGCTTCTTATGGATGGGGGAATTCGGCGGGGGTCGGACGTGTTCACGGCGCTCGGGCTGGGAGCCGATGCCGTGCTCGTCGGGCGACCGGTGTTGTGGGGACTGGCCGTGAGCGGGGAGGCGGGGGTGACCCAGGTGCTGAACCTCCTGAACCAGGAGCTCGAGCTGACGATGACGCTCGCCGGGTGTGCGCGACCGCAAGACATCGCACTCGATCTGCTGTACGCCGAGCCGATGTTTCGCGCGGCGCCCGTCGACGGGCAGCGGCCTGCGGACCGAACGCTTCGCTTTCCCGAAGCAACGGCTCGCACGTGAGCCAAAGCAGGGCGATTGTCGATCTACAAGGCAGGGGTCAAAACCCCTGGTGCAACGCATCATCCTGATCACATATCGTGGACAACCATTGCTGACGCCTGGGGGACAATCATGAGTCATCTCACCTCTGCCTGGACGACGGAAGGCACCGAAGCCTTCGCCGTCCCGAATCCCTACGACATCGGGCTCGGCAAGAATCCCGCGAACTACGCGGCGTTGACGCCGCTCGGCTTCATTGCCTGGAGCGCTCGCGTGTGCCCGAATCGCGTCGCGGTGATTCACGGCGAACGGCGCTTCACCTGGGCCGAGACGTACGCACGAGCTCGACGTCTCGCCTCCGCGCTCGCCAGTCGCGACGTTGGCGTCGGCGCTACCGTGGCCACGCTGCTCCCCAACACGCCGGAGATGTACGAGGCCCATTTCGGCGTGCCCATGACCGGCGCGGTACTGAACACGATCAACACGCGACTCGACGCGTCGGCCATCGCGTTCATGCTCCAGCATGCGGACGCGAAGGTGCTCATCGTCGACCGCGAGTTTTCCGCGGTCGCGAGCGCGGCGTTAGGCAGCATTGAGCGGCAGCCGCTCGTGATCGGCGTCGATGATCCCCTCTACGACGGCGACGGCGAGCTGTTGGGCGTGGAGTATGAAGCGTTTCTGAGCGACGGGGATCCCGACTACGAGTGGCAACCGCCGTCCGACGAGTGGAACGCGATCTCGCTCAACTACACGTCGGGAACGACCGGGAACCCGAAGGGAGTCGTCTATCATCATCGTGGCGCGTACCTCAACGCGATCGCGAACATTCTCGCGTGGAGCATGCCGCGGTATCCGGTCTATCTCTGGACGCTGCCGATGTTCCACTGCAACGGCTGGTGTTTCCCATGGACGATCGCCGCGCAGAGCGGCACGAATGTCTGCCTGCGAAAGGTCGATGCGGCGAAGATCTTCCAGCTGATGCAGGAGCATCGGGTCACGCACTACTGTGGGGCACCGATCGTCCACAACACCCTGCTCGCCGCGCCGCCGGAGCTGCGGGAAGGCCTCACGCATCTCGTGCACGCGATGGCTGCCGGGGCGTCGCCGCCGGCATCGACCATCGAGGCGCTGGAGCGCATCAACATCGAGCTCACGCACACGTACGGCCTCACCGAGGTGTACGGGCCGGCGACGGTTTGCCAGAAGCAGGAGGAGTGGGCGGCGCTCGAGCCTAACGAACGTGCGGTGCTGAACGGGCGGCAGGGCGTACCCTATGTGCTCGAAAGCGACGCCGCGGTGTTCGACCCGGAGCGGATGGTGCCCGTGCGCGCCGATGGCGAGACGATGGGGGAGATCATGTTCCGCGGGAACATCGTGATGAAGGGTTACCTCAAGAATCCGACCGCGACCGCGCAGGCGTTCGCGGGAGGCTGGTTCCATTCGGGCGACCTCGCCGTCACGCACCCGGACGGCTACATGAAGATCAAGGATCGCTCGAAGGACATCATCATCTCGGGCGGCGAGAACATCTCCTCGCTCGAGGTGGAGGATGCCCTGCATCGTCACCCTGCCGTGTTCGCGGCCGCCGTGGTGGCGATGCCGGACGAGAAGTGGGGTGAAGTCCCGTGCGCGTTCATCGAGCTCAAGCCTAACGCGATCGTCACCGATCTCGAGCTCATCGAGCACTGCCGCCGATTGCTCGCGCACTTCAAGACACCGAGGCAGGTGGTCTTCGGCCCGCTGCCCAAAACGTCGACGGGAAAGATTCAGAAGTTCGTCCTTCGCGAGCGGGTGAAGTCGGCGTCGGCGATCGCCTGACGAGCGGGCTCGCAATTTGCTTCGACCAAGCGATTGCTCGACGCCTCGGAGGTGACTGGTCATGCTGTGGCCCGGCGGGCTTCTGCTCTCGGCGAGCGTCTCGCTCGCGCTGGCGTGCAGCGACGACGGTCCGCCAACCGATCAGTCACAGCCGGGCATCGGCGTGTGGGATCCCCGCGCGCCGCTCCTGAGTGCGCGACAGGAGATGCCGTCCGCGCTCGTCAATGGCCGGATTTACACTCCCGGCGGCTTCGATGCCCAGGGCGCAACCGTCGCGACGCTCGAGATCTACGACGTCGCGGCGGACCGCTGGACGACGGGCACCTCGATGCCCGAGGGGCGGAATCACCCCGGTGTCGTCGCGGCCGCCGGTCTGGTATTCGTCACGGGCGGGTATACGAGCGCGGGCCCGCCCTCCGCCAGCGTGTTCGCCTTCAACCCGCAACTCCAGACGTGGACGCCGCGCCGCGGCATGCCGGCGCCGCGCGCGGCGCACGTCACCGTGGAATATGGCGGCAAGATCTACGCGATCGGCGGAGTGAGCACGGGTGGCGTGGTGGGGACGAACGAGGTCTACGACCCGGCGACCGACGCGTGGTCGGCACTCGCACCAATGCCGACGCCGCGCGAGCATCTCGCCGCTGCAGTGATCGGCGATCGCATCTACGTCGTTGGTGGGCGAGCGCCGGGCAACTTTGCGACGCTCGAGGCCTATGTCCCGGCGACCAACTCGTGGCAGACGCTCGCCGACATGCCGACCGCGCGGGGCGGGCTGGCCGCGGCCGCGTCAGGCGGCAAGCTCTACGCGTTCGGCGGCGAGGCGCCAGGCGTCTTCCCGCATAACGAGGAGTACGACCCGTCGACGAACGCCTGGCGTCGGGTCGCCGACATGCCGACGCCGCGGCACGGCATGGGTGCTGTCACTGTCGGCAATGCCATCTACGTCATCGGCGGCGGCACGCAGGCCGGGTTCGGCGCGTCGACGGTCAACGAGCGCTACACGCCGCCGCGCTAACCGGTCCGTCTCGCGACCGTTCGACGCGCCGCGCGATCGGCTACGGCGCGGTCACAGTGAGGGTGAGGGGAGCCTCGCCGTCCGACTCCCCGTTCCCGGTCACGCGCACCGTGAGGACGTATCGTCCCGGCACGGCGGCCGTGTTGGCGAACACGATGTACTTCTTGGTCAACACGCTGTCCGTCGTCGCGATGGAACTGACCCTTACGGTCACATTGTTAGGCGCACCGGTGACGGCCGAGAGGGCGGTTGTCGTCGCGCCACGAATCGTCCCGATCGATTGCGTCGTACCTCCCGGGCTTACGCTGATCGAGCTCGGGTCGAGCACGATGGACACGCGCGAGATGGCGGACGTGAGAGGGCCGGTGCCGACCTGGCCGACATCGGTCGCGGAGTCGCAGGCCGTTGCGGTTGCCAGCAACACGATCGCCACGCTCGCGATCGTCATCCAGGGCGCGCTGATTCGTCTGCAAGCGTTAGGTACCGTCACGGTGCCCGACCTCCCGTCCCGATCCACGCTACGGCGGCGGCCAGGCGCCGTCAACAACCGCCTAGTTCCGAAGCGTCGTCAACGCCTGGTACACGAGCGTTGGGAACTTCGCGCTCGTGTCGGACCGGTCCGGTAACTGATTCAGCATGAATACGAGCACGATCCCCTGCTTCGGATCGACCATGTACTGACTGCCGTACGCGCCGCCCCATCCGAAGGACCCCACCGAGTAGAGGCTGTTATCCGCGCCGAGCCGCTCGAGAATGGAGAACCCCAGCCCGAAACCCTCACCGTTTGCGGGAAACAGGGTGCCGGTCTGGTTCGTGGTCATCAGCGCGACGGTTTGTGGGGAAAGAATCCTTACACCGTCGAGCTCACCACCATTGAGGAGCATCTGGAGGAGGCGCGCGTAGTCCCGCGCGGTCGATACCAGTCCCGCGCCTCCCGAAAAGCTGCGGCGCGGACCTTCGACATAATCACCTTGCCCTCTGGCACCATCGGGTGCGCGAGCAATGCGATTGCCCGTGTCGCTCGCGTACACCGCGACGAGGCGGTCGCGCTGCGCAGGCGGGACGAAGAAGTACGTGTCGTTCATTCGCAACGGTCCGGTGATCCGCGTCCGAATGAACTCCTCGAGCGAAACACGCGATACTTTTTCGACGACGCAGCCCAGAATGTCCGTGTTGTATCCGTATACCCACGCCTCGCCGGGTTGGCGCAGGAAGGGAAGCGACGCGAGACGCTCCATTGTGGAGCACACCGGTTCATCCTTGTCGGCCGTGTACCATCCCCACCCCGCCGCCGGGCCGAGTCCCTTTTCCCGATACAGAGTCGCGAGCGCGGAGTCGGTCCCGTACGAGATTCCCGCAGTATGAGTGAGCAGATCGCGGATCGTGATCGGTCGCTTTGCGGGCACGACCTCGCCGTTCACCATGACCGTCGTTCGAGCATACGCCGGAATGAACCGGCTCACGGGGTTGCCCAGCGCGACCTTGCCCTCCTCGAGCAGCATCATGATCGCGATGCTCGTCAGCGCCTTGGTCTGCGACGCGATCCGGAACATCGCGTCGGCTGACATGCGGTGTCCGCGCTCCTTATCGGCCCAGCCCAGCGCGCGTTCGTACACGACCTTCCCGTCGCGAAGCACGAGCCCCACCGCGCCGGCGATCCTGTTGCTGTCCACCTCCTGTTGCAGATACGCGTCCACGCGTCGGAGCCGCTCGGCGGAGAAACCATTGTCCACACGCGTGTCCACACGCGCCGGCGATCGGCTCGCCGACTGGGCCGCGACCAGTGCAGGGAAGGCTGCGAGGAAAAGGAGGGGGCGTCGCATGTTAGGCCTCGGGTTAGAAGACCACGGCTGGCAACGTCACATCGATCGTCTTGAGCCCACGCGATCGCAGCAGCGCGTTGAACGCAGACAAGTCCTTGGCCATGAGCTGCTCGAGCGCGGCACGAGTCGCCCGCATTTGCTTCACGAGTATCTCGTTGACGCTACGCTGCTGCGTCGTCGGCGCGAAATCCGAGCTGCCGATGCCACCTGCCAGATAGCTCAACTGCCCGCCGAGCTGCACCGGCCAGCGCACTTCATCCTGGCCGCGCCCCGTTAGGCGCAGGTCCACGATCGTCTGCTCGACGTCGATGAACTTGCGATCCAGCGAGTCGCCGGCCGATTTGACGTCGGCCGGTGTGCTGCTCACGGCGTTCATGGTCGCCACCTGCGACCGGACGGCTTCCATCGTGTGCAGCATGTCCGCCGTCGCATTCGCCGTGGCCTGCATCGCGAACAGCAGATCGGCGGATGCCTTGATGTCCGCCAGCGTCGCCGCCGAATTGGGATCGCGCCGCACCTCGAGTGGCTGCGTGAATGACTTGCCGTCCACCGTCAGCTTCACCGTATAACGGCCGGGTGGCACCTGCACGGAGAACGTACCGAAGCCCGGCGCCGGACGCGTCCCGTCCGCATCCATGGTGAACTCCGCGTTGTACATCGGCTTCGTGCGGAGCTTGGGCGTCTTCGTCGGCTCGTTGTTGAGATTCCACCAGACGCGATTGAGCCCGGCCTTTCGCGTGCCGGTCAGTGTTCGCACGGTCTTGCCCGCGGCGTCGAGGATGGCGATCGACGGCGCCGACTGCGGGGCGTTCTTGAGCCAGTAGTTGAAGACCGCGTCGCCCGGTGGGTTGTTACCGACCGTCGGATCATCGTTGCTGGCGTAGTTGCCGGGAATGTTGATGAATCGGTATGCCGGTCGGGGCGGGAACAGGTGGGCGGTTGAACCGGTGACGTCCGGTGTGAGCTTCTGCAGCGGCGACAGGTCATCGAGGATGTAGAGCCCGCGGCCGTACGTACCGATGACGAGGTCGTTGAAGTGTTCCTGAATCACGAGACCGTAGAACGGCGCTGGCGGAAGGCCGCTCATGAGGGGCGCCCAACTCGCGCCGTCGTCGAACGAGACGTACAGCGCGTTCTCCGTGCCGAGGTAGAGGAGTCCACGTCTAACCGGATCCTCGCGGATGATGTGGGCGTAGCTCAGCGCGGTCTTGGGGATTCCGTTCACGATGAGCGTCCACGACTTGCCGAAATCCGTGGTCCTGTAGACCCATGGATCGCGATTGTTTTCCTGATGGCCGTCGACGATGATGTAGGCTGAGCCCGCCGCATAACGCGAGGGCTCGATGTGACGCACGGAGCCGTACTTCGGGATGCCGGGTATGTTCGCGGTGACGTTCGTCCAGCTCTTGCCGCCGTCACGCGTCACCTGCACGAGACCATCGTTCGTCCCCGCCCAGATCACGCCCGCCTGCGCGCGCGACTCGGCGATCGCGTAGACCACGTTGCCGTACTCGACGCCAATGTTGTCCGGCGTGAGGCCACCCGAGATCTGCTGCATCGCGCGGTCGTTGCGCGTGAGGTCGGGGCTGATCTCTTTCCACGTCCGGCCGCCATCCGTCGTCATGTGAACGTGCTGGCTGCCCGTGTAGATGCGATTGTGGTCGTGCGGCGAGATCGTGAACGGCGCGTCCCACACGAACCGATACTTCACCTCGGCCGCTGAATGTCCGCCGGTGCTGAGGGGCCAGACTTCGACGTTCTGGCCTTCCCGGCGACGCAGATCCATGCGCGTGACGATGCCACCGCGCGCGCCGCTGCCCGATGCGGTGGACCAGACGATGTTCGTGTCTACCGGATCGGGCGTGGCCCATCCACTCTCGCCGCCTAACACGCCGTGCCACTCGCTGCGCGCGATCGTGTTGCCACTCCGGCTATTGCTCGGCCCGCGGTACGAGGGACCGTCCTGCTTGTTGCCGTAGACGTAGTACGGGATGCGCGTGTCCGCCGTGACGTGGTACATCTGCGCGATGGGGAGCTGCACGCGGAGCCACGTGCGGCCTCGGGTCGTGGAGATCGAGACGCCGGCGTCGTTTGCGACCGCCATGCGCTCGGCGTTCGTGGGGTCGATCCACATGTCGTGGTTGTCGCCGCCGGGACTGTTGCTGCCGCCACCGGCTTGGGCCGCCTGGACCGCGGCGCTATCTGCTGGCGGCTGGCCGGGCGTGCGGCGTCGACCACCTAACGTCGCCCCCCCGTCGTACGAGCGGCTGAACGTCGCGCACAGGAAGTACGTCTCATCCGGGTCATCCGGCGCGACGGCCATGCGCGTGTAATACGGTTGGCGGCAGGCGAGGTTACGGTCG
Source organism: Gemmatimonadaceae bacterium (assembly GCA_036509075.1). Taxonomy (GTDB): domain Bacteria; phylum Gemmatimonadota; class Gemmatimonadetes; order Gemmatimonadales; family Gemmatimonadaceae; genus JAJKIV01. Next base: position 18,448 of record DATCGG010000083.1, read on the forward strand.
TAGCTCGCGACTTTCCACGTGGCCCCGCCATCGTCCGACCGCCACAGCTCACCGTTGTCGGTCGCCTGACCGTGGATCGGAACGCCGTCGCCGGTCTCGATGAGCGCGTACACGCGGTTGGGGTTCGAGCGCGCGATCGCCAGTCCGATCTTGCCGACCGGATGCGTCGGTAGCCCGTTGCCTTGAAGACGCGTCCACGTCGCGCCGCCATCGCGAGAGACGAAGATCCCGCTCCCCGGTCCGCCGCTCTCGCGTCCCCACGTCTTCATCTCGAGCTGCCACGTGGCGGCGAACAGCGTGCGCGAGTCGCTCGGGTGCATCACGACGTCGATACCGCCCGTGTTCTCGTCCACGAACAGCACACGCTGCCAGGTCTTGCCGCCGTCTGTCGTTCGAAAGATCCCGCGCTCCGGCTGCGGTCCGTAGCTATGTCCCTGCGCGGCGACGAAGACGATGTCCGGATTCGCCGGGTCGATCGCGATGCGTCCGATCCGACCAGTTGCCTCGAGTCCCATGCGCGACCACGTCCGCCCCGCATCGGTGGACTTGTAGACGCCGTTGCCGACCGAGATATGACTTCGAATGAACGGCTCACCGGTCCCGGCCCAGACGATGTTGGCATTCGATGGCGCGACGGCGAGTGCGCCGATGGAGGAGACGTCCTGACTGTCGAAGATCGGTGCCCAGTGGATCCCGGCGTCGGCGGTCTTCCACACACCGCCGGATGCGGCGCCGACGTAAAAGACGTTAGGGTCACCGGGGATGCCCGCGACGGCGACCGTCCGGTTGCCCACGGGCCCGATGTACCGCGGCTTGAGCTCGGCGGCCGTCGCCGGGTCGAACGCGATCGGCTGGACGCGGCTGAACGTCGTCTGCGCGAGTGATGGCGCAACAGTGCCGGATGCCTCGAGCCCGGCGAGTGACACGACAAGCATCGCGGCGGCGTGGCGGAGCGGGGACGGCGTCGACATCGAACCCTCCGAAACTGATCGGCCAGCATGGGCTCCAACTATCATCCGGCGCGCGGCACAACCTGGCAAGTGACGGCCAGCGACTGTCCCCCTCTACGATCTCGAACGCTCGCCGTAGCGACGCGCGAGACTCGCGATCAGCGCGGACGAGTCGGGAGTACTTCCAGTCGCCCGCTCGATCATTGCTGCAACCGTGTAGCGTCGGCCATGATGATGCACGTGCTCGCCCAACCAGTCGCGGAGTTGGCGAAAATCGCCGACCGCGAACGCGTCCTCGAGCGGGCCCACGGCGCGATCTGCGGCATCGAAGAGCTGCGCCGCGTACACGTTGCCTAACGTGTACGTCGGGAAATACCCGATGAGCCCCTCGGACCAGTGCCCATCCTGAAGGCAGCCGCTGCGATCGGTGTCAGGGGTCACACCGAGGTACCGCCGGTAGAGATCGGCCCAGGCGCCGGGAAGGTCGGTCGCACGGAGGTCGCCGGCGAGCAGAGCACGCTCCAGCTCGAACCGGATCATGATGTGCAGGTCGTACGTCACCTCGTCGGCCTGAACGCGGATGATCGCGGGTGCCACGTGGTTGATCACGCGACGGAATCTCTCCAGCGAGATATCGTGCAGGGCGTCGTGAAATGCGCTCTGGAGCTGCGGATAGAAGTGCATCCAGAATCCGCTGCTGCGGCCCACGAGATTCTCCCACAACCGCGACTGCGACTCGTGGAGGCCGAGGGACGCCGCTTCGCCCATTGGCGTACCGTAGTGCGCGCGGTCGAGGCCCTGGTCATAGAGCGCGTGCCCGACCTCGTGCAGCACGGCGAAGAAGCCGCGTGCGAAGTTGCGTGGGTAGTAGCGCAACGCGATGCGGACGTCGCCCGGCCCGATCGACGTGCAGAACGGGTGGTTTCCGACGTCGAGCCGCCCGCACTCGAAGTCGAACCCCAGCGCCGACGCGACACCTTCAACGAACAGGCGCTGGCGCTCGACCGGGAATTCGCGTGCGAGCACGTGACCGGGCGCCGGCGACGGCTCGGCGCGTAGCGCGTCAACGAGCGGAACCAGCTCCGCCTCGAGGTGCGCGAAGAGCGCCGCCAATCGCGCCGTGGTCATGCCGGGCTCGTAGTCGTCGACGAGCGCGTCATACCGCGTTTCAACGTAGCCCACCGCGTCGGCCTCATCTCGCGCCAGCGCGAAGATCCGGTCGAGCCACCGGGCAAAGGGTTTGAACTCGTCGCGCTTGCGTGCCTCGGCCCAGGCCTGCGAGGCCATTGCCGTCACGCGCGCCGTTTCCTCCACCAACTGCCGCGGGATTCGACGCTCGCGATCGTACGCCCGACGGAGCTCGCGCACGTTGACTGCCTGCGCGCTCTCCGGGTCGCTGACGAGCGACGAGGCTTCAACGACGCTGAGCAGCTCGTCGTAGCGGGGATCCGTTCCACGATCGTGAACGAGCCCTGCGAGCAGCGCCATCTGTTCGGCGCGATGCTCCACGCCACCGCGCGGCATGCAGACTTCCTCGTCCCACTGCAGCAGGTCGCGACACGACGACAGCACAGTCTCGTCGCGGGACAGGCGCACCAGCTCCGTATAGGCCTGATCGGGATTCACGTTCCGTCAGCGATTCGTGCAGCGTGGTTGAAACCGGATGCGCAGCCCGTAGAATGAGCGGAAAGATGCTTCCCCAACCCGCCCTCGCTACAGGCGTCCCCCATCGATGCACACTCCAGCGGAAGAAGTCGGCCTCATGGGGCTGCGGCTCGCCAGCCGCGTCCAGCAGGCGCTCGACCGGGTTCCGCCGGGACAGTTGGTGGAGCTCATGCACACCGTTCGCCGCACCGCGACGGACCGACACCTCGCCTATCAGCGGGGCGGGATCACCGAGACCATCAGGCTGCTTCCGTGTCCGCTCACGCTCCGCCAGGACCAGCTGGGGTACACGCACTACGTCTCGGAGACGCTGCTCAACTGCCTCAAGCGACTGCCCGAGCTCTATTTCGACGTGCCCGCAGTGCACGAGATCCTCCGCCTAACGCCGATCGAAGACGAATGGCTCCGGGAGTGCTGGACGCTCGCGCATCGTGAAGCCAATCCCGTCTTCTCGCGCCTCGACGCCGTCGTGGACTACACGACGGCTATGTGGAAGGACTCCATCAAGTTCCTCGAGCCGAACTTGAGTGGCATCGGCGGCTTGCACATCGGGCCGACATCGATGCGAGTTCTCGCCGACGTCATCGTGCCGGCACTGTTGGCGCAGGATTCGAGCATCCGACTCCAGCTCGCTGAAGACATCCGCGAGCTGCTTCTCCAGGATATGCTCGAGCACCTGGAAGCGATCGGGCGGCCGAACGGACAGATCGTGCTCGTCGATCCCAAGTATGCCACCGATGGACCCGACGAGCCGGAGGCCCTCGCGGCGTACTACCAGGAGCACCACGGGCTCTCGGTGCTGCACGCGGACGTGAGCGAGCTTCGTCTGTGCGGCGATGAGGTGATGTACGGCGACACGCGTGTGGACCTGGTGTACCGCGATGCGAGCGTGCTCGACCTGGCCGAGCTCGCAGCCGACGGCGTGGACGTCGCCTCGATGCGCGCGCTGCTCCGGCAGAACCGCGTCGTGTCATCGATCAGCGCTGAGCTGGATCAGAAGAGCTGCTTCGAGGTGTTCACCGATCCCGAGCTCGCCGACCGCTTCCTGACCGCGGAAGAGCGACAGCTAATGCGGCGACACGTGTTGTGGACGCGCCTCGTCTCGGACCGCCGCACGACGTCGCCCACCGGCGAACGGATCGAGTTGCTCGCGTATGTGCGCAAGGAACGCGAGTCGTTGGTGCTCAAGCCGAACCGGTCCTACGGGGGCGATCGTGTTCTCGTTGGTCCCTCGGTGACGCAGCGCGAGTGGGAGTCCGCGATCGACCAGGTGCTGGTCGATGATGATCGCTGGGTCGTCCAGCAGGTCGCATCCATCCCGGTCAAGTCGTTTCACGTGCTGGACGACCACGATCAGCTGCACGTCGAGCCGTTCTACATCGTCATGGGATTTGCGCCCAGCCGCTACGGTGTGGCGCTCGTGGCGCGCGCATCGCAGCGGCTGGTGGTGAACGTGGCCCAGCACGGAGGGATGTGTGCCGTGATGGTCAGTGCAAAGGCCTTGCGCGGCGCGACCGATCCGTCGATGCTCGGAACTGGCCCTCGTTAGGGACGCTCGTAAACGAGCAGCCACGCCCCGGTTGAAGGGCTCTGCTGTGCTCCCACGGCCAGGGCAGCTTGCAATTGCGCGCGGGTTACGTCCACCCCGCTGCTGGTCGGTCGATCCATGTGACGCGCTGCGAGACTCATCCCCCGCGTATCGACAATGAACGCGAGCGGGAATCCATCGAGGCACGCGACGGCGCGAAGTCCCGGCAGCGGCGCATTCGCGGCCGGTTTCCGCCGCGGCGACACCGACTCGAACCGCTCCGCCGGAGGCCGCCGAATCGGCGCGTACGGCCAGGCCGTGTCCGGCTCGGTGGGATAGCGCTGCAGCGTCGTCCCGAGCAGCAGGCCGGCGGACCGTCCGAGCGTGATGAGTAGTCGATCCTCCCCGCCATGGAACTGGAGCACTGTCGGGAACTGGTGGTTCAACGCCTCCGGGTGGTCGAAGGGAAGCAGGCGGACTGGCGTGAAGATGCGCGCACCCTCCTCGATGCTGGCGATGAAGAGGCCGACGGTCACGAACGGCGCGGAATCACTAGCAACGGTCGCGCGCTGAGCCAAGGCGTCAGAGCCGGAGCACAGGAGCGCAAGCGCGACCGCCGCGCCACGATACGCGGCGTTCGGATGAAACCACCGACATCGTGTCGGATTTCCCCTGATGAACCCAGTCCCCGTTCTCAGCATTCCCAGCGCACGAGAGTCCCACTTTCCCCGATCGACATGAGTCCCTTTCTGTCCGACGATAGGGCATAGCCGGTCGAAGCGAGGCGTGATCGCGAAGCCCGCGGGCTCTCTCGCTCCTGGTTGTGCGCACCCTAACGGAGTCGGCCACGCTATGCCCACGGAGATCCTCGCGCCAGAGCCCACGATCCCGACACCACGGACACCAACGATCGTGCGTCGCGATGAGCACACCGTCGAGATCGTGTCGGACTCCGGCGAAGGCGCGCAGAAATGCGGTCAGATCTTCGCGGCCGTCTCGGCGAAGATGGGTAATGGCATCTGGACCGTGGAGATCATTCCCGCGGAGATCCAGCCGCCACCCCGCATCCCGGAAGGCGCCAGCGGCAATCGCATCCGCCTCGGCTCCGGCACGGTGCTCATCTGCCTCGAGGTCGGTGATCACTGCACCGGGAACCTGTGTCCCGTGTGCGCGATCCCACTCGAGGCGGTCGACGCGCGTCTCGCCAAGAGCGGGCTGCGTCCGGAGGTCCGTCGCAAGGTGGCGGGTTACTGTGAAGCGTGCGATCGCGACACCGAGCTCGTGGTCTCGTCAGGGGGCTACGTGACGTGCACCGAGTGCGGAACCACACGACGGTGGACGGCGACGAGGCATTAGTCCTGCGGAGCGTTGTTTCGAGGCGCGCATTGGAGCCGTCAGCCGCGTCGCGATCGGTCGAATCGACGCGGACGCGAGTCGCACCCTAGAACGCGGCTTCCACGTACAGGTGCGCCCGCCAGACCGTGCGCGGGTCCACACCGCGCGCGAGATCGATGCGAGCGAGCCCGTCGAGGAACGAGACGCCCGCCCCGGCGCCCCGAACGTTCCCCTGCGACCTGGTCCACTCATCGCGCGGACCCGCCCATCCGGCATCGTAGAACACCACCGGGCGCAGCATCGGCCCACCCATGAGCGCGACCTCCGCGCGTGCAAGCCAGTAGGCATCTCCCATCAGCTCATCCGGTGGATAACCTCGAACGGTGCTCGTCCCGCCCATGTGCCACTGTCGCTGGGGAGGCAACGTGCCACCACTCGTACCGGCGCCTGCGGTGATCGACAATCCAACGTTGCGGACCAGGTAGCGCGACGCGTTGACGTCGAGCGCGCCTCGTGTGTAGTCGAACGTCCCGGCTGCTCCTTCGACACGGATGTCCGTCGACAACCGGAACCCACGCGGGTCCAGCCCATACGCCGACCGAATCCGCGCCGACGCCCCGCCCTCGGTGGCCGGGATGGTCGTCACGTTAGGCTCGAACTCGGCCCCGCGAAACGCATTCGGTAGCGACACCTGCGTCTTCACCGGAGCGTCGTAGTGCTGCTCGGCGAAGACGCGCCACGCGACGCCCGTCGCGGCGCTCGGCACGCGTGTGCCCGTGAGCTCGGCGCCCAAGCTCCGGAAGTAGAAGCCCTCGTCGCGGCCGAAAACCAGCGCCGACAGCGATCCACCCAAGCCGAACGCGTCGCCCCAATCGTTCGCGCTGTTCAGGCGGAAGTAGCCGGTGAGCCCCGTCGAGCGGTCCGCGGTCCCACGCGCAAGCCGAAGCTCGACGTTAGGCATGAGGTCGGCGGTGCCGAGGCGGAGCAGAGCGCTCCCGTCGTACTTCTGCTGCAGCCGACGCTCGGCGAGGACACCTAACGATAACCCCTCCACGCGGTTGTAGCGCATGAGGCCACGGCGCCAGCCGTACGACACCACCGTGGACTTCGTGGTGGACGATGCCGAGCCCGACACCGCGGCGAGCTCCTTGTCGATCCCGAGGTCCTTCGCGAGTGCGCGAGCATCAGCGATGCCGAATGCTTCCTCCCCCTTGTCGAAGATGGACGGCGGGAGCTCCGGAGAGTGCGCCAACGCTGCCGTATCGCACGGCATCGCGAACGTCATGCGAATGTCACCGCGCCGTTCGCGATGGTAGACCGTATCGCCCTTCGCACAATCGAGCGCTCGCCTCTGACGCTTGAATTGACTCCCCGGTACCACAGCGTCCACGGCGCCCTGGACCACCGACCCGATGTCATCGCCAATGTCGGTGGAGTGCCGGCGCATTCCACCGGTCAGGCTCGGCAGCGTGTCCGTCCCGTTCACCGATGCGTAGCGGAAGCTCTGATCGAGTGTGGCCGTCGACCGCACGAACCCCATGTGCAGCTCACCGCGCGCGCTCTGCGATCGGGGCAGCCACCACCGCTCGCCATAGAGGCCGTAGTCGATCGTGAAGGCCTGGACGTCGAACGAGAACGGCGTGAGGAGCGTCGCGCGGATCGGCGCGGGAACATCCTCGAACGAATCGTCGTCGACGATTTTCTTGAGGTCCATCGGGGCGGCAGGACGAAACGCGGCGCGAACGAGCTGGCCGCTCGACTCGAACCACAGCGAGCCCACGATGAGATCCGGGCTCGCTTCCCGCGCACGAACGACAACCTCATGCAACGCGATCTCCTTGCCGCCAGGCAGACGAATCGTTGCCGAGTCGCCCGATCGATACTCGTAGACCGCCTCGGCGCCGCGCTCGAGCGGATGAACGTACGAGAAGGCGTCTTCATCGTTATCGCCTTCGCCGCCGTCGAAGTTGAACCACCACATCAGCCGCTCGCTGCCCGAGAAGTAGGGAATCGGCACCATCTCGGCCATTCCGGTGAGCACGCGCGCACCGGGGAACGAGACCGGGACAGCGGAACGCGTACCGAGTACGTCGACCCACACTCGGTTCGATTGGTTCCATCGGACCCGTGCGGCGAGCTCCATTCGGAATAGCAGTCGATCGCGACCGATCATCTTGACGTTCAGGCCGGCCGACAACCGCTGCTTCACAGTGGCGTCGTAGCTCGTTAGGGTCGAATCCTGGAGAAACCGCGCCTGGCGAGCGCGGTCGATCGTCGCGCGCGCGCGTGCGTCGCGGTAGGCGCCTGCGGCAATGGCCGGTGAGACATCGGACAGGGCACCTCGCCGTGAATAGCGCCGCTCATCGCCACGTCGCCCGTACGGCGGCTCCGAGCGGATGATCACGCGGTCGCGACTGGTATCCGGGCGGGTTTGGCGGTCGGTCTGGGCCGCCTGGGCGCCAGCGGCGGAAGCCGTTCCGATGGCGGCGACAGTCAGCGTTCCGACGATCGACCTGAGACGAGCCGATGGCACCTCACCGACCTCGCTGCGGGGGAGAGGTTTCCCTACGGTACGAGTATGGCGCCCGGTTTCTAACGGTTTGTCGGTTCGTCCCTCGGCGACGGTCCTACGTTAGGCACGGAGCAACCGCGAACCGGGAACCGGAACGGTTAGTCTCACCTAACAAAATGTCGTGCGGTGGTGTGACCGCCGTCACTCCGATGTATGCGCGATGAGGACACATTTTGGTATCACATTCCATGCGTCGATCGTCACACTACGACCGGCGAGCAACCGAAGCCGCGTCGCAGAGATCGATTCTTATACGACAGGACCCAGTCCAGCACCACGTGGAGACTCGAATGAACCGTCGCATCATCGCTCTCGCTCTCGCCGCGACGGCGGTCGCGTGCAAGGAGCAGCCCCGTCGCAACGCCGACGGAAGCCCCGGCTTGACCTATGCGGCGCAGGACTCGCTGCTCAAGCTCAAGGACAGCGTCATTGCCGACAAGACCCGCCAGCTCAGCGAGCAGAGCTCGATCATCGGCGACGCCGCGACCAGCGCGCGTCTCATCAACGACATCGACAAGGATCTCGCGAACGTTCGGCTCAAGACGAGCAAGAAGGCGACGGCGAGCAACGCTGCCGAGACCGAGGCGAACGCGTCGAGCAAGCTCGAGACGATCCAGGCGAAGGTCGGCGTTCTGATCGCGCGGCTCAACGCAAGCGAAGCACGTGTCCGGAAGCTGCGGAACGACCAGCTCGCGCACGCGAAGGTCGATTCGCAGCAGGTCGCCCAGCTCGCCGAGTACGAGCGGTCGATTCAGGATATGAAGGCGACGGTCGAGCGTCAGCAGGCCGAGATCGTTTCGCTCACGCAGCGCGTCGACAGCCTGACGAGCGCGAACACGGTGCTCATCGCCCGCACGACCGAGATGTCGGCCCGTGAAGACTCGGTGTTCGTCGCGATGGGCTCCGAGAAGGAGCTCATCAATCGCGGGCTGATCAAGAAGGAAGGCGGCACCAAGCTGATGTTCGGCCGTGGCAAGACGATCGTCGCCGCTCGTCACCTCGAGCCGACGCAGTTCCAGACGATCTCGAAGCTGAAGGACCTCACCATCAGCCTGCCGAATCCCGACAAGACGTACCGCGTTGTCACCCGACAGGACATGCACTACGCCGAGCCGCAGGATCCGAAGAAGGGCATCGTGAAGGGCTCGTTGAAGATCTCCGATCCGAACGCGTTCTGGGGTGGGTCGAAGTATCTGATTCTGGTCGAGCAATAAGCGGAACTGGGAACGGGGAACAGGGGAACAGGGAACCGGGAACCAAGAAACCCTCGGGACGTCTCTCGCGCATCGAGAGGCATCCCGAGGGTTCTTCCGTTCCCGGTTCCCCGTTCCCGGTTCCCGTTTCTATTCCTTCATCCTCTCATACGCCGCTCGCGCCGCATTGGCCGTCAGTCCCAACTGCGCGCACGCCGCGGCGAGCGCGAGGGGAAGCGTATCGAGCACCGCCAGCAGAATGTGCTGTGTTCCCGCGCGGCGATGACCGTCCTTGCTTGCCTCGAGCAACGCGTTGTCGACCGCGCGTTGAGTGTCCGGCGACAGCTGTAGTCCTTTCCGCTCGCGGCGTTCTTCCTTGTCGGGCAGGCGCTCCACCAATGCCTCGACGAGGCGCTTGCGTGAGCCGATGACCTGATCGAGCACGACAACGGCCATCCCGTCATCGCGGGACGCGAGAGCAAGCAAGACATGCGACAGATCGACCGTGGCGTGATCGCGGGCGTCCGCCTCCGTGTACGCCGCGCGCAACGTATCGCGGGCCCTGCCGGTGAAGTCATCGACCAGCGCCACGCCGTACGGCCTGCGCGAGCGAGCATAACCAGGTGCTGCGGCGTGCGCCGCGAGCGGGTCGGCGGATGCAACCGGCCCGGCAGGCGATCCGATGAGCGCGCGCGTCTCGCCTCGCGCGCGTTCGAGTGTAACGCCCATCGCGGACAACACCTGCGCGCCAATACCCGTCTGCTCGGCCAGGATGCCGAGGAGGAGATGCTCCGTGCCGACGTAATCGTGATGGAGGAGACGTGCCTCGGCCATCGTGAGCTCCAGTACCTTCTTCGCGCGTGACGTGTACGGCAGGTCCGGCCCGATGCGCCGGTCGGGACTTCCTGGCGTGACGGCGCCACGGACGCGGGCGACGACGTCATCCCGGTGAGCGCCTAACGCGTCGAGCACGGCCGTGGCCGGCCCGTCCGGCTCCAACGCGACCGCGATGGCGAGGTGCTCGGTCCCCACGTACTCGTGCTGCATGTCGAGGGCGACCTCGCGCGCCCGTCGCAGAACCTGACGGACGCGATCCGTGAAGTTGTACGCCTGGTGTGCCATGGCGTGGTCGGGCGCTCAGTGGTCGTTGCGGTACACGCGGCCGTTCTTCATCACGAACACGACGCGCCTCAGCGCTTCGATGTCCCGCGACGGATCACCCTGGACGGCGACCAGGTCCGCAAGCTTGCCGGGTGCCACACTACCTAACGAATCGGCCATCCCGAGGGCCTGTGCGTTGAGCGATGTCGCCGACGTGATCGCGTCCATCGGCTTCTGGCCCCCGTCGCGAACGCGGCAGACGAGCTCCTCGACGTTGCGCCCGTGCGCCCCGGCGACGGCGTCGGTGCCGTAGACGACGTTGAGGCCCGGTGTTGCGATCGCTTGGCGGAACATTTTGGCGGCGAGTGGCAGCGCACGCTCCATGGACGCGAAGCCCGAGTCGTTGTAGTTGCCGATTCCCTGGTATTTCGCCCGATTGTCGAGGTAGTTGCGAAAGACCAGGCACACCTGCGGGTCGAAGTACACCTTTCGCTCGGCGAGCAGCTTGAGGACCTCCGGCGTCGCAAACACTCCGTGTTCTATCTGCGAGCAGCCGGCCATGGCGGCGGCGCGCATGCTCTCGGCGCTGTGTGCGTGGACGACCGATCGAAGCCCCACGGCCTTCGCCTCGCCACAAGCGGCGATGAGCTGCTCATCGGTCATGGTTTGCGCGCCACCTTCTCGAATGCTCTTGGAGGCGAACAGCTTGATGACGTCGGCGCCCTCGCCCTTCCGCTGGCGCACGAGTTGGCGGAGCGTGTCGGGTCCGCCGCTGCGCTCGCTGAGCGGGGTGAGCGACGTCAGGAGTCGAGGCCCGGGGATCTGATCGGCGGCGATCGCGGCGCGCAGCGGCTTGTCCTCTGGCGAGCCAAGACTCTGTGATGTCGTTATACCTCCGCGCAGTGTAGCGTTGGCATTTCCGGCGATGGCGAGCGCCCCTTCGAACTCCGTCTCGCCGTCTTCGCGGCCTCCGTGATAGCGCCCTTGCGGGTTGAAGTGCCAGGCAAGGTGATCGTGCGCATCGATCAACCCGGGGAGCAGCGTGAGCGTCGACAGGTCGTACATGCGCGCGCCGGGCGGAACAGTCGCGTTAGGTCCCACCGAGACGATCCGCGTGCCTCGGACGACGACGGTCGCGTTGGGGATCGTGCGGCCGGTGCCATCGAGCACTCGCGCGGCGCGGATGACGGTCACGGTTTCCTGAGCGTTGGCCTGGGCGCCGATGCCGAGGCTCAGCCACGCGAGGGCGAGAAAGCGACGGAAGACCATGAGCGGTGGTGGGTTGGAGTCGCCCATAATCTCTCGTTGCGCACCGAAACTACAAGCTGTGCTCGACTGGGATCCCCGGAGTCGGTGTGTTAGGCGGAAGATCGATGATCCTGACGGGCGGATCGCCGCGGTATGGGACGGGGTCCGGTCGCGGATCGGGACCCGGTTCGGGGTGCGGGTCCGGCTCAGGCCAGGGCTGGGGTTCAGGTGAGTGTGCGCGCATGGTTGGGCCTCGAAGGATTGCGTTCAGGCTCGGAGGAGTGCGTTTCGGAGAAATCCTGTCTCGCAAACATCGGGCGCAACCGCCCCGCGCGACGCCGGGGTTAGGCAGCGGTTAGCTGTGTGGCTTCATCCCTATCCGATTGTTACAGAGCAGCTTGCGACCTGTATCACAGTCGCGGCGTGGCCGGGCTTGTATCTCTAAAAGTGACGAATGCCCTGGTCGCAAGTCGCATGGTTATAGCCGGTAAGTCGCTGGCTGACCGGATGATTCAAAACCTCGCTCTCGTGGGGGTCGAGGGTTGCGAACTCTCGCCGTCAAGGCAATACCTATAGACGTGGGGATTTCATGCGTCCGCCGGTGGTCGTAGGTCACCGACGGCGATTGCGGCCAGCGGTTCACTTTTCGCCTCGCTTGTCGCAGCCACTTGTTGTTGTCTAGAGCGGGCTCGGTGATGTGACGCTCACACTCTACGAGAAGGTCAGCCTCAATTTCGGATCGGGCGTCGTCGCCGTCGCCTTGATCGGGACGCTCTCGTACGTGAGCCTCGGCAAGCTCGCGATCGCGACGCAAAGCGCGGGTGATACGCAAGCGGTGCTCGAACAGGTGGAGTCGCTTCGCGGGAGCATCGACGACGCGGGTATCGCCCAGCGGGACTACTTGCTCAGTGGCCGGTCCAACGACCTCGAACGATTCGAGAACGCGCGCACGACCGCGCAGCGGAATCTCACGCGTCTGCAGGGCATGGCTGGCGGCGAACTCGACGCGAGAAACCGCGTCGATTCACTGGCACCGGCGCTTGGCGCGCATCTCGGAGAGCTGGAGCGCATCGCGATGCTGAGACAGCAGCGCGGGCTCGAAGCCGCAGCGGTCGCCATGCACGATGAGGACGTCGGCGGCACGCACGACCGTCTCGACGCGCTGCTCGGCGAGTTCCGCGACGATCAGCGACTCGTGTACGCATCGCGATGGCGTGAGCAGGCAGCGCGCGCGGGGGACGCCGGGATCGTACTGGCGGTCGGGTTGTTGGTCTCCTTCATTGCTGCGGCGCTCGCGCTCGCGAACATTCGACGCTATCTCGCGGATCGGCGGAAGCTGGAGCTGCAGCGAGCCGCCGTTCTCGAGCAGGAGCAGGCAGCGCGCACGGCGGCCGAGGAAGCGAACCGCGCGAAGACGGACTTCCTGCGGATGATCAGCCACGAGCTGCGTACGCCGCTCACGGCGATACAGGGCTACCTCGAGCTCCTCGAGATGGGCATCTACGGCGGCATGACCGACGAGCAGGTCTCCATTCTCCGCCGCATCGAGTCGAACGAGCGGCACTTGCTCGCGATCATCAACGATTTGCTCGACTTCGCGCGGGTGGACGCGAAGCGGGTCGAGCTGCGCATCGGGCCGCTCCCGGTGCGGGACGTCCGGCTGGCAATCGATCCGGTCTGTCGGCCGTTGATCGACTCGAAGCAGCTCAACTACGCGTGGCACACACCGGGCGATCAGATCATTGTCCGCGCCGATCGGGAGAAGGTGCGGCAGATCGTCGTCAATCTCGTGTCGAACGCGTGCAAGTTCACACCGCGGGGCGGCTCCATCGATGTCGAATGTGTGTGTCTCGACCGGTTCGTGGAGTTGCGCGTGACCGACACGGGCCCGGGCATTCCGGCCCAGAAGCTCGACGCGATCTTCGAACCGTTCGTGCAGCTCGACAACGGCCTAACGCGGGCGACTGCCGGAACGGGTCTCGGACTCGCCATCAGCCGCGAGCTCGCCCGCGCGATGGGCGGGGACCTGGCCGCGACGAGCACCTTCGGCTACGGCTCGACGTTTACGCTGACGCTTCCCCGTGGCGATGTCGAAGCCGATCTGCTTCCCCAGCCAACTGCGAGACCGGCGCCATCGCTGTGGGAGGCCGGGTCACACTAGCCGCGCCCCCCGGGTACTCACGTCGCCACCGCTAGCCACCCAACGCCAGGTAGCCCTGTTATTGTTGTTGGCCACAGGGCGTCCTGGCCGGAAGGGGGTACGGAGGGCATGGACTCGGCACTGACAGTGGGTGACATCCCGGCGAGTACCGCCGCGGCGCGAACGTCTACACGTTCCGTCGCGGACCGTATCACGCTCGGCGTGCTGATCGTGGGCGCCCTGGCCGTCGTGCTGCTCGCATTGCCTTACAGGGCATTCGATCTCGATCGCTTCTTCGTCCCGAAGGAGACGGCGCTGCACGCGACGGCAGCGATCGCGGGACTGATCGTCCTCGCACGACGCCGGACTCCGTCGCTCTCGCGGATCGACACGTTCCTCGTTGCGTTCCTCGCCCTCAGCACACTGTCGGCGCTATTCGCCGAGAACTGGTGGCTAGCCACCCGCGCGCTCGCGATCACCGCGAGCGGGCTCACGGTGTTCTGGGTTGCTCGTACGCTCTCGGCTTCCGGTTACGAGCGAGCGCTACTTCCTGGACTCGCGGCCGCGATCGTGATCGGCGCGCTGACAGCGCTTCTGCAGGCCTATGGCATCGAGCCGGAGTACATGAGTCTCAGCCGCGCGCCGGGCGGCACGTTCGGCAACCGGAACTTCATGGCGCACCTGTCAGCCATCGGCACGCCGATCATCCTCCTCTGCTCTCTCGAAGCGCGACGCGCGTGGGGCGCGACGCTCGGAACGCTTGGCATGATGTTCGTCGCGGCGGCCCTCGTGCTGTCGCGTTCTCGCGCGGCGTGGCTCGCCCTCATGCTGGGCGGAGCGCTCATGGTGCTGCTCTGCTGGCGAATGCGAGACGTGTGGTCCGACGCCGCACGAAGGCGCCGCCTTCTCGTGTTAGGCGGCGCGTCGATCGCCGCGGTGATCGGAGCGCTCACGCTCCCGAACGCCCTCGAGTGGAAGAGCGATTCACCGTATCTCGACTCCGTCCGCGGTGTCGTCAACTATAAAGAAGGCAGCGGGGCGGGGCGGCTCGTGCAGTACCGCAATTCCCTTCGAATGGCAGCGGCGCATCCGCTGCTGGGCGTCGGCCCGGGCAACTGGGCGGTGGAGTACCCGAAATTCGCGTCGCGCAACGATCCGTCGCTCAACGACGAGGGCATGACGTCGAACCCGTGGCCAAGCAGCGACTGGGTGGCGTTCGTCGCGGAGCGTGGCGTGGCGGCCGTGGTGATCTACGCGTTAGGCCTGCTGGCCCTGCTCGTTGGCGCGTGGATGCGCGCGCGCGCGGCGACGACGGCACACGAGCGGCTCGGCGCCGTAGCGCTTGCGGCGACCGTGGTGATCGCGGCGATCGTCGGCGCGTTCGACGCGGTGCTCCTGACAGCGATCCCGAGTCTGTTCCTGTGGATGATCGTCGGATCGCTGTCACCAGCGGGAAAGACTCGCGCCACGGTTCCCGCAACCGTTCGCGGCCCGGTGTTCGGCGCGGCGGTCGTCATCGCTGTGCTCGTCCTTCTCCGCTCCAGTGGTCAGATCGCGGCGATGGCGGTGTACACCTCGGCCACGACGACCGGTCAGGCGGCGCGGGCCGCGCTGTTCGATCCGGGCAGCTTCCGCATCAACATGCGCCTGGCCGACTCCTATGCGGCGCGAGGCGATTGCAAGCACGTGCGCCAGTACGCCGGCGCCGCGCGGGAGCTGTACCCGAATGCGGCGGGGCCGAAGCGGTTGTTGAAGAGGTGCGGAGTCGGGAATCGGGAATAGGGAATCGGGAATCGAGGGAACCGGGAACGGGGAACCGGAAACCGCGGCTCTCTATCGGGACGATCGCGATCCCTCGCTG
>DATCGG010000084.1:0-5635 GCA_036509075.1 Gemmatimonadaceae bacterium
CACGAACAGGAGCAGGAACACGGCGGCGAGCCAGAACTCCGGTAGCGACGCGACAATGAGCGAGGCGTTTCCAACGACGCGGTCCGCGCGCGAGCCTACGCGCGCCGCCTGCCAGGATCCTACGCCGATCCCAATGATGAAGGTCAGGACGAGCGCCGTCCCCATGAGAACGAGCGTGTTTGGCACCGCGTCCGCAAGCGCGGCTGATGCGGGACCGGGTTGGAGGAGCGACGGTCCGAGGTCGCCACGCGCAAGCTGGCCGAGGAACCGGACGTATTGCTCGAGCAGCGGGCGATCGAGCCCGTAGGCGGCACGCCACCCCGCCTTCACCGACGGGCTGATGGACGCGCTGTCGAGCGTGGCGGAGAAGGGATCCCCCGGCGCGAGATGCACCAGCAGGAACGAGAGCGAGGCGGCGATGAAAATGACCGCCGCCCCGTGGGCCAGCCGGCGCGCCAGAAACCTGCGCACGCCTAACGTCTAGTGCGCACCTAGCGCGACGCGACCCTGAGCCCCACCCGGTCGCGCGGCAGCCGCTCGGCCGCCGGAATCGACCAGTCGGCGAGACCAGCCCACCATGCGGTCGACACGAGATGCACCGGTCGGATGCGCTTGTGCATCAGCGTGGCGGTTCGCGTCTCATAGATCCAGACCGCCGGAGCGTCAGCGACGATCGTCTCGAACGCCTGCTTCGCATGCGGCCGGGCGGAAGCCAGGTCGCGCGCGGCGAGCGCGCTGTCGAGGTGCGCGTCGAACCGCGGATTCTCGTAGTTCCCGAAGTTCAAGCCGTTCGCGGCTCGCGCACTGGCCACCGTCCAGGAGGCGCGGAGGCCCGACACACTCGGTTCCACGTGCATGCCATGGAAGACGACGTCAAAGTCCCGTGCCCCGAGGCGCCCCACGAAGGTGTTACCGTCCACCGCGTCGACCGTGACCTCCACGCCCAGCTTCCGCAGCGATTCCTGAATAACGACGATCATTGTCATGCGGTTCGCCGACACCGTCGGGACGAGCACGGAGAACTTGAGCGGCTGGCCACGACGCCCCCGCACGGTCTTGCCCGCGGGCAACGTCCAGCCCAGGGAGTCGAGCAATCGGGCTGCACCGGAGGAATCGTACGCGATGGTCACGATCGTGGAGTCCGCGAGCGGCTGGGCGCGCGTCATTGGTCCCGTCGAGACCACCGCCAGCGAATCGAACTGGCTGCGAACGAGTTTCGCGCGATCGATCCCCATGGAAATCGCGCGGCGCAACCCGATGTCGGCAAAGAGCGCGTTCGGCTGCTGGCGCTGCTTGGGCTTGCGGGTGTTGAAGAGCAGGAACGAGTAGTCGTACGCCGGGTTCATGCGCGCGCGCAGGTCCGGCTGATCCTTGAGCGTGCGGAACATGGCCGGTGTGGAGACCTCGGCCAGATCGATCTCGCCGGTCGTTAGGCGCGTGCGGAGCGCGGTCTGGTCGGTCGTGACCGCGAAGACGACACGATCGAGGTTCGGACGACCGTGATAGTTCGCGGTGTCCGCCACGAGCTCGATCGAGGCGTTCGGCGTCCACTTGCCGAGCCGGAACCGACCGGAGCCAACCGGCTGGCGTCCGAAGGCGGACGTCAGCAGTGTCGCGCGCGGCTCGCGCGCGAGCAGATGCTCGGGAACGATGAGCAGGCGCGTCGCGGCGTCGTAAAACTGCTCGGGGTAGCGGTTCTTGAACCAGAACACCGCGGTGACTGAGTCGCGCGCGGTCACGGAGTCAATGCGGGCGAGCGAGCTCCGGTCCTTGAAGCCGACGATCGAATCCGTGTACAGGCCGAAGGTGAACCGCACGTCGGACGCGCGCACCGGCGGGCCATCCTGCCAACGCGCCTTCGGATTCAGATGGAACACGATCGCGGTCGAGTCCCGCTCCCACGACCAGCTGTCCGCGAGGCCGGGACGGTAATCACGGTCCAGGTGCCCCTCGTCGCCTAACCACGCGAGCGGCTCGAAGATCTGATCTTCAACGATCTTCTCGTCGATCTGGTTGATCAACGGCGGCAGCAGCGACCGCGGTTCGTTCTGCATCGCAATGATGATCGATCCGCCAACGGCGCTGGCGTCGTCGGACTTCGTGGCGCCACTGTCGCACGCGGCAAGGGCGAGGGCACAGGCAACGAGGACACTGATCCGCGGACCGATGGATTCGCGCATGGTCAACACTCCGAGAGTCGTACCAACAACGTTCACCGGCGACGCGTCTCAGCGCCGCCAGGTCCAGCAGTCATCCACGTAACGAGCAACGAGGCGCGCCTGCGCAGACTCGAGTGCCGAGTCCATCCGCAACTCGTCCGCGTCGACGCACTCGATCTCACGGACGGTGTCGAACAGGGCGCCCACCACTTCATCGACCGATGGCGTGCGGCCAAGTGCGGCTGCCAGCGTCGCGGCAGGCGGGGGTAACGCAACGGCGTCCGCGAGCGAGCTCACGAGCGGCTGATCATCCTCCACCAGAATCGATCCGTGCTGTAGCATGGCACCCTCATCCCGCCATTGGGCACTGCCCACGAGCTTGTGACCATCGACAACGAGCTCGCCGGCGGCGGGTCGCTCGAAGCATGGGGCAGCGGATGGTGGCAGCGATCGTTCTCGCGGCGCCGCGACCTCCACGCTCACGCCAAGCCGCCTCAATCCGCCGACGAGAAGACGATTGATGCGTCCGTACGATTCGCGAAGTGAGCCGGCGAGGTGGGCGGGTGCCGTTACGCTATATGTGATCTCTCGATGATGCAGCAGCGATCGGCCTCCGGTCGGCCGGCGGACGACGGCGACGCCGCGCTCGCGGGCCCGATCGGGATCGTACGTCCCACGCGCCGCCTGATTTCGTCCGAATGAGATCGTTGGTTCCGACCATGTGTACACCCGCAATACCGCGGTGCCCGACGCACTGGCGCGCTCGAGCAATGCCTCATCGAGCGCCATGTTTTCTGCCCCGGTGAGCGGGGGCGTCAGCAACAACGACCAATGCATGAGATTCGGCTAACCAGGCGACACACGCCGAGCGGGACACGACCGAACGTACGCGCGATCGCCGCAGAATGAAACAGCTTAGCCACTGAATCGACCGCATCGAGCTCACGTCGCGGACCCTTCCGCGCGGAGGTACGTTTAAGCGCTCCACGGCGCAGCACCCCATTTGAGTCGTTCGAGGATTGCATGACGACTACGAGCAAGCCAATGCCGCTCACGGAAGTCGACCCGTTTCCCGGTCGCCACATCGGTCCCAGCGCTGCCGAGCAGCAGGCGATGCTGGACGTGCTGGGGTATCGGTCGCTGGACGAGTTCATCGAAGCTGTCGTGCCCGGGAAGATTCGGTTCCGCGGTTCGCTCAAAACCGGGCGACCCCGGACCGAGCACGACGTGCTGGCCGAGCTCCGCACCATGGTGGCGACCAACAAGGTTTTCCGGTCGTTCATCGGGCTCGGCTACTACGACACGCTGACGCCGCCAGTCATTCAGCGGAACATCCTGGAGAACCCCGGCTGGTACACGGCGTACACGCCGTACCAGGCCGAGATCGCGCAGGGACGACTCGAGGCGCTGCTGAACTATCAGACGATGGTCATGGATCTGACCGGGATGGCGATCGCGAACGCGTCGCTGCTCGATGAGGGGACGGCGGCCGCCGAAGCGGTGGCCATGGCGCACGCGGTGAAGGGCAAGGAAGGGAAGGAGACCGTTGTCATCTCGAGCGCTTGCCACCCGCAAACGATCGACGTGGTGCGTACGCGTGCCGAGGCGCGTGGGTGGAGGGTTGTCGTGGCCGACGAGAAGGGCCTGAAGGCCGGCGCTGACACGTTTGTCGTGGTCGTGCAGTATCCCGCGACCGACGGCGGCGTGCACGACTATCGCGAGCTCGCGGATTCCGCGCATGCGTCTGACGCAATGGTGGTCGTGGCGACTGACCTCCTCGCGCTGACGCTTCTGGCTCCGCCGGGCGAGTGGGGCGCCGACGTCGTTGTGGGCAACTCGCAGCGATTCGGCGTTCCGCTTGGCTATGGCGGCCCGCACGCCGCGTTCTTCGCCACGAAGGACGAGTACAAGCGCGTCATGCCTGGTCGCATCATCGGCGTGTCGCGCGATACGGCGGGGAAACCGGCGCTGCGCATGGCGCTGCAGACGCGCGAGCAGCACATCCGTCGCGAGAAGGCGACGAGCAATGTGTGTACGGCGCAGGTGCTGCTCGCTGTCATCGCGGGGATGTACGCGGTGTGGCACGGGCCCGAGGGGCTCACCCGCATTGCGAAGCGAGTCCACAAGCTGACGGCGGCTCTGGCGGCGGGGCTCGAGCGAGCCGGACACAAGATCCGTCACGACGTGTTCTTCGACACGATCTGCGTCGAGCCTAACGGGGGAGGGAAGGGCGCCGAGGACATCGTCCGGGCCGCGCGTGACCGGAGCATCAATCTGCGGGCCGACGGCGACGCGGTGTGTATTGCGTTCGACGAGACGGTCACTGCCGCGGACGTCACCGAGGTGCTTGCGGCGTTCGGCGTAGCGAATGCGAACGTCGACGAGCTGGCGATGGAGACGGACGATCGCTTCGACGAGCGGTTCGCGCGCACGAGCGCGTTCCTGACACACCCGGTCTTCCATAGCCACCACTCCGAGACCGAGATGCTGCGCTACATGCGCACGCTCGAGTCTCGCGATTTCTCGCTCGTGCACGGCATGATCCCGCTGGGCTCGTGCACGATGAAGCTCAATGCGACGGCCGAGATGATCCCGGTCACGTGGACGGAGATTGGCAAGCTGCATCCGTTCGCGCCGCGCGAGCAGGCGCCGGGGTACGGCCAGATGTTCACGCAGCTCGAGTCGGATCTCGCCGACATCACCGGGTTCGACGCGGTCTCGCTGCAGCCTAACGCAGGCTCGCAGGGCGAGCTGGCCGGGCTGCTCGTGATCCGGCGGTATCACGAATCGCGCGGCGAAGGGCACCGAAACGTGTGCCTCATTCCGCAGTCGGCCCACGGAACGAACCCGGCCAGCGCGGTGATGGCCGGGCTCGAGGTCGTCGTGGTGAAGACGGATCCGAACGGCAATATCGATGTCGCCGACCTGGAGGCGAAGGCCCGCGAGCACAAGGCAAACCTGGCCGCGCTCATGGTGACCTATCCGTCCACGCACGGTGTGTTCGAGGAGACCATCATTGACGTCTGCTCGATCGTGCATGCCAACGGCGGCCAGGTGTACATGGACGGCGCGAACATGAACGCGCTCGTCGGCGTCGCTCGGCCGGCCGACATCGGAGCGGACGTCTGCCACATCAACCTGCACAAGACATTCTGCATTCCGCACGGTGGCGGCGGTCCGGGGATGGGACCCATCGGCGTCGCGAAGCACCTCGCGCCGTTCCTGCCGGGTCACCCGGTGGTCCACCTCGACGGGCGCGACACGTTAGGCGCGGTGTCTGCCGCGCCGTGGGGCAGCGCGAGTATCCTCCCGATCTCGTGGGTCTATATCCGCATGATGGGCGGCTCCGGGCTGACGGACGCGACGAAGGTCGCCATCCTCAACGCGAACTACATCGCGAAGCGGCTCTCGCCGCACTATCCCGTGCTGTACACGGGTCCGGGCGGCCTCGTGGCGCACGAGTGCATCCTCGACCT
>DATCGG010000085.1:0-12160 GCA_036509075.1 Gemmatimonadaceae bacterium
GCTGCAAGCTGCTGCCAATACCGCCGGTACGACCGGGACTCGCGTGCGCGCGATGAGGCACGCGCTGAAATGATGGTTGCTGCGGTCGCGATCGGCGTAGCTTGGCGCCATGCCCAAGTACCCCGATCCCCCCGGGTTCACCGAGTGGGAAGCTACGATTCCCGAGTCATTCAAACGTGATCCTATTTGGCGAACGCCTGCGTACCGTTACTCACTCTGGCTCTCGGATCTTGCCAAGCAGGATGCCAGGATATTGCGGGGCAACGTCGACACTCGCGCCGACGTGGATCAGTTTCTTCGAGCCGTTGGCAGCATCAGCGCAAACCTGGCCGAAGGCTATAGTCGAAGAACCGGCGCTGAGCGCGCCCGGTACTACGACTACGCGCGAGCCACCGCGCGGGAGGCGAAGGACTGGTATTTTAAGGGAAGGACCGCGTTAGGCGACGCTGTCGTGGAGCAGCGGCATGCTGTGCTGGAGCGCATAATTCGCATCCTCAGCGCCGTCATTCCGCGAGAGCGGGAAGACGGCTCCCGACGACGGCGCGAGGATGGCGAATGGCGCAGGCACGGCGAGTAATAGCAGCAGCTTGCAGCAAGCGGCAGCAGCACGCAGCCGTCGGCTACCAGCTTGCAGCCGCACGCAGCCAGCAGCTAGTAAGTCTTTGCGTGAGGCTCGAGCTTTTTTTCGAGCGCGCCGAGGTACGGCTCGTAGACAGAGCCAGGATGCCACCACACCCACCCGTTATAACCCGCGTCGTAAATGCCGCGCATCTGCTCCTTCACATGCGACGCATCGTATTTCGGCTGGCCGAGGGAAAAGGCCTGGATCCACGGGCGCACGCGCTCACCCTTGAGGCCAAGTTTCGCGTCGCGCTCGCGCGCGCGGTTGATCGCCTTGAATTGCACCTGGTACGGCTCCGCGTTAGGCCGCGCGAGGTTGAACGCGCCGTGCGGGTAGTGCGACGGGTACGTCATCGGCAGCACCACGTCCACCGCCGGCGAGACCTTCTCCCACTCCTGGCCGATCTCCAGGGCGCCACCCACCGTCGTCACGAGGCCGAAGATGTCCGCGGTCGTGCGAGCCCCGAGCTTGTCGAGGCGGGCATTCGCCGTCCGGAGAAATTGCGCCAGCACGTCCGGTTTCGACCGGCCCTTCTGGTTCGGGAACACCTGCGGCGGAAGGCTCTTGTAAGGTTCTGGAAAGCGGATGTAGTCGAACTGCACCTCGCCAAACCCCAGCTTGATCGCTTCCTCGGCGACGCGGAGGTCATACTCCCAGATCTCCTCGTCGTACGGGTTGACCCACGTTAGGCCCTGCTTGTCGTGCCACGGCGTGCCATCAGGCTTGCGGATGACATGATCCGGGTTGGCGCGCGCCGCCACCGAGTCCTTGAACGTCACGATCCGCGCAATGGCCAGAATGTCGTGCGCCTTCAGCGTGTCGAGCAGCTGCTTCACGTTCGGGATCACGCCCGCCTTGCCGGCGTTCTTCTGCAGCATGGGGTCCTGCGACGGGATGTTGAGCCCGAATTCGTCCTTGACGTCGATGACGAGCGCGTTCACCTCCGTCGAATCCGCGATCGCGATCAGCTTGTGCATGCGCTTGAGGCTCTGCGCCGCGAACCGGTTGACGTACAGCCCACGGACGATGGGAAGGTCCGCGGCTGACGCTGGCCGCACGGCAGGCGTAGACGCCTGGCCGCTCGCGCTCACGCGTCCCGTGTCGCCGCTCAGCGCACCCGCGGCCGTCGCGGTATCGAGCCGCTGTGCGCCGGTTGACTTCGGGTCGGACTGACTCGTGGCGGCGGCGCGGTCACCCGCGCCCGCGGAACAGGCGAGCAAGGCGGCGGCGGCGAACGGCAGGTATCGGTGCATCGAGAGTCGTTTTGGAGAGCGGAGGCCCGAATAGTACACCGCCAGGCCGATCGCGAGCCTCCGGAGACGCGTTCGGCCTGGCTATATTCGGACGACAATGCTCCCTCTCACGTCTCCACGCGTCGCGACCCTGCTGGCCGGCGTCCTGCTTCTCGGCGTTGGGTGCAGGAATCAGCCGCGTGCGACCAGCCGTGCGCCCTCCACGGACTTCCTGGTGACCGCCGGGGATTCTGCCTTCTGGGTCAGCACGGTGGACGGGCGCCTTCGGATCCGGCGGGCGGCGCTCACCCTCGCGTACGTGGACGGCCGATTCTACGAGCTCTACGTTGCTGATGACGATCGGTCGTACTACGACGCGCTGCTCATTGGCCAGCGGATCTATCGCCGCGACCTGGTGTCGGGTGATTCCGTCCAGGTCTTCGAGGACAAGCGAGTCACCAATATCGCGCGTCAGTACGCGGCCGAGCATCCGGACGAGCGGCGACTGGGCGACGATGAGGATGGGAGCGACGACCCGCATACGGTCGCGACCAGTGACATCGAGTTGCTGGATGTGCTCGGACCGATGCTCTCCTACGAGCATCACACCGACATCGACATCGCGAACCTCGAGGACACGCACAACGTCCGGTACGGCGTCGTCGACCTTCGCAATGGCTCACCCGCGACGCTGCGCGCGATCTTCGGGGACAGCGCCGCTCGCCGCATCGTTGCCGACGCGCGGGCGGCGTATCGTGTCGTGATCGACTCGGTCCGACGCGTCCGGAGCGCGCGTGGCCGGCGCGCGGCCCGGGTCATCGACGCATTCCACTTCGACTCGACGAGCTTTGCGCTCGTGGACATCGACGGCAGCCCGCGCGTGGGCTTTTATGTGCCGGGCGAGGGCGTGTCCGGCGCTGGTCTCGCGCTCCCGTTGCCACACGTTCGGACGCCGGAGCCCGCGTGGTGGAGCACGATCGCCAGCACGGTGCCCACGCTCGGCGCGGATTCGGCGAGCGAAGTATGGCGCGGGCCGCGATATGACGTGATCGCCCATTACGACACGAGCGGCGAGTACGCGACGCTCGTGGTCCGCGACTCGGCGAAAAAGGAATGGCCCGCCGGCCGGCTCCCGACGCCGACCAGACGCGTGTACCGGCTCGACATCACGAACGTCGATACCACGGTCCGGCGCGGGCTGGCTCGCGCCTTCGATGAGTCGACGCTCTATTCGGGCTCGGCACGAACGGTGCTCGGGCCAACTCGCGGCCGACCGCGGATCGTGTTGGCTCGCTGGTCCCGCGCGGAGTCCACCCCGGCGCGTGTCGTCTCAGGGGCGGGCCGCGGAGCGACACGCCGGACACGCCCTTGAAGTATTTCCGTCACCAAGACCTTTCCTATGCCACGATTGCGCGGATTTGCCGGACCCGATAACACCACGTGGGGCGTCGAAGTGCAGAATCCCGGAGCGAGTAACGCCGTCGTCGTCTTCCGTCATCCCGATGGACAAACGGGGCGCCTCGATCGCTACGCCTGGTACATCACACGTGGATCGGAGTCGCAGAACGTGACCGGCCGGCTGAACAGGCGCGCCGTGCTTGACTCGTTGGGCGATGCGGACCTCCAGCGATTGTTCCGCCGCTCGATGCCCGTATCGACGGATCGCAGTCCGGCAACGGACATCGGTTGATCGCTCGGGCTAACCGCTCGCCCTAACGGGAAGTTGGTTCGCATCGGCCGACGGCTCGGTCACGGCGTCGGGAAAGGCGATCTCGTATTCTGCGCCGTCGCGCGCGATCTGGGTGGCCGGAAAAACCTCGCGCGCTTCGCGCTCGAGATCCGATACATCGCGCGAGTAGCGTGCGGACACGTGCGTGAGCACCAGCCGGCTGACGCCAGCTCTCGCCGCGACCTGTGCGGCTTCGCGAGCGGTCGAGTGGCCCGTTTCCGCGGCGCGGGCGGCCTCCTCGTCGGCGAACGTCGCTTCGTGGACGAGGAGATCCGCGGCGGCTGCTGCCTCCACGGTTGCCTCGCACGGCCGCGTATCGCCCGTGATCACCAGCTTGCGGCCCGGCCGTGTGGGTCCGACGAGATCCGACGGATCGATCTCGCGGCCGTCGTCGAGCGCGACGCGTTGGCCCCGATGCAGCCGCCCCCACAACGGGCCTTCCGGCACGCCCATTTCGCGCGCACGCTCGGGGTTGAATCGACCCAGACGCAGGGATTCCACGACCGCGTAGCCAAGCGCCGGTGTCCGCATGTGGTCCGCGGCGAATGCAACGATCTCGTATCCCTTGCGGGAGACTCTATCGCCAGGCTGCAGCTCTCGGTATTCGACGGGGAAGTCGAGCCGGTCGGCTCCCAGGGTTTCGGCGCGGCGCAGCATGCGCGACGACCCCGGAGGCCCCCACATCCGAAGCGGTTCTTCTCGCCCCTGCAGGGCCATCGTCCGCACGAGGCCCACCATGCCCAGCATGTGATCGACGTGCATGTGCGAGAAAAAGATGTCCCGCAGTGCGAACGCGATCCCGTACCGCATCATCTGTCGCTGGGTGCCTTCGCCGCAGTCGAACAGGAACGTTTCGCCTTCGCGAACGACGGCGATCGCACTAACGCCGCGTTCGACCGTCGGTCGCGAGGCGGACGTTCCGAGGAAGCGAAGAGTGAGCGACACAGGCGGAATATAGTCCGTCACCGCATACGGCGGCCCGTGGTTTGCGCCACGCTCGCCAATGCGAATGATTTGCGATTCCAAGTAATCGACAGGCAACGGATGGCGACGACGTCCATGCCTGAATCCCCATATTCACGGGGAGTCAGGTCTGGGCGCGATTCGGGGATCGGCGGCGGTGAGGGTCCCGGCGAATTGACCGGGCCCGCATTCTGCCGCGAGGCAGCGCGGCGAGTGGTCCGGATGCCGGGCCGGATGGATATCGGGATCCGCTCGCGCGTGTTCTGCGCCTCGAGCGCTGCTTCCCGCTTCGCACGCTGGGAGAGGTTTCCGGCTGCCCGGGCGGGCCACAGCCGGTAAGGGGCGATGAAGGCGAAGCGTGGTAGTACTTGGTGCAATCAGGTAGGCTGACTATTGGCCATGGATTCAATAGCGCGCAGAAAGTTTGCCCCGGAGTATTTCGCCGCGGCCCATGACTTGCGCCGAACTGGTGCGTTGGTCTGCTGGACCGAGTGGAGGTAAGTTGCTCGCGGATGGGAACCGTTGGGGGATCTGCGAGGCGCGAGTTGATTGTCACCCCAACTTGGATGGAGGCGCGATGTCGGGAACGGGAAAGAGCAAGCGAGGGTTCGCGTCGATGGACGTGGGCCGCCAGAGAGAGATCGCCAGCAAGGGTGGGCGGGCAGCGCACCAGAAGGGCACCGCTCACGAGTGGACGTCGGACGAGGCCCGCGTCGCGGGCCGCAAGGGTGGAGAAGTCGTCAGCCGTGATCGCGCGCACATGGCGGCGATCGGTCGTGAGGGTGGTGAGTCACGCGGGGCCAAGAATCGCCGTCGTCAGACTGCGGCGAGCCGTGGTTCCGAGTCCAGCGGCGGCGCGTACTCGGACCGTGAGTCGCCGGTGGAAGTCTCCCGCGAGGGTATGCTTGGGTCGCAGAGCTCGAGAAGCACGCGTGATGAGCTGAGTGACAACGGCATGGAGTCGGTTCGCGACGAGGATGTCCCGAACCCTACCTGATGCTGGGCGGCACGGTAGCACTGAAACGCACTGGGGACATCGAACGAAACGAGGCCGGCATGCCGGTCGATCGGATCCGGCCTCGTTCGCATCGGCGGCGTGGGCGTTAGGCGCCGGCCGAGCGACGGAGCTGCCGTCTGCGCGCGCCCTTTCACGTGACGCGCAGGCGCTCGGCTCGTCTCCGTTGCAGCAGGAGCCGCGCTTTTGGCGGCGCTTGACAACCGCCCGACGCATCGTACCTTACGCTATCGGCGCGGCCCCGTCCCCAGCGGGGCTGCTTTGTTGCCGGCCCGGTGCGACGGGATGGAAAAACAATCGGCGCACTCCCGGGTATGAGGGGCTGTAGCTCAGTTGGGAGAGCGCTGCAATCGCACTGCAGAGGTCAGGGGTTCGACTCCCCTCAGCTCCATAGCAATTGAAGCGCGAAGGATCGCGCGGCATGCTTCTCGCCAAAAGGGAATGTTGCCCGCCGCCGCTCGGTAGGACGTAGAGTTCCAATGACGGCGCGCGCGGCAAGTCCCGCTGGCGACAACTCGAACGGCAGGACGACACGAGCGCTGCGAGCCACGAGGTTCGCGGCGCTTTTTGCTTGCTATTCACCGACCGATAACGCGGCGACGAAGTCGGCCTGGAGCGCGCTCAAGACCTCGAACACGTAACGATTTTCCTCGGCCTCCGCCCGGCCGGCAAAGTCGCTCATCGCCGAATTCCCGAGCCCTCCCAGCCACCGCACGATCGCGCTCTCCTGGACCGAGACGGACGCCCGGCGCGACAGCAGTGTTTGGAATCCCGGGCCCGGACGATCGCGAACGGAGACCCGAAGCGTGATCCCCTCGCCTTCGAATGGGTGGCGGAGCGAGGTGCGAATGAGCGTGTTGACGGCGAGAGGGAAATGCCACTCCGGCTCTCGCCGGAAGTGCATCGCCCACCCGCGCTCGTCATCGCTGCGGACGAACGCGAAGTCGCCGATCAACCGGGACACGCCGACGCGGAAGATCATGAACTTGGCGGAGAAATCGACGTTGATCTGCAGCGTGTCCGGCAAGGGTCGCGCACCACCCGTCATCGCAAGCAACTGTCCGTCGCGAACGCGATAGCTCACGGTGAAGACGTTGTCGGAGCCGGCGGCATCGAGCCACGTCGCGCCGCTGCCATCCTGCAGTCGCAGGCGATAGCGTGCAGGGCTCACATACTTGTCGAGGTATTTCGAGAGGTTCGGGCGCGTCTTCGCCACGCGATCGGGATCCATGCGAAAGCGCACCAACACCGAGGCGCTGCCGTCGCCGACCGGCACGGCGCGAACGGTATCGAGCGAAAACAACTCGCCCAACACGCGCGACGTGTGTGGGAACAGGGCCTGGTTCCCGGCGTGTATGTTCGCGCCGGCGGCCCGCTGGGGTGCTGCTGCGAACGCGGTGAGCGCGGCAGCGATGTGTCGAGAGGTGACCGAACCGACCGCGTGATCGACGGCGGTGTCCCAGTCGTACTCGGACTCACCACGCCGGTGCAGGCGGATCACGTGTCGTGCATCGCCGGTTGCGGTGGGCGTCGCGACGGAGGCGTAGGTGCCGAAGAGGTATCCGGTGGGCGTGTGGGTGCCGAGCAGCGTGAGCGTCCGCGTGCTGTCGGCGCCCATCGCGGTCCAGACGGACGTGTCGCCGTAGACGCCGGACGGCGACAGGGCGTACCGGCCCAGCTTCGATCGAGCCTGGTAGAACTTCGGAACGCGCTGGACGTTGTCGAAGCGCGCGGCGAGTCCGCCGAAAAGCGCCTCCGCGTTCGCGCGTGCGGCCCGCCGGTCGGGCCCGAGTGTTTCGGGCATCCCGCGGCAGGCGGCGGCTGCGAAGAGGCATGATGCGACGGCCAGGCGGCGGTGCGGCAAGACGTGGTGGGGCCGGGAGTTCGGGGGTTGATGGGGGGGTGGGCAAAAGCTAGCTTACGAACTCCGCGACGCGCGCGGAGGAACGACCAAATCTTTGCCCCTTGGTGTAACTGGCAACACGTCTGACTCTGGATCAGAAGAGTCCTGGTTCGAGCCCAGGAGGGGCAACTTAGAGCGCGATGTGAGCTTAGGCTCGCATCGCGTTTCGCTTTTTGTCTAGCGCTGTGTCAGTGACTGTGTCAGTGACTGACCGTGGGCCTAGCAACCGCTCGCGCGGTCGGGTGGTTTTGCAAGGTCGACCACAGCGCGCATCGTCTCGGAGTCGGGGCTGCTGATAGACGTGATCATCGTCTGCACGTCCCTCCACCCACCGGCCGTAGCGACATCCTTCAACGGAAAATGCCGCCGTCGCCCACTTTCGCCGGAATCCATGCCAAAGAGTTCCGGCCGGCTTTGGCAGAGTTCCTATTTCGAACGCGCGTTTTAGCCAATAGCCGGCGAGGTGTGAGGTAATTGGCCGCGACGGATTTTTTCGACTGGGGAAAAGCAGCCCTGCACCAATGGCCGGATTTTTCTTTTGCTCGGGGAGCAACGCATCCGTCGCGAGCGCCGGCATCGGCGTCACCCACGTCCTACGCCCGCTTATCCAATTCCTCGGCTACGCTGCGTACGATGTGAGCCTTTTCAGCTACAGCGGAGTCGGTCGGGGTTGACGCAGAAGCGCGACGCTCACACAGAGAATCCAGCAACCGAGAAGACCGCCGAGGATCGGGAGGTGCCATCCGTTGACACTAAAGAACTGTGCTGGGTTCGTGTCGGAGAAGAACGTGCTGACAAACGCGAGTTGCACTGCTGCGAGCACAAAGGCCGCTCGTCCCACCCACGCGGGGACGACACGAGCGCGCACGATGGCCGCTCCAGCTGCGCCGAGAAACGCTGCAGTCAGAATGCGCCCCACCGGCCCGTAGATTACGAGGGCTCCCTCAGCGCCTGAACCTACCAACGTTGGGTCGAATCGATCAGTTCGACCGAGCATTCGCCCGGCCTCCTGTGCAATCGCCACGAAATTCACAGCGACCAGGACAACGCCGAAGAATCCAAGAGCGGTGGCGAGTCCGTTCTCGTCCGGCGCCGCTCGACGAATCAGCGCTTGCAGGCCAGCGACGAACGACAGAAGCGCAACAAGCTGGAACATGCCAACCAATGAACGGGAGAGAACATTGTCCCTCGGTGGTGGCCCGAGGTAGACGAAGTAGAGCGGAGCCACAACGAGGATAAGAGCGAATGTGGCGAGACCGGCGATGCCGGTCCATCTGCGCAGCGCTATGTCGGCCATTAGAGAATCTCCGTTCTGGGAAATGCGCTGCGCCTCGACTAGCTCTCCAGGTGTCGATGCTGACGAACGACCTAGCTGATATCGGCGTTTTTCGCCGACTCGCAACATGTCTACATGTGCTGCGAGCCCTCGCAAGAAATACCGGCTACATGGGGGCCGCGCCGGCCGAGCATCGTTTCTGGCCGATCCCCCTGCTGACCGGATTACAAACCTAACGACGTCCTGTAGGGGCGGAGATCCGCGCGCCGTGATGTGTCCGCATTGTCGCAGCGAGATGCTATGCGTCAATGGGCGTGTCGCTCACGGACGAACGCGGATGATCGTCTTCCCCGGGCGTCGTTCGGTCGGGCTGAAGGCGGCGACGCCATCGTCGAGAGTTGCGACGGTGCGGATGTTCGTCCGCAGTCGTCCGTCCCGCACTCGCTCGACGATCGCACTCAGTTGGGCACGATCGGACTCGACAACGAAGTCGACCGCCAGGCCGTCGACGGGCCGCGCCTCGGACGGCCCAACGATGGACACCAGCGTTCCTCCGGCTCGAACCAGGCGCGCGGATCGCTTCCCGATGTCGCCGCCGATGAGATCGAACACCAAATCGACGGCGCCGACGTCTTCCAAGGCGTCGTTCTCGAGGTCGACGAACTCCTGCGCGCCGAAGCCGAGCGCCTTCTGACGGTCGGCGGCGCGTCCGGTGCCGATGACGTAGGCGCCCGCCAATCGTGCCAGTTGCGTCACCATCGACCCGACCGCGCCGGCCGCGCCGTGCGCGAGGACGCTCTGCCCTGCCCGAAGGCGGCCGTGCTCGAACAGTCCCTGCCACGCGGTCAGGCCCGAGATCGGGAGGCTCGCGCCCACCGTGAAGTCGACATCGCCCGGCAGCGGCGCGAGGTTCCGCGCCTCGACGGCCACGTACTCCGCCAGAGTACCGTCGCGATACCAGTCCGTGATGCCGAACGCCCGCTGTCCCACTGACAGCCCCGTCGTGCCATAGCCGAGGGCGGTAACCACTCCGGCCAGCTCGTGCCCGGGAATCGACGGTGCGCGGTCACGGTCGAGGCGATCGGTCCAAGTCGAGGGCCACGCCAACTCACTCCCGACGATTCCCGACGCATAAACCTGAACGACGACGTCGTTTATCGCTGCCTTCGGCTCGGGCCGCTCCGCCAGCCTCATCCCGGTTGTTCCCGCAGCGTGGTCCGTCACAACGATTGCCTTCATCGTTCACCTCCTTGTGGGAAGTATGTCGTCATGACCGCGGCGAACGCGTCGCCGAACGTGGACGTCGCCTTTGGGTACCAAGTGGCCCGGCCGACGGGCGGGACGCCGTCGCGCTGCGTCTCGACGCCGAGATGGCGGCGCACCTCAGCTTCGTCACATCATGCGCCCGCCTAACGAGCCACGACGCGGCATCGCGTTGGCGACGCGGCCGGTCGGTGCCTAGCGCACTTCCATCACCCAGACGTCACTCTCGCTCTGGGCGAGCGTGAAGTAGAGCCGCCTCGTGTCCGCCGCGAATTCGGGGCGGCGCGTCGGCCGAAGCGGTTCATCGAACCGCACCAGCAATCGGGGCGCACCGCCATCCACGCCGAGCGCCCACAGCGCCGCCTGGCCACGAGCATCGAACGTCTTCATGTAGACTGTTCGGCCATCCGGTGACCAGCGAATAGCGACCGGCCTCGCCGAGGTCGTGTCGTTGGCGGGGTACAGGATTCGCGACGTCGCCTCGCCGTCGTCACCCGGGCCCATGATTCGCACCTGGCGCGGCGGCGCCACGTACGCCAGGTAGCGCCCGTCGCGCGACCAGCGACCACCGAAGCCGCCGCGCTTCGTGAGTTGTCGTGCGACGCCCCACGTCGAATCCGCCGCGCGCGTGAGCTCGAAAATCTGATCGACGCCGCTCACCGCGCGGTGGAACAGCACGTGACGCATGTCGGGTGACCAGACGGGCGTGTGCTGTTCATCGCGTCCGCCGGGCTGCAGCATCCGTGGCTCCCCACCGTCCACCGGGGCGACGAACGCGCGCCGCGCGCCGTCCACGAACGCATAGAACAGAATCGACTGTCCGTCGGGTGCCCACGTCGGGCGATGATCGTCGGTCGGGCTCTCGACGATCCGTTCGACGTCGCCGCCGCCTAACGGGAGGCGGTAGATGTCCTCGCCGCCGGCGCCGTCGGAGTCGAACGCCAGCCACTTGCCGTCGGGTGAGACCTCCATCGCTTCGATGGTCTGCGAGCCGCTCGTGATCGGCGTTGCGCCGGTCGTACCAATCGCCGCCCCCGACGGGATCGGAACGGCCCACACGTTGGAGCTCTGCGTGAATACGGAGTACGCGATGGCGTTGCCGTCACGCTGGACCGACGCCGTGTGCGCATTGAGTCCCGTCGTCAGGCGGCTCGGCGAACCGATAGGCTGCCCGTTCCGATTGATCTTGATGAGGAACAGATCGCGGCTCCCGTCGCGGTCAGAGACGAACAGGAGACGATCGGCAGCAAGCCACGCGGGGCTCGTGTTCAGATTATCGCCGTCGGCAACTTCCACGGCTTGGCCGCCCCCACTCGGGACGACCCACACGCTGCTCGGCGCCAGGTTCCCAATGCTGATGAACCCCACGTCCATCTGAGACGCGGCGGCGCCGTACACGAACCCTTCGTTGCCGGACACCACCGCGATCCACCGGCCATCCGGCGACCACGCGAGCGAATGCGGCTCGGACAGCGTGCCGAGGAGCCGAACCGACCCGCCGGCGATGGACCGCGCCAGTACGGAGTCGCGACGCACCCAGGCCAGCGTTTGGCCATCCGGTGACCACTCCGGGTAGAGCGCGCGCGCCGAGGGCACGGGCAGCGCGGCCACCACCGGCCGGGCTGCGCCGCCTAACGCCGGCACCATCCAGATCCCGCCACCCGCCTGGAAGAGGAGGCGCGAGCCGTCGGGCGACCAGCGGGGTCGCCGGTGGTCGCCCGGGACCTCCGCCGACACG
Source organism: Gemmatimonadaceae bacterium (assembly GCA_036509075.1). GTDB lineage: Bacteria > Gemmatimonadota > Gemmatimonadetes > Gemmatimonadales > Gemmatimonadaceae > JAJKIV01. The sequence goes on from DATCGG010000085.1 coordinate 11,742, forward strand.
CGCACCGCCCGGCCGCCGTCGAGCCGGCGAACGTAGATGCGCATGGCGCCTTCGGGGCCTGCCGCGTACGCGAGCGTACGACCGTCTGGGGCGAGCACCGGGTCGACCTCGAGGCCGGCGTCGAGCGTGATCTTGCGCGTGGCGCCTAACGCCGGCAGGTCGGAGGCGGGCCGCGCGCGGGCCATGAGCGACGCCCCCAGCACGCCGGACGCGAGCACTGCGGCAATCATCCAGCGTGGCTTCACGCCGCCGCCCGCGACCGCGGCGCCGGGCTTCGACACGATGGCCGCACGTTCCAGCGGCTCGGCGCCCGACGGTTGAACGTTAGGCGGCGCGGCCGCGATGCTCAGCTGCGGCGGCTCTGCAAGGTCCGCGAGAGCGGCCGCCGGCGCGTCGGGAGGGGTGAGGCGGACAGCGAC
>DATCGG010000086.1:0-49748 GCA_036509075.1 Gemmatimonadaceae bacterium
TCCTGCAGCCCGGTGAGATGCGGACCCTGACGTGGGTGCCGAAGGACGAAGGGATCTATCCGTTCTACTGCACCGACTTCTGCTCGGCGCTGCACCAGGAAATGCAGGGCTATATCCGCGTGTCGCCGGCCGGCTCCAACGAGCCGCTCGCGGCGAACATCAGCCCGAAGGCCAAGGCACAGATGGCGGGGGCGAAGTAACCATGACCCGACTCTCGAGGTTACTGCTCGCGATCGCGTCGGTACTGCTGCTCGGCGCATTCCTCTTTCCGTTGTGGCGGATCGACCTCGTCGCGCCGCAGTACCCCGAGGGACTGGGGATGCTGATCCGCGTCAACACCGTGACCGGCATCCAGCCGAACGACCTGGCCAACATCAACGGCCTCAATCACTACATCGGCATGAAGCCGATCGAGCCCGACACGATCCCCGAGCTTCGCATCATGCCGTGGATCCTGGCCGGCCTTGCCGCGTTCGGGCTGCTCGTCGCAGCGTTAGGCGCGCGGCGGCTGCTGTACGGCTGGCTCGGCGGGTTCGTCACGCTGGCCATTGCGGGGCTCATCGACTTCTGGCGATGGGAATACGACTACGGCCACAACCTCGACTTCGAGCACGCGATCATCAAAGTCCCGGGCATGACGTACCAGCCGCCGCTCATCGGGACGAAGCAGCTGCTCAACTTCACCGCGTCATCGTGGCCCGCGCTCGGCGCGGCGTGTCTCGGTGTCGCGTTCGTACTCGGCGTCGCCGCGCTGGTCATCGCCAGACGTCGTGGCGCTGACGTGAAACGCGCATCGATGGCGATGGCGGTTGCAGTGGCAGCCTGCGCCCCGCCGGGCCCGCAGGCGATCGCCGACAAGGGTAAGAGCTGTGACTACTGCCGGATGACCATCAGCGACGAGCGCTTCGGCGGTCAGCTCATCACCCGCAAGGGTAAGGTGTATGCGTTCGACGCGATCGAGTGCCTCGCGTCGTACTACCTGCAGAACGGCGGCGCCGGTGACGGTAGCTCGATCTGGGTCGCGGATTTCGCGAACCCCGGGCACTGGGTCGAGGCCAAGAACGCTCTGTTCGTTCGCAATGAGGCCCACCAGAGCCCCATGGGACTCAACCTGGTCGCGCTGAGCGACGACGGCGAAACGGCGGCCGCTGGTCAGGTTCAGGGAACGACGCTGCGATGGCAGGAAGTGCTCGCGCTCGTTCAGAGTGAGCACGGCGCGCGCTGGGACCACGCCGAGGCGGACAGTGTCGCGCGCTAGTGGACTCGGGTTGCTCGGCGCGATTGCCATCTTGAGCGGCAGCACGGTCCGGGCGCAGAGCGATGTGCTCGTATCCCCGTCCGGCACGATCCGCACACTGACGCAGGCGCTGCAGCTCGCGGCGCCCGGCGCACGTGTCGTCGTGAAAGCGGGTGTCTATCGAGAGCCCACGATCGTGGTGCGGCGGCCCGTTACCATCACCGGGGAGCCAGGCGCGGTCCTCGAGAGCGACCAGGGCCGCCAGATCCTCACGGTGCAGGCCGACGACGTCACCGTCCGCGGGCTCGAGCTTCGCCACGTCGCGACGAGCTTCGTCGAGGACCGCGCCGCGATCCGTGTTGAGGACGCCACCAACTGCGTCATCGAGAACAACACGATCGAGGACGGGTTCTTCGGCATCTACCTGGCGCGCGTCGATCGATGCCGAGTGGCAGGTAACCGGCTGCGCGCGAGCAAGGGCAGGGAATCCGCGTCAGGCAACGGGATCCACCTCTGGACGTCGAACCACGTCACGGTCGAAGGGAACGAGATCACCGGTCACCGCGATGGGATCTACCTGGAGTTCGTACACGAGAGCGACGTGCGCGGCAACATCAGTGAAGGCAATCTCCGATACGGAATGCACTTCATGTATTCCGATGACTGCCGGTACGTCGCCAACACGTTTCGCCGCAACGGATCGGGCGTCGCGGTCATGTACACGAAGCGGATCGAGATGACCAACAACCGCTTCGAGGACAACTGGGGTGCCGCGTCCTACGGTCTCCTGCTCAAGGAGATCCTCGAGCCCGTGCTGTACGGCAACCACTTCACCCGGAACACCGTCGGCCTCCTCGTCGACGGCGTGACCCGCCTGCGCGCGGAGCGCAACGACTTCGTCGATAACGGCTGGGCCGTAAAGCTGATGGCCAGCGCCCAGGACGGATCGTTCACGGCGAACGAGTTCAGGGGCAATACGTTCGATGTCGCGACGAACAGCCGAGAGACCACGGCGACGTTCGCTGGCAACTACTGGGACGACTACAAGGGCTACGACCTGAATCGCGATGGCGTCGGGGACGTCCCGTATCATCCCGTTAGGCTCTTCTCGCTGCTCGTCGCCCAGAACGAGCCGGTGCTGATCGCCCTTCGCAGTCCGTTCGTCACGCTCCTCGATCTGGCCGAGCGTGTGTTGCCGTCACTCACACCGGAGACGCTGGCGGATGGGTCGCCTTCGATGCGGAGACTGCGATGATCAGGATCACGGAGCTCACGAAACGCTTCGGTCCGCTGCACGTACTGCGCGGGCTCGATCTCGAGATCGCCGCGGGCAGAGTGACGGCCATCCTCGGACCGAACGGCGCGGGCAAGACAACGCTCATGAAGACGATCCTCGGCCTAACGAGAAGTGACGGTGGGAAAATTCTGGTCGACGGCGAGCGGGTGAGCGATGACCCGGCCTATCGGTCGCACATCGGCTACATGCCGCAGATCGCGCGCTTTCCCGAGAACCTGACCGGGGCGGAGCTCATCGCGATGCTTCGCGATCTGCGCGGCGCCGACGCCGCAATCGACGACGACCTGATCGCACGGTTCAGGCTCGACGATCAGCTGCGGAAGCCGCTGCGCGTGTTATCGGGTGGGACGCGGCAGAAGGTGAACGCGGTGCTCGCGTTCCTGTTCCAGCCCGACCTGCTCGTGCTGGATGAGCCGACGGCGGGTCTCGACCCCGTATCGAGCGGAATTCTCAAGGACAAGATCGGGGAAGTGCGCGATGCTGGCCGGACCGTGATCGTGACGTCGCACGTCCTGAGCGAGCTCGACGCGCTCGCCGACGACATCGTGTTTCTGGTCGATGGGCAGCTTCGCTACACAGGCTCGATCCGCGATCTCAAGAGAGCCACGCGACAGCTCAGTCTGGAGCGGGCGATCGCCCACGTCATGGTAGCGGCAGAGGGCGCAGTCGCATGAACACGACCACGAAGATCGTCCGATACGAGCTCCGCGATGTGCTGCGGAGTCGCGCGCTGATCGTCTACGCGCTGTTCTTCTTCGGCCTGACCGATGTGCTGCTGCGCTTCGGTGGCGGCGGGGCACGGGCCGCGCTGAGCCTGATGAATGTCGTGCTGCTGCTCATCCCGCTCGTCGCGATCGTCTTCGGGACGATCTATCTCTACAACGCGCGCGAGTTCACGGAGCTACTGCTCGCGCAGCCGGTCCATCGCCGACAGCTGTTCGCCGGTCAGTACCTGGGGCTCGCCCTGTCGCTCTCCGCGGCGTTCGTGACAGGCCTCGGGTCGGCGCTCGCGCTTCACGCGGGTGACGACGTCGATCATCTCGCGACGCTCGTGGTGGTCGCAGCCAGTGGCATCCTGCTTACCCTCATCTTCACGGCGTTCGCGACGCTCATCGTCGCGCGCGTGGACGACAAGGTGAAGGGCATCGGGATCGCGATCGGACTGTGGCTCGCGGGCACGGTGTTGTACGACGGCCTCGTGATGTTGGGCCTCATGGTGTTCGCCGACTATCCGCTGGAGCGGCCGGCGCTGGCGGCGATGATCGCCAACCCGATCGATCTGGCGCGCGTGCTGATTCTCATGCGGCTCGACGTCTCGGCGCTCATGGGCTACACGGGCGCAGTGTTCGAGAAGTTTTTCGGCAGTGCGGGTGGTACCGCGCTCGCTTCGCTGGCGCTGGTCCTGTGGACTGGCGTCCCACTCCTGTTGGGAGCTCGACGCTTTCAGCGGAAGGATTTCTAACCACACGACCAGGGAACTTCTGATGCGATACGTGAATCCGACTCCGATCATTGTCGCGGCCGCGTTTCTGCTCGCCGCATGCGGCGGAAACGACAAGGAGCAGTCCGCGTCCGAGAGCGCAGCGCAGCCTGCGGCGGCGGCAGCAGCTACCACCTCGAGCAGCGCCGCCTTCGGCGAGAACCTGACGCCCGACGCCGGCGGCAAGGTCATCGAGGTGCACCTGCTCACCGATGACCAGGGGAACAACAAGTTCGAGCCGAACCAGTTCGAGGCCCATCAGGGTGATGTCATCCGGTTCACGCTCAAGACCGGCGTGCATAACGTGGACTTCTTCGCGGACTCGAACACGGTCAAGGCCGGGCTGCCCGCGGCGAGTGCGCTGCTCCAGCTTCCGGGACAGACGGCCGATCTCAAGGTCACGCTGGCGCCAGGTAAGTACTACTTCCAATGCGACCCGCACGCCGCGTTAGGCATGAAGGGCCACCTGGAGGTCGAGGCAAAGGAGTGATGAAAAGGGGGTCAGTGTGGAGGCAGCACGACGTCATTGAGGAAGAACGCCGCCAGCTCGGCCCGGCCCGCAAGCCCGGCCTTTTCGTACACGACGCCGGCGTGCTGCCGCACCGTACGCTCGCTCCGGCCGGTGAGCGCGGCGATCTCCTTGTGTCCGTGACCCTTGAGCAGCATGAGCGCGACCTCGCGCTCGGTCGGCGTTAAGTGCCAGCGCCTGAATTGTGAATCGATCGCGCAACCGAGCCCCTCGAGCGCGGCCTCGGCGCTTGCTTTCCACGCGTCGCGCTCCAGCCGCTGTGCCTCGAGCGACTGGCGGAGCGCCAGGCTCGAGTGCGCCGATCGCCACCAGCCAAGCCATAGCGTCGTTGCCATCACGAGCGCGCCGGCGATCATCAGCGTTTCCACGATGACGTGAAACGACAGCCACCTGGCTGGCCTGTCCATCGCAAGATCAACGGTCCCGCCCACCACGATGGAAACCAGTGCGACCGCGAGAATCCACCGCAACCTCGCGTTGACGCCGTCGATCTCGGCGGTTCCTCGCAGAGCCTCGCCTCCGTCATTTGACGGAGGGGACGAGAATGCCGGCGATTCCGACAAAGAGCGGATACCCGCGCCCGCGCCGATTGCCGACGTTAGGGTCGACTCTCGGTTCACGGAGGCACCGCTCATGTCAGGCATACCACTGCACCCTCTCGTCGTCCACTTCCCAATCGTGCTCGTGACACTGCTTCCAATCTCGATCGCGATCGCCCTCTGGATTATCAGGAAAGGCGCTACGCCGCGTCGGGTATGGTCCGTACCGGTGGCATTGGCTGCAGCGCTTGCTCTGAGCGCCTGGGTCGCCACGCAGACTGGCGAATCGCAGGAGGACCGCGTCGAGCGCGTGGTGACGCGCGGCGCGCTGCACGGTCATGAGGAAGCCGCGGAGCGATTCCTGGTTCTTTCCGCCGTCCTCGTGCTCGTGACCGCGGCCGGACTCGCGCGCGGCACCGTCGGCCGCGCCGCCCGCCTCGTCTCGGCCGCCGGGGCACTCGGCCTCGTGGTGGCCGGCGTCCAGGTGGGACACAGCGGCGGGACGCTGGTCTACCGCGAGGGCGCCGCCAACGCCTACACCGGCCCGAACGCCACTCCGACCCGCGACGTGTCCGAGACGGAAAGCGACAACCATTAAGTAAGACCGCGGGCAAGCGGTGCTCCCCGCCGAACTCCCAGGACGAGCGCGAGCCGGTCGGCGATGCTCCGGTAGCAGGGGCAGGCCAGGCGCTCGAGGCCGCGGCGGTTGACGAGCGCCACGCGTCCCCGACTGTACTCGATGAGCCGCTTGGCCTGCAGCTGCCGCGCGACGACCGACACGGTCTGCCGGCTCGTCCCGAGCATGTAGGCGAGAAACTCCTGGGTCACGGGGAACTGCCGTCCCTCGACGCGGTCGTGGATCATGAGCATCCACCGCGCGCATCGCTCGAGCGGTGTGTGGCCGACGTTGCACGCGGCACAGAGCGCCACCTGATCGAACAGCGCCTGCGAAAACCGTGTGACCGCCAGGCGGAATGGTTCGCTTTCTGCTACTAATTGCCGCAGCATACTTCCGCTCACGCGGCAGGCACGGCCGGGAATCTGGACGAGCACGCGAGTGACGGTCGTTGGGACGCCAAGAAGTGGAGCGTGCCCGGCAAGGCCTTCGCGCCCGATCATGGCGACCTCCAGCGCGCTGCCAATCGCGGGACAGCACACGTGGGAGATGACGCTGTCCTCGGGGAAATAGGCGTGCGAGATGGCGTGGCCCGGCTCGTAGATCACCTGGCCTGCGACGAGTGAGATCTGCTCGACGTCGGCCGCGACCCGGCGATACTGACGCTCGGAGAGCGCGGCGAGAATGCGATTGCCCGGTCGTCGCGTCGCCAGCCGCGAGGTCACCCGCGTCGCCATCCGGCCTCCGTTCTTCTTAATGCCTCCACCCGCGCCGAGTCGCGTGTCGCGGAACATGCTTTGCAATGTCGGGTCCGCGACATTGGCAAAACAACCAATTGTCGATGTGGAGGACCCGTGGGACTGGCGACTGAGCATCTGGAGACCGCCCCCGCGACGACCGAGCGCCTAACGCGCCTGTGGCCGCCGCCGCGATCGATCCTGGCCTGGCTCGCGACCGTCGACCACAAGAAGCTCGGCACCCGGTACATCGTCACCGCGTTCGTGTTCTTCGCGCTCGGCGGCGTCGAAGCCGCGGTCATGCGGGCACAGCTCGCCCGACCCGAGGCGCAGCTCCTCTCCCCAGAGGCGTACAATCAGCTGTTCACGATGCACGGCGTGACGATGATGTTCCTCTTCGTCCAGCCGGTGCTCTCGGGGTTCAGCTTCTACCTCACGCCGCTCATGATCGGCGCGCGTGAGCTCGCGTTCCCGCGCCTCAACAGCTTCAGCTACTACGTTTTCCTGCTCGCCGGCGTCTTCATCTACACGAGCTTCCTCATCGGCGCGGCCCCGAACGCGGGCTGGTTCAACTACACGCCGCTTTCGAGCTCGCTCTACAACTCCGGGCCGAACATCGACTTCTACGCGCTCGGGCTCCTCTTCCTCGGCATCTCCACCACCGCCGGCGCGATCAACGCCATCGTCTCGATTCTCAAGCTGCGCGCTCCGGGCATGTCGGTCGACCGCATGCCGCTCTTCCTCTGGAGCTCGCTCACTATGTCGGTGTCCGTCGTGTTCGCGATACCCGCCCTCTCCGCCGCGCTCCTCTTCCTCGAGCTCGAGCGCCATTGGGGCTTCGTGTTCTTCGACAGCCGCTTCGGTGGCAACCCGATGCTGTGGCAACAGCTGTTCTGGGTGTTCGGCCACCCGTGGGTGTACATCGTCTTCCTGCCGGCCACCGGCATGCTGTCGATGGTGATCCCGACGTTCTCACGCCGCCCGATGGTGGGACACACGTTCATCGCGCTCGCCACGGTGGTGACGGGGTTCGTCGGGTTCGGCGTCTGGCTCCACCACATGTTCGCCGACGGACTGCCGCAGCTCTCCATGAGCTTCTTCGGCGCCGCGAGCATCACGATCTCCATTCCGAGCGCCGTCCAGATCTTCGCGTGGCTCGCGACCATGTACTACGGACGCGTGATCTTCGCGACGCCGATGCTGTTCGCCCTGGGCTTCATCGTCCAGTTCGTGATCGGCGGCATCAGCGGCGTCATGACGGCCGCGGTGCCGTTCGATTGGCAGGCGACCGATACGTACTTCGTCGTCGCGCACATCCACTATGTGCTGGCGGGCGGAACGCTCTTCGGCGTCTTCGCGGGAATCTATTACTGGTTTCCCAAGATGTTCGGCCGCATGCTCGACGAACGGCTCGGGAAGCTGAGCTTCTGGGTGATGTTCGTCGGCTTCAACGTCGGGTTCTTCCCGATGCACGTGAGTGGCCTCCTCGGCATGCCGCGTCGCGTCTACACCTACGCGCCCAGCCCCGGCGTCGACGCGGCCAACCTCATCTCCACCATTGGCGCATACGTGTTCGCGATCGGCGTCCTCGTCACGCTCTGGAACGTCGTCCGAAGCCGCGCGACCGGTGCGGTCGCGGGTCCGAACCCGTGGGGCGCGGGAACGCTCGAGTGGCTGGCCCAGTCGCCACCGGAGAACTACAACTTCGCGAGCATGCCGGTGGTGAGCGGCCGCGACCCGCTGTGGACCAACGGCGTCTCACCAGGCCCGGCGTACGATGCGGACCGCCTAACGCCCCGCACGTCGGCGCTCGACGCTGACATCGAAGCGGCCGTCGAGCTGCCGGACGACAACTACTGGCCGGTGGCGGCTGCCGTCACGCTGCTCGTCGCCTTCGGCGCGCTCCTCACGCGCTGGTACTGGCTATTCGGCCTCGCGCTCGCGGCCACGCTCCTCGGCAGCGCACGATGGATGTGGCCGCTCCAGACCGAGGTCGCGGAGACCGAGGTATGACGGCCGTCGAGCTGCGCTCCGACCATCTGCTGCCGCCAGTGTGGAAGCCGAGTCAGGAAGTCGGCTGGTGGGCGATGGCGCTCGTCTGCATGAGCGAAGCAGCGCTCTTCGCCTACTTCCTCGCCGGCTACTTCTACCTCGGCGCTGCGAACCCAGCCTGGCCACCGGCAGGAACCGAGAAACCGAAGCTCGAGATCCCACTGATCATGACGGCGCTGCTGGTGTCGAGCAGCATTGTGCTCATCGTCGCCGAGAAGCAGCGAGAGCATGGGAAGCGCGCCATCTACCGAGCCGGCAGCGCCCTCACGATGCTGCTGGGCATCGGGTTCCTGGCACTCCAGGCGACCGAATATCGCGAAAAGCTCCGCAGCATGGGGCCAACCGAACACGCGTACGCGTCGCTCTTCTATACCATCACGGGCGTCCATGGCGCGCACGTCGCGTTCGGTCTGCTCCTCCTCCTGTACACACTCCTGCGCGACGCGACCGGCCGCGTCGATCCCGAGCGGCCGATCGTGGTGAAGGTGTCGTCGCTCTACTGGCATTTCGTGGATGCCGTGTGGCTCGTGATCCTGGTGTCGCTCTACCTCTCACCCCGGCTCACCTAACGAGGCGTCATGGCGACTCTCAGCCAGCGTGAGCCATCGCCCATCCCGACCGGCCGACTCTGGGCCGGTGTCGTCCTTGCCCCCGCGGCGTGGTGCGTGGCCGAGCTCCTGGGCTACTATCTCGTCTCGCGGGCGTGCGACCGTGGCGCCGCGAGCACGGTGGCGCATGCGGGGATGACGCAGGACGCCGTGGCCATCGGGCTCGGCGTCGTTGCGGTCGTCGGGCTCGTGATCGCGGCGGGCAACTGGCAGCGCGTTCGTAAGCGGTCGACGCCGAACCCGGCGGCCGCCTGGGGCCGCGCCCACTTCATGGCCCTGGCGGGCGTCGTGGCGAGCGCGCTCTTCGTGTTGGGCATCGTGCTGTTCGCGCTGCCGCCACTTCTGGGGAACGCGTGCGATCAGGTGCGGTGACCATGAATCCCATGCTCCGTATCGGTCGTGTGGCGCGCCTGGCCAGCATCGCGGTTTCGGTGGCGACGGCTGTCGCGTGGGTTACCGCGTGCCGCGCTGCCGAGGGAAGCGTGATCGCGGGGGCGAGCGTGAAGCGTGGCCGCCAGTCGCTCGCGGATTTTGGCTGCGGGTCGTGCCACGAGATCCGCGGTGTCACCGGCGCGCACGGGAAAGTCGGTCCCCCACTCACGGGTGTTGCGGATCGCAGCATCATCGCCGGCGAGCTCGCGAACACGCCGGAGAACATGGTGCGCTGGATTCGCGATCCCGTCGCCATCGAGCCCAACACGGCAATGCCGAATCTGCACGTGATCGAGCCGACGGCGCGCGACATGGTGGCCTATCTCTACACGCTCCGCTGATGCGACGAGACGGAGGAAGGCAGAGACTCATGATATCGATGCGCAGGATGACGGTCGCGGCTGTCGTAGGGGCATTGGGGTCTGGTGCGGCGTGCAACGACAAGACACCGGAGCAGCGCGATACCACACGTGCGGCGCTTCCGCCGAAACCGGCGGCACCACAGCTGGCGTCGCCGGCGGGGAACACGACGGCGCCATCCGTCGCCGAGTTGCCGGCGGGCGCGACGGCCGCGCAGGGAAGCGGCGAGTGGTGGATGCCGGGCCGGGACTTCTCGGGAAGCCGGTACAGCACACTCGACGAGATCAATACGTCGAACGCCCGGGGCCTGAAGGTGGCGACGACGTTCTCGACCGGCGTGCTGCACGGACACGAGGGACAGCCACTCGTGGTCGGCAGCACGATGTACGTGGTCACGCCGTACCCCAACCTCCTCTATGCGATCGACCTGACCAAGCCCGGTGGTGCGCTCCGGTGGTCGTACACGCCGGCGACCGACTCGCGTGCGGTCGGGATCGCGTGCTGCGACGTGGTCAACCGCGGTGCCGTGTATGCGGACGGCAAGATCATCTACAACACGCTCGATGCGCAGACGGTCGCGGTGGACGCGACGACGGGCAAGGAGGCGTGGAAGGTCCGCATCGGAGACGTGAACATCGGCGAGACGATCACAATGGCGCCGCTCGTGGTCAAGGGCAAAGTCATCGTCGGTAACAGTGGCGCCGAGCTTGGCGTGCGTGGCTACGTCGTGGCGCTCGACCTAACGAGTGGCAGACAGATCTGGAAGGCATACAGCACCGGCCCCGATACCGACGTGCTCATTGGGCCCGAGTTCAAGCCCTTCTACGCCAGGGACCGCGGTACTGACCTGGGCGTGAAGACGTGGACGAAGGACCAGTGGAAGTTGGGCGGCGGGACGGTCTGGGGATGGGTCTCGTACGATCCCGAGACGAATTCGCTCTTCTACGCCACCGCGAATCCCGGCGTCTGGAATCCGGACCTGAGGCCCGGCGACAACAAGTGGTCCATCACGCTGTTCGCGCGCGACCCCGACAACGGGCACGCGAAGTGGGCCTACCAATTCGTGAAGCACGACGCGTGGGACTACGACGAGATCATGGAGAATGTGCTCGTCGACATGCCCGTGAACGGTCAGCCGCGGAAGCTGCTCATCCATCCGGGGCGCACCGGCTTCGTGTACACGTTCGACCGCACGACCGGGGAGCTGCTCAACGCGGAGAAGTATCAACCCACCAACTGGGCGCTGCGCGTCGATACGAAGTCGGGTGAGACCATCGAGGACCCGACGAAGCGGACGCACGACGGCGTAGTGACCCGGGACATCTGCCCGTCCTCCACGGGCGCGAAGGATCAGCAACCGTCGGCGTTCTCCCCGCGCAGCGGACTGCTCTACATCCCGGCGCACAACGTGTGCATGGACTACGAGGGCGTCGAAGCGAACTACATCGCCGGCACACCGTACCTCGGCGCCAGCGTGAAGATGTTTCCCGGGCCGGGAGAAGGCGGCTACCGCGGCGAGCTGGTGGCGTGGGACCCGGTGCGCGCTCGCCCGGTGTGCAGCGTGAAGGAGGATCTGCCGCTCTGGAGCGGCGTCCTCGCGACGGCCGGAGATCTCGTCTTCTACGGCACGATGGATGGCTGGTTCAAGGCGATCGATGCACGGACGTGCGCGGAGCTGTGGAAGTTCAAGACCGGCTCGGGGATCGTCGGCAACCCGATCGCGTACAAGGGCCCGGACGGCAAGGAGTACATCGCCGTGTACTCGGGCATTGGCGGGTGGATGGGCGCCGTCGCGTTCCCGGACGTCTCGACGGATGACCCGTACACCGCGTTAGGCGTCGCCGGTGCAGTCCCGGATCTCAAGATGAAATCGGCGATGGGAGGGATGCTCTATGTCTTCGCGCTCTGACGTCCCGGCCGGCGTCAGCCGGCGAGGAGCCGCGGTTCCGCCGCGCACGGAGCTCCTGGTCCTGCTGTTGCCGGCAGTGCTGCTGGGTCTCGTGGCGTCACGCAGTCACGAGGATGCTTACGGGCACGAATCTGCGCCCGCGCCACGCGGCGTGCGCGCGCTGCGCGTCTGTGCGGACCCGAACAACCTCCCCTTCTCCAATGACAGGGAGGAAGGATTCGAGAATCGGATCGCATCCCTGATCGCGAGCGACCTCGGCGTACCGGTGAGGTATACGTGGTGGCCCCAGCGGCGCGGGTTCGTTCGCAATACGCTCAAGGCCGGAATCTGCGACGTGGTGATGGAGGTGCCGAGCGGGTACGAGCTCACCGGCCACACGGCGCCGTACTACCGGTCGACGTACGTGTTCGTCACGCGCGCGGATCGGCACCTCTCGATCCGGACGTTCGATGACACGGCGTTGCGCCACCTGCGCGTCGGCATCCACATGATGGGTGATGACTACGCCAACTCACCCGCGGCCATCGCACTGGCCAAGCGCGGGCTCGGTGGGCAGGTCGTGCCGTACATGATCTACGGTGATTACTCCGAGCCCAACCCGCCGGCGCGGCTCATTCGCGCGGTGGCGACGGACTCGGTGGATGTCGCGGTGGCCTGGGGTCCCTTGGCCGGCTACTTCGCGAAGCGCTCACCAACGCGGCTCGTGCTGACGCCGGTCTCGCCGAATGCCGACGGGTTCGCGTACAGCATGTCGCTCGGCGTCAGGCGCGGTGACAGCACATGGCGCGCGACGCTCGACGACGAGCTGGCGAGGCGGCGCCGCGACATCCGGCGGATCCTCGAGGAGTACGGCGTACCGCTCGTGCACGGTGGCGCGCGGTGAACCGTGAAGGAGGCACTCATGCGTGAGCTCGGTCGTGCGAGCCTTCTCGTCGTCACCGTCGTGGCCGCGGCCGCCGCGTGCCGCCAGTCTGACGCGAGGCAGCTGGCCGCCGCGGGGGCGACGTCGGACAGCCCATTTCTCATGGGTCCACAACCCGGTGCGGACCGGGCGATCGCGCGGCCCGTGAACCCGTACGCCGGGAACACGAATGTGCTCGCCGACGGGCGACGTCTTTTCAACTGGTACAACTGTTCGGGATGTCATGGGGACCACGCTGGTGGCGGCATGGGGCCGAGCCTCCGCGATTCCCTGTGGTATTACGGCGGCGACGACGCGTCGATCTTCGCGTCGATCACCGAGGGGCGGCAGCACGGGATGCCGGCGTGGGGCGCGAAGGTGCCGCAGGACCAGCGGTGGGAGATCGTGACCTACATCAAGTCGCTCCGAACGCCGAACGAGCCCGACCCGCCGCGGTGAGGACGACCGATGAGTGACATGAGCATCTTCTCGGACGCCACCGACGCTGCCGCACGGGTGACGCGCCTAACGTGGTTCATGATCGTGCTGGCGGCGGTGGTGTACGCGGCCGTGATGGCGGTCATGGTGGTCGCGATGCGGCGCAACCGCGAGCGGGATGCTGGTCGCGTCGACCTGTCCGATCGGGGGAATCGGTGGGTGGTCGTCGGCGGGCTCATCATGCCGGCGATTGTCCTCGCGGCGGTCCTCGTCGCAGCGCTCGGCACCATGGGACGCGAGCGAAACCCGCGACCGGCGCTCACGATTCACGTGACGGGACATCAGTGGTGGTGGGAAGCGCGTTACGAGTTCGCAGACCTGCCCGATCGCTTCGACACCGCCAACGAGATCCACGTGCCGGTCGGCGTACCGGTCCAGCTCGAGCTGACGACGAACGACGTCATTCACAGCTTCTGGGTGCCGCAGCTTCAGGGGAAGATCGATCTGATCCCCGGCGACACGAACCAACTCCGCCTCGTCGCCAAACGCGCGGGTACGTATCGCGGTGTCTGTTCGGAGTTCTGCGGTGCGGAGCACGCGAAAATGGGGATGGTGGTAGTTGCGGAGGATTCAGCGACCTTCAGGCAATGGGCAAGGAAGGAGCTCGGCGACGCGGCGATCCCGACCGACAGTCTCGCGGCCGAGGGAAAGCGGCTGTTCGAGTCCGCACCGTGCTCGTTATGCCACACGGTACGCGGCACATCGGCGAAGGCGACCCTCGGGCCGGACCTGACGCACATCGGCAGCCGTTCCACGATCGCAGCCGGGACTCTCCCGAACACGGTCGGAAACCTCGAGGCGTGGATCGCGAACGCGCAGGCGATCAAGCCCGGGGCGCTCATGCCGACGCTCTCGGTGTTCTCGGGCCAGCAGCTGCGTGCGGTCGCGACGTACGTGGCCAGCCTGAAGTGAGCAGCCGGTGAGTCTGCGCAACGAAGCGCCTAGTGACGGAGGAAGCGTATGAGCCGACAGCGGTCGGATACTGAAGCCCTGCCGATGCGGCACCCCGAGCGGTGGCTCGCCGTGCTCCGCCTAACGGTCGGGCTCTGGTTCCTCAAGAGCCTGTTCACCAAAGTGTCGGTGGCGTTCGTGGGCGGCGTCATTCCGCTGCCCGTTGCATCGGAACGCTGGATCGCGACGATGCCGAAGCTCATCACGAAATATGCGGCCGAGAACCCGTTTCCGGCGTACAAGGCGTTCCTGCTCGGAACGGTCGTTCCGAGCCACACCTACGCACATCTCACGGCCCTTGGCGAATCAGCCGTCGGCATCTCGCTCACGCTCGGGCTTCTCACCGAGGTCGGTGCGGTATTCGGCGCGCTCCAGGTCATCCTGTATGGTCTCGCCGTACAGCACATGAGCTCGGGACAGCAGGGGTTCCACGTGATGCTGCTCGCGATGATGATCGCATTCCTGTTCGCGCATGCCGGGCGTGTGTGGGGAGTGGACGCGTGGCTGTGGGCGCGCCTGTCGCGTCGGCCGTTTGACTGGCAAGTCAATCAGGCGCCGCACGCATCGGGTGCGCGGCTGGCGGTCATGTTGATCGCGGCGTTAGGCATTCCGCTCGGTCGGGCGCGTGGCCAGCAGGTGATCGCCACCAACGAAGGGAGTGGCACGGTGAGCGTGATCGAGGGCACGGCCGTCGTCGCAACGATTCCCGTCGGAAATCGGCCACGCGGGCTCGTCGTCTCGAGGGACGGAAAACGCGCGTACGTCGCGCTCGGAAAGGACGACGCCGTCGGGGTCATCGACCTCGAGGCCCGGCGCGTGGTGGACAAAATTCCCGTGGGAACGGATCCGGAGCAGGTTGCCCTGAGCTCCGATGGCCGCACGGTCTATGTCTCGAACGAGGCACTCGACTCGGCAACGGCTGTTTCCGTGGACGGACACGCCACGCACTTTCGGGTGCCAGTAGGAAAGGAGCCGGAGGGTGTGTCGGTGAGCCCTGACGGGGCGAAGGTGTATGTCACTGGCGAGTCCGACTCGAGCGTGACCGTCCTCGATGCCTCGACGGGGCGTCGGCTGCGCGTCATTCAGGTGAGCAGGCGGCCGCGATTCATGGCCTTCGCCCCTCGTGGTGACTGGGCGCTCGCGAGCACGGAAGAGGGAGGTACGGTGCACGTCATCGACGTGCGGCGAGACAGTCTGCTCTCGACCATCGTGATCGGCGATCGGACGACGAAGCCGACGGGCATCGCGATCTCGCCAGACGGGCGCTGGGCGTACGTCGCGAACGGCCGCGCGAACCAGGTGAGCGTGCTCGACATGCAAGACCGGAAGGTCGTCGCGTCGATACCGGTCGGCGAACGGCCGTGGGGCGTTGCCCTCACGCCTGACGGGGCGACGCTCTACGTCGCGAGTGGTCGCTCGAACGCGATTACCGTGGTGTCGACGGCGAAGCGCGTGGTCACGCAGACGATTCCGGTTGGAGAACGGCCCTATGGTGTCGCTGTGGTAGTGAGGAATCGGGAATAGGGAGCTTTTGCGTGATTCGTTCTTCGCGATCAGTCGTCAACCCGGACGACGCGCGGCGTAACTGACAACGGGCAATACACGGCCGATTCCTCAGTCAGTGCGGAACACGATCGCCGGATCGGTACGTGCCGCACGATTGGCGGGCACGTACGTCGCGATGACCGCCACGACGATCACCGAAGCGAGGGCGCCCACCATCGTCGGAACATCGACCGGCGCGATGCCGAAGAGCCACCGGGAGAGCAGCGGAGCCAGCGCGACACTCGCGGCGAGACCAAGCGCGGCGCCGGTCCACATCGGCCGAAGTCCCTGCCTAACGAATAACGCAACCACCTCACCGGGCCGAGCACCGACGGCCAGCCGAATCCCGACCTCCTTGGCTCGGCGCGCCACGACGAACGACACGACACCGTAGAGCCCCACGGCGCTCAGGAAGAGCGCGAGCGCCGCGCCCACGGACAGCACGGCGCCCCCGAGCCTCAGCTCCGTGTACGTCGAGCGCCGCTGCGCGTCCATGGTGATCATCTCGGTCACGGGGACCGCGACGTCCACCGCCTCCAACGCTCGCCGGATCGGCGTGAAGAGCTGCGCCGGATCCCCCCGCACACGAATCGCTACACGCGCATCGATCTGCGGCTCGAAGGTGTTCTGCCAGAACGCGACATAGGCCGACGCCGGCGGCGATTCATCGGAGCGATGCGCGCGATAATTCCGGACGACGCCGACAATCTCGAACGGCTTCCCGCCCAGGATGATCGTTCGCCCGACGACGTTGATCGTCGACCAGAGTCTCTGCGCCAACGCTTCGTTCACCATCGCAACCGGTGGCGACGAAGGCGTATCACGACTGGAGAACTCGCGCCCCGCCAGCACCGACACGCCGAGCGTCGCGAAATACCGCGGCCCGATGTCGAAGTAGTCGACCGCCGGCCTGTTACGGCTGCTCGCCGTGGGTTCGCCGGGAAGCGCCAGCGGAACGATCTCTGTCGCCTGCCTCACGATCGACCCGCGCACGGGCACCGCATCGACGACGCCGGGTACCCGACGAATCGACTCGAGCGCGCGCGAGAGATATGCCTGCGCACGATCCGGCGTGTACCCAACGAGGCGCGGCCGCAAGCGGAGCTGGGCGAGGTGATACGAGTCGAGGTTCCCGCTCGTCATCACGCGTGCGAAGCTGCGCGTCAACAGTCCGGCAGCGATGAGCAATGAGAGCGAGAGCATCATCTGCCCCGCAATGAGCACGCTCCTGACGTGGTTTCGAGCCGTGCCTCCGCTGCCACTCTTCAACGCCTCTACCGGATCGACGCGTGAGATCCGCATGGCCGGCATGAGACCGAACAGCACTACGGTCAGGATCGTGATGGCCGCGCAGAACGCTGCGACACGCCAGTCGAGTGAAACGACCAGGCGATGGATATAGCCCTCATTGTCGGCGGCGAAGAAGCCGACGAGCGCGCGGGATGTCCAAACCGAAACCAGCAAGCCCACCGCGCTCCCGAGCAAGCCGATGATCACGCTCTCGGCGATCAGCTGCCGCGCGAGACGCCAGCGGCTTGCTCCGAGCGAACGCCGGAGGGCAAGCTCGCGGTGTCGCGCCACGCCTCGGGCGAGCAGCAGGCCGCTCAGGTTCGCGCACGCCACCGCCATGAGCACGACGGCGATCGCCGCGAGGAGCGTGCTGAGCCGCGCGTAGTCGCGCTGCTGCCACGTTGGGACGCCGGTAGCAGGCGTCACGGCGATCGCGTGGATCGAGTCGCTCGGGTCGGTCGCATCGAGCAGCGTCTGGCGTAGCCCCGCCAGCTCGGCGCGTGCGGCGCCTAACGACGCGCCGGGCGCGAGCCGTGCCATCACGGACGTGATGGGACATGTCCGCTCGAGCGCGTCGCACCATCGGTAGCCCACGTGAAGCATCATCGTGGGAATCCAGAGCTCGTTGATCCAGCCGCTCGTGACGCCCTCGAACCCCCGCGGTGCGACGCCAATGATCGTGAACACGCGCGTGTTGATCGTAACGTGCTCGCCGATGACACCGGGGTCGCCGGCGAAGTGGCTTTGCCAGAGCCCGTAACTGATAACGGCGACCGCGTCACGATCGGGCACCGCGTCCTCGTTGCGATCGAAGAACCGCCCCAGCGCCGGCCTGACACCGAGCATCGGGAAATAGTCGGCTGACACGACCGCACCGAGCACCTCGGCGGACTCGTTGTGGCTCGTTAGGTACAGCGGGGCCGTGGAGTAGTGCGCCGCAACGAGGTCGAAAGCGCGGGCGCGCCCGCGAAGCGCCTGGTATGCCGGAAAGCCGAGTTGGCGATCGAACTCCGGGCGATCGGCGCCGTAGATCCTGACGAGGCGCTTCGCTTCCGGCACGTTCAACGGGCGAAGGTAGACCGTGTTGACGAAGCTGAACACGGTCGTCGTCGCGGCGATCGCGAGCGCAATGGTGAGAACGGCACTCACGGCGAACCCGGGGTTGCGACGAAGCGCGTTTCCACCGTAGCGGACGTCGCGCGTGAAATCCTCGACCAGTCGGCTGCGCTGTTGGTCGCGCGCCTGCTCGATCCAGTAGGTGCGTCCGCCCAGCGCGGCGAGGGCGACTCTCCGTGCTTCGTCGGGCGACATGCCGCGTCGCACGTTCCGGTCGGTCGCCTTGGCGATGTGGAAGTCGAGCTCATCATCGAGCTCGCCGTCCTGGCGACCCCGGCCAATGAAGCCCGCGGCGAGGCGGCCAGCGCTTCGCACCCGGTGCATCCAGCTCATGAGCGACATGCCGCCGCCTCCGACGCGGGCGTTAGCCCGGCGCCATCCGCATGATGAGATTCACGGCCTGGGAGAGGCGCTCCCAGCTGGTCTGCTCGGTGGAGAGCGCGCGCCGGCCGGCGGCGGTCAGCGCGTAGTATCGCGCGCGCCGACTGTTCTCGGTCACGCGCCACGACGACGTGATGAATCCATGCCGCGTTAGGCGGTGCAGGGCAGGATACAGCGACCCCTGGTTGATCTGGAGCACGCCGGAGGACCACTGCTCGATTCGCTCGGTGATGCCCCAGCCGTGCATCGGCTCCACCTGCAGCGATTTGAGTACCAGCATGTCGAGCGTGCCCTGAAGCATGTCGCCGCGGTCGCCCATTCCGCCTCCTCTCGACGGCCGAGAGTACGATGCGACGCGTACTCTCGACTGTCAAGAGTACGCGTCGCATCATGATCGGGAATCGAGGGAGTCGGGCGCGTGCGAAGCGCCGCCGATTCTGCCGACGACTAAGCTGTCGCTTCCGAATCGGTGGTCCGGCTCCGTCGTGACGAGCTCGATGAACCGCTCACCGCGTCGGCTTTGCGCTCCACGCCTCGGCCAACCTGACTATCTCCCGTCAGCGCGTCGATGTTGATCACGCGCTCCGCGAGGTCGGTCAGCAGATGGTCGGTGTCGCCTTCTTCGTCGAGCGTCTGCTGCAGCAGCTTCAGGTCGTCGTCGAGCCCGAGCAGGTGCGCGTACGTGCGCGCGCAGCCGTACCCGGCCATCTCGTAGTGCTCGACCCGCTGCGCGGCAGCGATCAATGCCGCATCGAGAACGTCCGAGTCGGCACGCTCCTTCAACGTCTCCTCGCCTTCCTCGAGGAGCCCCGCCATACCCTTGCACTTGTGGCCGGTGAGCTTCTGACCTGCTCGTTGGCCGATCTGATCGAGGCGTCGGAGCTGCTCTCGCGTCTGCCTGAGATGAGCCTCGAACGCCTGCCGCAGCTCGGCGTGCGATGCCTTCTCGATCATTTTGGGAAGCGCCTCGATGATCTGCTCTTCGGCGCTGTGAAGATCCTTGAGCTGCTCTACGTACAGCTCCTGCAATGACTCAAGTGCCATGGGATTGCTCTCCTGAAAAAAAAGGTGACGACAGGAGTGCAATCCCCTCGCCAGCGAGCGTCTGCGGCCCGAAGTTCCCGGCTAACCACTGCAGACTCACGACTACGAACTGAGTCAGGCGGCCGGTTTGGACGGAACCAGCCTCGGCACGCCGGAGATCGATCGCACCACAGGGTTTGCTGCAGGTGCTTCCCGATCCGAACCTGCGCGGTGCACGTGCGTCACGAACACCACCTCGGTTCCGTCCTCCTCGCCGCGGTACACCACACGCGTGCCCGTCGACAGCGCGATGACTTCACCTGCTCGCGCCACTTGCTCACCGCCATCGAACCTGACGCGAAGCACCCCTCGCGTAACGATCATCGTCTCCTCGTGCGTCACGACCCACTCGTGCTGCGCGCCCCTGGCGTACCGGCCAAAGCGGACGCGCATCGCGGCCGTGGTGGCAAGGTCGAGCACGTCTCCCACCATCACGTCGTGATCCCCGGCCAGAAACCAAGCGCGTGTGTCGTCAATTCTCAAATACTGAACCGCCATGGGTACCCAACTGGTTACAGGTATTTGGTTGCTCGACGTAAAACCCTCGGGATGTTTCGACCGCACATCGCAGCATCCCGAGGGTGTTCAACTGCGAGTAACCAAGTACCAGTAACCAATGTCAGTGGATTGGCCACGTTCCTCCCGTCGCTTTATAGACTGCTACCAACGCTGTCGCCGCTGCCGTGTGCGCCACCGCGAGCTGATTCTCGGCGTCGAGCAGCGTGCGCTGTGCGTCGAGCACCTGCAGAAAATCCGTGAGCCCGGCATCGAACCGCTGCTGTGCCAGCTCCCACGCGCGTGAGCTCGCCCGCACGGCCTCGCCTAACAACGCAAGCCGCGCATGCGCACGATCGTAGGTAACGAGCGACGTCTCCGTCTCCTCCACCGCTCGCAGCACGGTGGCGTTGTACTGTGCCTTCGCCTCGTCCTCGTGCGCATGGGCGACGTCCACGTTTGCCCTCACCCGTCCGAGGTCGAGAAATGGGAACGTGATCACCGGCCCCGCGATGATCCGTGAGGTTCCACGGCGACTGAGCGAGTCGAAGGTCGTAGCGGTGTAACCCGCGCTGGCAGCGAGTGTGATCTTCGGCAGGTACTCGGCCTGCGCGGCGCCGACGAACTGACTCTGCGCCGCTAATTGCCGCTCGGCGCTTAACACGTCGGGCCGTTGGCGAACGAGCTGCTCCGGGGATCCAATGCGTACCGTGTCCGGCAGCGTCGGCAGTGCGCCGGTGCCGAGCCAGTCCGCCGACAGTGTGTTAGGCGCGCGACCGACCAGCGTGGCAATCCGGTTGCGATCCGCCGCGATCTGCGACTCGATGCTCGGGATCGCGGCCAGCGTCAGCTGCAGCACCGACTTCGCACGCTCGGTGTCGAACGCCGTGCCGCGCCCGGCAGCCAGCCGATCCTCGGTGAGCGAAACGGTGTGACGTTGGTTTTCCGCGTTGCGCCGCGCGACAGCGAGCTGCTGCTCAGCGCCGCGCATCTCGAAGTACGTGCGCGCCACCTCGGCGGCGAGCGTTACCTGAACGTCCTTCAGGCTGTGCTCGGCCGACGCCGCCAGCGTGCTGTAAGCGCCAACGGTTCGGTTGACCCGCCCAAACACGTCGAGCTCCCAGGACGCATCGAAGCCCATATCGTACAGGTTCTGCTGCGGCAGCTGGCTCGTTAGGCCCGGGCCCTGGGCGATCGAAGCCCGCTGGCGTGTCGCGCTGCCGACGGCGGTGATCCTCGGGCCGAGGTCGAACGCCGACGCCCGCCGCGTCGCCCGGGCGCCAGTGACGCGCGCCTCGGCCGCGTCGACGTCGACGCTCGTGCGCAGCGCCTGCTCGATGAGATGCGCGAGCGTCGTGTCGCCGAGGTCGTGCCAGAACGGCGCCGCCGACACCGCGGCGCTGTACTGCGCCGATTCCACGCCGGGTGCCGTGATCGGTCCGGACGAGCCGGAGCGCTGCGTCACCCCGGTGGGCGACGCAGTCACGACCGAATCTCGCGACGGTGTGCTCGAGCCGCGCGCGACGGCGCTGTACGACGGCGCCACACGAACGCTCGGTGGTTGATACGCCGGTGCGCTGCACGCGGCGATGAATGCCGCGAGTCCGAGCGGCAAGAGATTACGCATGAGAGGCTCCCTCCCCACCGATCGCACGCAGCCGCTCGTGAATTCTGAGCGGACGCACGTCGTCGTCCGATGGAGTTTGCACGTGCGGCGCTCGCCTGGACACGAGGCCGCGAATGAGGACGTAGAAGACCGGCGTGAACAGCAAGCCGAAGAACGTCACGCCGAGCATGCCGGAGAAGACCGCGATCCCCATCACCCGGCGCATCTCGGCGCCCGCGCCATGGGCGACCACGAGCGGGACCACGCCCGCGATGAACGCGAACGAGGTCATGAGAATCGGGCGCAGCCGGATGCGCGACGCCTCGAGCGCGGCACTCAGGCGATCGCGGCCCTGACGCTCCAGGTCGCGCGCGAACTCCACGATCAGGATCGCGTTCTTGCACGCGAGCCCAACGAGCACGAGCAAGCCGATCTGCGTGAACACGTTGTTGTCGCCGCGAGTGATCCAAACGCCCGCGATCGCCGAAAGCAGCGTCATCGGGACAATGAGGATGATCACGAGCGGCAGCGACCAGCTTTCGTACTGTGCGGCGAGCACCAGGAACACGAGCAGCACGCAGAGCGGGAACACGAAGATCGCCGTGTTGCCCGCGAGTTTCTGCTGGAAGGTCAGCTCCGTCCAGTCCGCGCTGATCCCGTTAGGCAGCGTCGCGGCCGCCATGCGCTCCATGATGGCAACGGCTTCGCCCGAGCTGATGCCGGGCGCCGCGCTGCCGTTGATGTCGGCAGCCGGATAGCCGTTGTAATGCGTGACCTGGTCCGGCCCGTACGACTGCTTCACGTTGACCACCGCCCCGAGCGGTATCATCTCGCCCTGGTTGTTGCGAACCTTCAGGTGGGTGATGTTCTCGGCCGTCGCCCTGAACGGTGCGTCAGCCTGCGCGATAACCTGGTACGTGCGGCCGAACTTGTTGAAATCGTTCACGTACGCGGAGCCCAGATAGATCCGCAGCGTCTCGAACAGATCGTGGAGCGGAATGCCGAGCTGCTTTGCCTTGTCACGATCCACGTCGGCGAAGAGCTGCGGGACGTTGATCTGAAAGCTCGAGAACGGTCCCGCGACCTGCGGCGTCTGATACATCTTGCCGAGCAGCGTTTGCGCAGAGGCGTAGAGCGCGGAGTCTCCGACACCGGCGCGATCCTCGAGCTGCAGCTTGAAGCCGCCCACTGTACCGAGGCCGTTCACGGCCGGAGGAGGAAACACGGCGACGAACGCGTCCTGGATGCTGCTCAGCCTCTGGTTGAGCGTACCGACGAGCGCGCCCATGCTGACGTCCTTGCTTGTGCGCTCGTCGAACGGCTTGAGCGTGATGAATACCACGGCGGCGTTAGGCTTGTTGGTGAAGCCATTCACCGACAGCCCGGGGAATTGAACCGCCGCCTGGACACCCGGTGTCGACATCGCGATCTCGCCCATGCGGCGAACCACAGCTTCGGTCCGATCGAGCGATGCGGCGTCAGGCAGCTGCGCAATGGCGACGAGATACTGCTTGTCCTGCGTGGGCACGAACCCGCGCGGGACCCTGGTGAATCCCAGCACGCCAAGCGCAACGAGGCCGGCGTACACCGCCAGCGAGACCGCGGACTTTCCGATCACACGACGCACGACGTTGCCGTAGCGATTCGAGCCGCTCGTGAAGACGCGGTTGAATGGAACGAACAGCCAACCGAGCAGTCGATTCAGCACCCGCGTCGGGCGATCGGCGGCCGCGCCGCGTGGCTTGAGCAATACGGCGGCGAGTGCGGGCGACAGCGTCAGCGAGTTGAATGCCGAGATCAGCGTGGAGAACGCGATCGTGAGCGCGAACTGGCGGTAAAACTGGCCCGTGAGGCCGCTTATGAACGCCACCGGTACGAACACGGCGCAGAGGACGAGGGCGATCGCGATGATCGGTCCGCTCACCTCTTCCATCGCCTTGTGGCTCGCGTCCAGGGGACTGAGGCCCTCCTCGATGTGCCGCTCGACGTTCTCCACCACGACGATCGCGTCGTCGACGACGATGCCGATGGCGAGCACGAGCCCGAACAGCGACAGCGTGTTGACCGAGAAGCCGGACGCCAGCATCACGGCGAACGTGCCGACGATCGAGATCGGGACCGCTGCCAGCGGAATCACCGACGCACGCCACGTCTGCAGGAACAACACGACGACGATGACGACCATCAGCGTCGCTTCGAGCAGCGTGCGGACCACTTCGTGAATCGAGTCGCGCACGAAGACCGTCGGATCGTAGACCGCCGACCAATCCATTCCTTGCGGGAAGCGCGTCTTGAGCTCGTCCATCTTCGTTCGCACCGCGCTCGAGAGCGCAAGCGCGTTGGATCCGGGCGCCTGGAACACGACGACGGCGACTGCCGACTTGTTGTTGAGCATCGCTCGCAGAGCGAAGTCGCCGGCCCCCAACTCGATGCGCGCGACGTCGCGCAGTCGCGTGACCTCGCCGTTGTCGCCGGTTTTCACGATGATGTTCCCGAATTCCGTCTCGTCGACGAGACGGCCGCGTGCGCGAACCGTAAGCTGATACGCTTGCGGATCAGGCATTGGCGGCGCGCCGACGACGCCAGCCGCGACCTGCAGGTTCTGCTCGCGGATCGCGTTGACGACATCGGTGGCCGAGAGGTCGCGTGAGGCCACCTTGTTCGGGTCGAGCCACACGCGCATCGCGTAGTCGCCCGCGCCGAACACGGCGACCTGCCCGGCACCCGGAATGCGCGCCAGCTCGTTCCTGACGTTGAGCAGGGCGTAGTTCCGAAGGTACACGGGATCGTAGCGTCCGTCCGGCGACACGAGGTGCACGACCATCGTGATGTCGGGGGACCGCTTCTCGGTCGTGACGCCTAACGCGCGAACCTCTTCGGGCAGCCGGGCGAGCGCCTGGCTCACGCGGTTCTGCACCTGCACTTGCGCGAGGTCGACGTCCGTGCCGATATCGAAGGTAACGGTGAGATTGAGCACGCCGTCGGCGGTGGACGACGACGACATGTAGAGCATGTGCTCCACGCCGTTGATCGCATCCTCGAGTGGCGTGGCGACGGTCTGCGCGAGCACGGTCGGGTTCGCGCCGGGATACACGGCACGAACCGCGATCGTCGGCGGCGCGACCTCGGGGTACTCGCTCACTGGCAGCGCAAAAATCGACAGCAGCCCGGCTGCGAGAACAGAGAGCGATAACACGACCGCGAAAATCGGGCGGTCGATGAAAAATCGTGAGAAACGCACGAGAGAGTCCTCTATGTTTTGTCGTTCCGAGCGCAGCGAGGAACCGCAGGGGGTCCCGGCAGAGGGCTCTACCGGGAGAATCGCGATCCCTCGCCTGCCGGCTCGGGATGACTTAGCGCGTTGCGAGGGTAGCCGAGTCGGACATCGTCGCCCGCTTGGCCAGCACCTTCATGCCGGGCCTAACGCGGAGCAGCCCGTTGATGACCACATTCTCGCCGGGCGTCAGCCCGGAATTCACGACCCGCAGCCCGTCGACGAGACGGCCTAACGTCACCGGTCGGTAGTCGACGCTCGAGTCAGGCTTGAGGACGAGCACGAACTTCCGGTCCTGGTCCGTCCCGATCGCCTGGTCCTGGATCAGCGTGACCGCGTGCTGTTCCGTGCCGACGAGCTTGACGCGAGCGAAGAGTCCCGGGAGGAAGAGCTGCGAGGCGTTCGGGATCACCGCGCGAACGCGAATCGTCCCCGCTCCCGGGTCGAGTCGGTTGTCCACGAAGTCCAGCTTGCCCTTGTGGGGGAACCCGTTCTCGTTCGTGAGCCCGACAAACACGGGCAGCTCAGCCGTGCGGCCGCGCATCGCGTTCACGTACTTGAGATACGCCTGCTCGTCGCTGTCGAAGTAGACGTAGATCGGATCGAGCGAGACGATTGTGGTGAGCAGCGTCGCCGACGGCGGGCCCGCCTGCACGAGATTTCCGGGCGTCACTGCTGCCCGACTCACTCGGCCGGTGATCGGCGCGCGGACGACAGTCCACTCCATGTTGAGCTTCGCCGTCTCGAGCGCGGCAGCCGCAGCGCGGACAGCCGCGTCACCTTCGGCCTTGCCGCTCGTACGCGCGTCGAGCTCCTCGCGGGAGATGGCCTGCGTCGCGACGAGCTTCTCTGCACGCTCACGCTCACCCTGAGCGAGCTGCGCACGCGTGCGGGCGCGCTCGAGCTCAGCCTCGGCACGCGAGACCTCTGCCTGATACGGCCGCGCATCGATGTAGAACAGCGGGTCACCGCGCCTGACGATCGCCCCCTCGGCGAACGCCACACGCTGCACGAAGCCCGACACTCGCGGCCGGATCTCGACGGCGTCCACCGGCTCGAAATGACCGGTGAACTCATCCCAGTCGCTGACCTGCTTGGCGACCGCAGGCGCGACCGTCACCTCCGCGGGCGGCCGTTGCGGTACCGGTTTGCTGCACGCCGCGAAGACAACGCTTCCGACGATGATCCCGATTCCCAGCGCACGCCGCCATGCGGTGTCCAGCGTGTTCCCGAGTCGGGTGAGGTGATCTGTATTCTCTGCGATGAAGGACATTCGTTCTCCCACGTTCTCCCGGAGTGTCCCGTGCAGGCCGGCGACGATCGATGGTTCGGTCGCCGCCGGCGCACCGGGTAGGCGTCAGTTAAAGCGGAATTCCGATCAGAATCTCAGCGTCAGGCCGGTCGCGATCGTGACGTCGTTTCGGGTCTTCGAATCGCTGCCGTCGAACGGCTTGAACTGCGACACGTAGTCGCGCGCCTCGAGGCGGAAGCCGAACTTTCCAAACCCGAGCTCGCCGCCGAGGGCCCCGTAGCCGGCGAAGTTGGTTTTCGCGTTGACGTCGAGGTCGCGATAGTTGTACGTACGCGCGCCCGCGCCGAGGCCAAAGTACGGCGTGAAGTCGAACGCACCCGATTGGTACCACGACGGCGCTCGGAGCTCGGCGCCCAAGTCGTACTGCCAGAGATCGATGTTCTGATCGCCCGCGGTGATCTGATCCTTGCTCGGTGACCAGCCGAGGGTGCCTGTAAGCGCGAGGTTGGGGTTCAGTCGGTACGACGCTTGCCCCCCGACGAGCACGGCATCCTGGAGAAAGTCCCGTTGATCACCGGTCGGGATGTAGGCGCCGACGTACGGCCGGAGCTCGAACCCGTTCGAGTGATAGGCGACGGCGTCCTGAGCCGCGGCTTTGGTGGCAAACGCCGAGAACGCGAAGAGTGCAGCCGCGACGACGCGGGCCGAGTTGTTCGAGAAGACGGTGCCAGACATTGTATTGACTCCTCTGGTGCGCAGGCGTTCTGTGTTGTCTTTTCAGCCCTGGCTCCCGGCGCGCGACGGCGAACCAAGGGAACGCTTGCGGGTATCTACCATGTGATGTTACCGATCGGTAACTTCCGGCATGTTACCGATCGGTAACACGGAAGTCAAGTAACGAGTTCTCATTCAACGCGGCACGCGTACCTGAGCTGTTTCCATGTCCACCACCGGCGAATTCCGCATCCCACCACGTCAGCGCATTCTCGAGGCGGCCGACGATCTGTTCCGTCGCGTGGGGATTCGTGGCGTCGGCGTCGAGGCGATCGCCGAGGCGGCGGGGACGAACAAGATGACGCTGTATCGGCACTTCGAGTCGAAGGACGAGCTCATTGCCGAGTGGGTGCGCGGGATCGTCGGGAAGAAGGAAGCGGAGTTGGGCGAGATTGCCGCCGCCCATCCGGGTGACCCCGAAGCGCAGTTGGTGCACTGGAGCCGCCGCGTGGCGAAGAAATTCGCCGAGGCGGAGGAGCGCGGCTCGGCGTTAGGCAACGCGCTGGCCGAGCTACCCGAGCGCGATCACCCCGCGCGCCGGGTCATCGACGAGCATCGCATTCGCGAGCATGCCTGGGTGCTGGGCAAGTGTCGGGAGGCGGGCTTCCCGGAAGCCGACCTCGCCGCCGACCAGTTCTATATGCTGCTCGAGGGCGCGAAGGCGTGCGTGCAGTGCATCGGCTTGAAGCGCGTGGGTGAACACCTCATGCGCTCGGTGGATGCGCTGATCGAGGCGCGCAAGCGCCGATCCGCGACTGCCGCGCGTCGTTAGGGACTGAACAACCGGGACTCGGGACATCGGGACATCGGGACTCGGCTCGGAACCCTTTCTACCGCTGGTGAGATTTCCTCGGCACTAATGGCCTCCCGGCCGAGTCCCGATGTCCCGAGTCCCGATGTCCCGATTCACCGAGTCGTCTGCTCGATCCGGGATCGATACCACCGACTCAGCTTGAGCTTCGTCCCGTCCTTGAGCAGGACCACGTAATCGCCAGCGCCCCAGAGATCCATCCGCACCACCCGATCCAGATTCACGATCGACGAGCGGTGCACGCGCGCGAAGCGAGCGGGATCGAGCTGCCGCTCGATGTTGCCTAACGTCTCGCGGATGAGATGCACGCCCTTCCCGACGTGGAGCCGCACGTAATTCCCGTACGCCTCCACCCAGTCGATGTCATCCACCGCCACGAAGTACATCTGGCCATCGCCCTTGACCAGAAACCGACGGGGGAGCGTGGCGGGGTCTGCGCCCACCGGAGCCGGCGGGGCGTCGGACGGCTCGGCGCGCGTGTCCGACTCCGGTCCGGTCAATGGCGGCTCGTGCTGCAGCAGCGCCATCAGCCGCTCGTGGCGCTGAGCGGCGGACGTGCTCGCCACGAGCGCGCGCGCCCGCTCGATCGCGGCGACGAATCGTTCGCGCTCGACGGGCTTCAACAGGTAGTCGATGGCGTGCACCTCGAACGCCGACAGCGCGTACTCGTCGAACGCCGTCACGAAGATCACGAACGGCACATGTCCGGTGAGCGCCCGCGCGACGTCGATTCCGCCCATCCCGGGCATGCGCACATCGAGCAAAACGAGATCGGGCTGCAGGCTCTCGATCGCGTCTACGGCCGAGCGACCGTTCGCGCACTCGCCGACACATACTGTCTGGGGAATCTCCTCCAGCAGCCGCATCAGGCGCTGCCTCGGCAGCCGCTCGTCATCCACGACGAGCACGCGCAGCGGCCGGGCATGGTTAGGCAGGGTCATGCGCGCCCTCCGACGCCTCGCGCCACCTGAAGCTTCGGTGTCGGGCGAGTTTCCGCGTCGCTGGGTGCGAGCGGATCCGGCTCGCGACGGAACGGCAGCGTAACTCGCACGGTGGTGCCTCCTGTTGGCCGGCTCATGATCTCGAGATGGGCGGCGTCGCCATACAGATGCGCGAGCCGCTGGCGCGTGTTCCGAATACCTGTACCGGTGCGCTTCGCGCTCGGCGAGAGACCGACCCCGTCGTCCTGCAGCTCCAGCGTCATTGTATCCTGATGAACCCGAACGCGAATCTCGAGGCGGCCACCAGACTCCATGGGCTCAATGCCGTGATGCAACGCGTTCTCCGCCAGCGGCTGCAGGACAAAGCGCGGCACGAACGCATCCAGGGCGTTCGGGTGGACGTCGAGGTCGATCGTCAGGCGGTCGCGGAACCGCACGCGCGCAATGTCGAGATAGTTCTGCAGCAGCTCGAGCTCCTGGCGAAGCGTCACTTCCTGCACTTCGGGATCGACGAACGATGATCGCAGCAGGCGAGACAGCCGCGTGATCATCGTGTCGGCGCCGGACGGGTCGGTGTACACCTGCTCGGCGATCGTAGTCAGCGTGTTGAAGAGGAAGTGCGGCCGGAGTTGCGATTGCAGTGCGTCGAGCCGGGCCGCATCAAGCTGCGACTTCATCTGTGCGCGCCGCACCGACTCCGCTCTCGACACCGCCGCGTGATAGTCGGCGTGGGCGAGCATGACGATGATGAAATACCATCCCAGATCGAGGGCGAGTTGCTGAGAGACCTCGACAAGGAACGGCGCGACGTACGCCCGCGTGCCCGGACGGATGTACGGCGCCTCGAGCTTCCACAAGTACACGTCCAACAGGGTAAAGGCGAGGGCAACACCGAGGTGTAGCGCCAGGTGCATCGGCCAGACACCGCGCTCAATCCGGAAGCGGCGGCCCAGCGCGAGGAGGAACGGCGTGAACGCCGCCCACAGCATGCAGCTCGCGGTGTTGGACGCGAGGATCGGGATCCAGTTGAAGTTGCGCCCGGTGCGCGTGAGCGTGAACCCGAGCGTCTGCGTGTTCATGACCGCGACGACCGCCCACACGCCGAAAATCAGCGCGAGGCGTCGCCAGGTTACGAACGGAGGATCGGGGGTATCGACCATCGGGTAGAATCTCGGACCTGCAGCGTCGTGAAGCCACCCGTCAGCGCGTGCCGCGACCAAGTGGCGCTCCAACCCTCCAAGCATGCAGCCGCTTCATGGATGCGCCGATGGGCCTGTGACGGAGGTGGGCTCGCGCGGGGTAACCGGTGACTGAGAAGGATGAGGGAGGACTCGAGCCGGAGTTGGACGAACATCCCGCCTATCTCGCGATGCTGTTGTCGCAGCCCTCGTCATTCCGAGCGTAGCGAGGAATCGCTATCGTCCCGGTAGGGGGCCCTATATCGACAGGATTGCGATCCCTCGCTTCGCTCGGGATGACAACATGATGAAGGTATTCGTTCCACTCGTTGCAACCGCCACGCTCGCCTGGAGCGCTGCACTCATCGCACAGGCGCCGGTGAAATCCGCGAGCGTCCCGCCGGCCCGGTTCACCGATCCCGACCGCGTCGCGAAGCTCACGTCGAGCTTCGGCGACATCGACCGCGTGTTCAAGGAATACGCGGAGCGCGAGCACATACCCGGCGCCGTGTGGGGCATCATCATCGACGGGCGACTCGCGCACGTGGGCGTTACGGGCTACCGCGACGTCGCGTCGAAGGCACCGGTCGACAGCGGCACCGTGTTCCGCATCGCGTCGATGACGAAGAGCTTCACCGCGCTCGCGATCCTCAAGCTGCGCGACGAAGGCAAGCTGTCCCTCGACGATCTCGCCGAAAAATGGGTCCCCGAGCTCGCCGGCCTCACGTATCCCACGAGCGATTCGCCGCGCCTGACGATTCGCCATCTCATGTCGCACGCGACGGGCTTCCCGGAGGACAATCCCTGGGGCGACCAGCAGCTCGCGGTGACCGACGAAGAGATGTCGAAGATGATGCGCGCCGGCATCCCATTCTCGAACGCGCCGGGTGTCGCGTACGAGTACTCGAATTACGGATTCGCGATTCTCGGACGGATCGTGACCAAGGCATCGGGGATGCCGTACAGGCAATACGTCGAGCAGTCCATCCTACGCCCGTTAGGCATGACGTCCACCACGCTCGAGCCGCGGTCCGTGCCCGCCGCACGGCTCGCACAGGGCTACCGGTGGGAGGACGAGCAGTGGAAGCTCGAGCCGCAGCTTCCGGATGGCGCGTTCGGGTCGATGGGCGGCATGCTGACGTCGGCCCGTGACCTCGGCGTCTACGTCGGGATGTATCTCAGCGCATGGCCACCTCATGATGGGCCGGAAACCGGCCCCGTGAAGCGATCATCGATGCGCGAGATGCAGCAGGTGCAGCGCCCGCGCCCCGCGTCGGTGACCCGAGCGTCCAACGGCGCGCTGCAGCTCTACAACGGCGGCTACGCATTCGGCCTCGGCGTCTCGGGCGATTGCAACTTCGCGCACATCGTCGCGCACTCGGGCGGCCTGCCCGGCTTCGGCTCGCTCATGCGATGGCTGCCGGAGTACGGCGTCGGCATCATCGCGTTCGGGAACCGAACGTACACGAACTGGGCCGGCCCGGCGTCCGACGCGTTCGCCATCATGCTCAAAACGGGCGGGCTCGTGCCTCGGATCCCGCAGCCGTCCGCCGTGCTGACAGCGCGTCGCGAGGCGGTCTCACGACTCGTTATGCAATGGGACAATCGGCTCGCCGACAGTCTCGCGGCCGTGAACCTCTTTCTGGATCGCTCGCGCGACAGGCGCAAGGCCGAGATCGAGAAGCTGCTCGCCGAGGTCGGTCCCTGCCGGGCGGGAGCGGGATTCGACGTCGTGGAGAACGCGCTGCGCGGGCAGTGGACGATGCCATGCGACCGCGGCGCGCTCCGGGTATCGATCACGCTGGCGCCAACGGCGCCGCCCACCGTCCAATTCTTCGAGGTCTCACGTGCCCCGGCGACGCCACCTCCACCGCGTGGCATTTGCCCTAACGAGCCTTAAACACACAGGTAACAGGTTAGTGGTTACTAGTGGTTGAACCCCTGGAAGCCTCGTTACGGCGACATGAGCATCCCGAGGGTTCAAATAACCCATAACCCGTACCAGTAACCTGTAACCTGTTCTGTTGCGCCTTTTCGTACGTGAATTGCACTATCGTTGGACCGTGTCTGTTTTTCTGTTGTCCCCCGCACGATCCGATGGCCGGCGGGCGAAGATGCTGCTCAACCCGCGCGCCGAATTCTCCCTTGCCGTTAGGCTGCAGGAGCCGGACGGAGCCGAGATCGGCGAGGTCTTCAGCTTCCTGAGCAAGCTCTATTTCCGCGGGAAGCTCACGTACGCGCGTGAGTTCGCATCGGGTACGGCCCACGTACCGCCGATCCTCATCATCACCGCGGACCGGGGACTCGTGACGCCGGAGACCCGACTCCACACGACCGATCTCGAGCGGTTCTGCCAGGTGGACATCTCCGCAGCGGACGAGCGCTACCTCGCTCCGCTGCGCCGCGATGCGAGCGACGTCGCAACGAGGCTCGCTAGCGACAGCAGCGTCGTGCTCCTCGGCAGCATCGCGACGGGTAAGTACATCGACGCACTGCTCGACGTCTTCGCCGAGCGGCTCGTGTTCCCGAGCGAGTTCGTGGGTCGCGGCGACATGAGCCGAGGTGGGTTGCTGCTCCGGAGCGCTCGCGAGGGACGGGAGCTCGGATACATCCCGGTTGCCGGAGCCGTCCGGCGCGGGAAGCGCCCGCCCAAGCTCGACCCCGCCGGGCGACGCCGGTAAGTCGCTCCGGCTGCTGAGGATACGGCCAGAACGCCCCCTTCGAAAATTGGCTATTGCGTTTTAACATTGAATGTTTTAACATCTTTATGGGTGTTATAACAGCATACGGCCGGACGCTAATTCTTGCACGCCTCGCCTGAGTAGCTGGACTCAACGGAGGAACTCGCCATGTCACTCTTTCAACCGATCACGAATCGCCAGGCAAACGTCGCGCTGACCGTGCTGCGCGTGATCGCCGGCGCGACATTCATAGCCCACGGTGCGCAGAAGCTCTTCGTCTTCGGGTTCGCTGGCGTCTCGGGCGCCTTCGCGCAGATGGGCGTCCCCGCGGCGGGAGTGATGGGCCCGTTCATCGCCCTGCTCGAGTTCTTCGGCGGCATCGCGCTCGTATTCGGCCTGCTGACTCGCCTCGCGGCGTTAGGGCTCGCGATCGACATGCTCGGCGCGATCCTGCTCGTGCACTTGAAGAACGGCTTCTTCCTTCCGCAGGGCTACGAGTTCGTGCTGGCGCTGCTCGCCATGAGCGCGACCCTCGTGCTCACCGGTGCGGGCGACTTCTCGCTCGACGGCCTGATCGGCCGACGGAAGGGCCTCGTTTCCGCAACGCCGCTACCGCTGCCGAGCACCGAACCGGCGCGTGCCCGCCACGCTGCCTAACGCGCGTCGCACCAGTCGGTAGAACTGAAAGGGCCCACGCCTCGAAAGCGTGGGCCCTTTGGCTGTCCATCGTGTGTAGGGTCGGCCCTTCTCAGGGCTGGCATCTACGACGAAGGGTTGTTCGGATGCTTCGGATGCGGCGGATCAGCCGGATCGCTTCCAGGAATAGCCTAACGTGGTAGCGCAACGAGGCGGGATGTTGTGGTGAACTACCTCGGGACGTATTGACGTCCCGAGGTAGTTCATTCTCAAACCCGGCTCGTAGCGAGCGGAGGCGTCGTTGCTGTGGAGCGATCCGGAGCATCCGCTCGATCCCGATGCATCCGAACACCCCTTTGTCTGAGCGGCTGGCCCTCTCAGGTCCGGCGCCTCAGGGCACGAAAGCAGCTCGCGGCACGGCGATCTTGCCGATCGCACCCTGATCGGTTCCAAACCAGATCTGTCGCGTGGCCTTGTCGAACGTCATGTGACGGATCGTGTTCGGCGCCTTTTTGCCCACCGGAACTGCCGCCACGAACTTTTTGGTTTTTGGATCGAAGGCGACGAGCGTAGACGGCGTATCCGAGTAGCCGTTCTGCGCGACCCAGATGTTGTCCTTGTCGTCCGTCGTCATCGCGTACGGAAGCGCACGGCCCGCGAGCGGGAGCCGCCACTCCTCCGTCTTCCCGGTCTTCGGATCGAGGTGACCCAGGAAGCCGCGCGTGTAGTCGCCGTAATAGATCTGATCGTCCGACGTGATCGCGATCCGACGAGGACGCGTTGAGTCGTTAGGCAGTGGGAACGTCCTGAACTGGAGCGACTTGAGGTCGACCGTGCCGATCTTGTTCGTGCCGAACAGGTCGAACCACGGCTGCCCGTGCGAATCGAGCACGATCCCGTACGGCCGGGTCCCGTCACCGGTCTTCCAGAGTCGGAACTTCCCCGTCGTTGGATCGAACCGGCCCACCGTCCCGGCCCCCTGCGCGGTGAACCAGGCGATCCCCGATTTCGGATCGAACGTCATCGTGTGCGGGTCGCGCACGGCGGCATCCGGGATCATGTAGGTCGTCAACTTCCCGGTCGCCGGATCCAGCTTCACGATCCGATTGTTTCGGTTGCCGGTGAACCACACCATGCCCTTCTCGACGACCAGGTTATGCGGGTTCGTGCCCGGGTCGATCTCGAAGCGCTTGAAGTTCCCGGTCTTGTTGTCGAGGTACGCGATGTAGTTGCCGTTCTGTCCGACGAACCAGACGCGCCCCTGTGCATCGGCATAGGGATCACGCGGCCGAGTGTCCGCGCCGTACGGCACTTCCCACTCCTTGGGATCGAACTGCGTCACCGACGGCGAATCGGCCGGCTTCGCCTGCGCCACGAGCGCGCTCGGCACGGCGACAGCGAGCAGGAAAACAACACGGGAGCCCACGGTCAGCCTCCGGGTCAAAGGGCTCTTTCAGTCTATGGCGCGACGCGTGTGGAGGCGAGCGGGCAGGGTGTCCGGAACTTTTGAGGGCACGGCCGTG
Source organism: Gemmatimonadaceae bacterium (assembly GCA_036509075.1). Taxonomy (GTDB): domain Bacteria; phylum Gemmatimonadota; class Gemmatimonadetes; order Gemmatimonadales; family Gemmatimonadaceae; genus JAJKIV01. The sequence goes on from DATCGG010000086.1 coordinate 34,733, forward strand.
CTCAGCGGCGCAGACGCGAGGCGACGGCGACGATGTCGTTCAGGAGTTGGTCCAGCGCATGAGGTGGCCATAAGGTCTCGAGCTCGTGCAGCGCATGAGCGATCTCGTCATGGAGGGCCTCGGCCAAGACCAGGAGGCCGGCCGTTAGATCCGCCGACGAGACGGGTGCCGTACCGTTCGAGTCGCCATTTTCGGCCGACCTCATCTTCGACGATGGCCATATGGCGGCGCTGAGGACCTCGCCGCTGTGCACCGCCGCGACCCGACGGCCGCCACGCACGATCGCTCGGCCGACGATCGCTGCGTGATCGAGACGCTCGAGCAACGCGAGCAGATGCCGCAACCGCTTGCTCGGCTCCTCGACGTCGGCGTACGCGCGAAGCGGATCCAGCAGGTACACGAGGTGCTCTGCCGACCGAAGCGCATCGGAAAGCGCGGCCTCGCCCGCCTCCGCGGGCACTGACTTCATCGCGGCGGCAAGTGTGCCGGCGACGGCGACGATCTGGTCGCTCGTCAGGCGCGCGAACGAATGCTGCGTCGTCACGGAGTCCAGCCGGACAGCGGTGGTGTAGACACCGAGGCGTTTGGCAATTCGACGAAGCGCTCGACTGTCACTCTGCGCGTGCTGCAGCAGTCGACGGGCGCGCTCGCGCCGCCGTGCGATGCGATCGCACAGCCACATGCTCGCACGGGCTCCGTCGCCGACCATCCCAGCACTCTCCGCGTGGCCGGGTGCCGGCGCGTGTCGCGCACACCACGCAAGCTGCACATCGGCGCGGTAGAGTCGTTCCGCGGCCTGCTGCAACGCGCGCAGGCGTCGTCGTGCCTTCCGCGGAATGCCGTCGCCCAGCGCGTCGGCGTAGAGGGCGAGGGACGCACGAAGGCGACGGACGGTCGCTCCGTATCCGGCTGCATAACGAGAGGCGTGTGGCGGGCCGAGCAATCCCGTCGCGGATGCGTATTGTGGAAGCTGCTCGAGCAGTGACAGCGTGAGCAGCCGCGCCGCGCCTTCCGCCGGCATCTCGACCAGGAGCTGCGATGTCATGGCGTTACCGACGGTCGACGACGCGCACGGCCTTGCCCTCGCTGCGCGGAACGGTTCCAGGCCCTCCGAGCTCGACGTCGGCCGTGAGCGATAGGGTCGAGGCCAGCTCCCGGCGTAACCTGGAAGCCAACCCCCGCGCGCCGTCGGAGTCAGTGGTCGACCCTAACGTCACCCAGACTTCGCTCGCGACCTCGACGTGCACCGCGAGCCTATCCAGCGCGCCGTCGCGTGACAGCATGATCTGATAGTGCGGAGCGAGCTCGTGCTGCTCGAGCACCACGCGTTCGATCTCGCTCGGGAACACGTTGACGCCGCGAACGATCAGCATGTCATCCGTCCGGCCCTTCACTTTCGTCATGCGCACCATCGTCCGGCCGCTTCGCGTCGGCTCGGCGAAGAGCGTGCAGAGATCGCCCGTGCGGTACCGCAGAACCGGGAACGCCCGCTTCGTGAGTGACGTGAATACGAGCTCGCCCTCTTCGCCATACGGCAGCACGTCGCCCGACGCAGGGTCGATGACTTCCGGATAGAAGTGGTCCTCCCAGATGAACAGCCCGTCGCGATCCTCGACCGACTCCATCGACACCCCCGGTCCCATCACTTCGCTCAGCCCGTAGATATCCAGCGCCACCAGGCCTAACGCGCGCTCGATCTCCTCACGCATGCCAACGGTCCACGGCTCCGCGCCGAACACGCCCACCTCGAGCGCGAGCGTGCTCCGCTCGATCCCGCGATCACGCATCGTCTCCGCGACATTGAGCGCATAACTCGGCGTGCAGCACAGCACTGTCGCGCCAAGGTCCTGCATGAGCGTGATCTGGCGCGCGGTGTTGCCGCCGGATGCTGGCACCGTGAGAGCACCAAGTCGCTCCGCGCCATAGTGAACGCCAAGCCCGCCGGTGAAGAGCCCGTACCCATAGGCGACGTGGATGACGCTATCGGGATGCGCCCCGCCACACGCGAGCGACCGCGCGCACACCTCGGCCCACGTCTCGATGTCCTCACGCGTGTACCCGACGATGGTCGCTTTCCCCTTGGTGCCGCTCGACGCGTGGATGCGCACGATTTCCGAGCGCGGGACGGCGAATAGACCGTCGGGGTAGTGTTCGCGCAGGTCGGATTTGACCATGAACGGCAGACGGCGGAGATCGTCGAGCGAACGAATCCGTTCCGGCACGACTCCGGCGGCGTCGAGTCGCCGCTTGTGGAATGGCACTCGATCGTACGCCCACCGCACGCTCCAGCGAAGGCGCTCGAGCTGGAGCTCTCGCAGCGCCGGCCGCGGCATCGTTTCGAGGTCCTTGTTCCAGATCATCGGCCGAAGAGAGAGTCGTACTTCCCCGTTGCCAGCTCCACGTCGAGGCGCTTCGCGACGGCGTCGAGCAGCTTCGTGTCCTTCACGCTGTCGGGCACCGACAAGGAGACATAGTGGCCTGTCTCACCGTACGCCACGTTGATGATCTCGCCCTCGATCTTCACGGGGTAGTAGTACGTATACTGGCCCACCGGGACGCGCTCGCCCTTGAACTCCGAGACCAGGAACTCGATCACCGCATCCCGAAGTGGCTCACCGCGAGCCGGCTCGAGCCAGTAGCCGCTCGTTCCAGTGTTCCGGGTGTGGTATGGAAGGGGGACGAACCCCTTTCGTTCCACGAGTGAGTCGATGCCATCGCTCCCCTTCTTCCACTCGAAGTGATGCGAGAGCCACGCCGGATCGATGGATTCGAGCGTTGGGTATCGCATGCGCTCATCGAGCGCCAGGAGATAACTTCGATTGCCGACGAAGTCCGCGACAGCCAGCGACGGAAACGTACTGTTGTTGTAGTCACTGCCGATGCGGACGAAGCTGCGCTCGTCGGGCGAGATGCCTAACGGACCATACGACGGAAAGAGCGAGAAGTTGTCCGGATACGTGTAGGTATGCACGGCGAGTTTTCGCGTATCGAGCACGCTCCCCCCGATCTGGTACAGGCCCGGCACCTCGAGCGCGATGCGGTTGATCCGACCGCGCGGCACTCGGCGCTCGCCGTTTCGGAACGCGGCGGTGTCGGACGTCAGGATGGACCCGCCCGCGAACGAGCAGTTGGGAACATACACGGAGCGCAGCTGCCCGGACTCATCGGCGAGTACGTAGCACGGTCCCTGTCCCGCGTTGTCGACGAAATGCGCGAGCAGCGCTGGGTCCTGCCCGCCGATCACGGCCACGCCTTCCGCCTTCCCGAGACGATCCTCATCGGACTTCGACTCGTCGCGCTTCGCGTCCACGACGACAGGCTGGCCTCGATGCCTGATCGTGAATCGGCCCATCGTTGCGAGCACAGTCTTGCCATCCACGTTCTCATTCGTGAAGTAGCTCGCGATCGTCTGCACCTCGAACGGTCCAACAGTCTCGGTGCGAACGGGCTCGCTTCGCTTCTGCACGCGATACCGGTACTGAAAGCCGTCGGCCAATGGCGGATCGCCCGGACGCGCATGCGGATACCATTCGGTCCACTGCATGTCGTTCTTCGACGGCGCACCGGACAACGGGATGATGAACCCGTGGTTGTTGTTCGAGTCGAGCATCGCGACGATGCTGAGTCGGCCGCGCGTCGTGAAGATGTCCACGGCTCCTGGCGCAACCCAGCGCCCGTCGACCAGGTGTGCGTCGGTGGTCCAGAGCGGACCGCGAGACGTCGCGCGCTGGGTGTGCGACATTCGCGTTATGCTGCCAAGCTCCAGCTCGGGCTCGCCGGGCAGCGCCGCGGGCGATTCCTTCTGACCTGCGGGCCAGCGAATCTCGACCGCCAGCATGAGCTGCTCACCATCGATGGTCGGCGGAACGTCGGCAAGGAGTCGAGCAACGACGCCCGCCACCGCGATGAGGCCGAGCAGAATCCCGTTGGCGTTGCCGAGCGCTCTGAGGAAGCCGGGATGCGGCATCACTCGACTCGTGATGACGCCGATGAGAAAGCCAACGAAGCCAGCCAGAATCGCGACGCTGACGACGAACGCTGCCGATTGCGCCTCGAAGCTCGGAACGCGATACCAGCTCGCGGCGAGTCCGGCCACTAGACTGCCGACGATCAGACCGACGATACCGGTGAGAACGCCGACGAAAAACGAAGAGGTCCAGGACATGGCGGGTGGGCGGATGAACGAAGCCCGACGGGATATCATGCCAACCCCGCCGGGCGTCCGCCACCTGATGGATGTTGGGGGCTGACCGGTTAAGCCACGCCAGTCGTCACGAGCCCTGTCGGCTCAGCGATTGTCAACCGCGTTGGCAATCACCTGCTCGGGTGGTGTGGCGTGGCGCACCGAGGTCAACGACATCGTCAGCGTCCCGAACGACACCTTGGCCTGCATCTTCACCATCACCCGCGACGAGTCGTCCGTGAGCCAGATGCGCGCCTCGCCCTTCTCGGAGAAAATCCCCTTCGTCTTGATCACCGGCTGCAGCACGATCGTGTCGAACTCGCCAGCCGGAACCTTCACGCGCTCGCGGCCGAGCACGCGGATGACGACCGGGTTTCGATCGGGGCGGAAGTACTGTCCGAACTCGTACGTCTCACCGACGACGAGGTCCTGCGTGCGGACGAAGAAGAAGAACGAGCCATCATCGAGCGGCCGAGGTGCGGAGCGCTCCTCGGGCTTGTCGTTTTCGCTGAACGCGAGGCGCTCGGGATACATCTCGATGCGGCGCTCACGCGTCTTGCCGCGCTCCTCGAGCTGCTGCACGAATCGGAGCGACTGGAAGCAGCCGGTGTCGATCCAGCTCTCGAGGACGTCGTCGACCTTGTACATCGGCACGCCGCCCTTCACGCGAAAGCGCGTGTGCCACACCTCGCGACCGCGGATCGTATCGCGGCCGACGACTTCGACGGAGCCCTGGCCCGCCTTGATGAACCCGAACTTGACCGAGTAATCGAGTTTCTCGCCGGCCCCGAACGGCGCGGCGTAGGGTGAATCACACGAGGTCTCTTCGCCTAACGGCGCGCGAACGACCGCAGACGGTGTGGTGACGACGTGACTGGTCGGCTTCGCCGCGAAGGACATGACCGCGAGCAGCGAGAGCGGGCCCGCCACCATCGGACGGCGGCGGCCATTCAGGAATCGGTGGAATATATGGAAGGCAGGCATGGCACATGGTTAGGCAGAGTGTTCAGGGCTCATCACTCGACGCGGCGAGCGGCGTGGTCGGCGAGACGGGACCGAGCGTCTGGATCAACGTCTCGATCGTCGTCGCGACGGCGCGCTCGCGATCGCGGCCGGTGATGCCGGCGTAGATGCCGGGATAGGCAAACCACAGCGCGTGCGCAGCGAGCGTGGCGAGAATCGTCCGCGCAGCGGCGCGTGCATCCACCGGACGCAGCTCGCCGCGCGCGATTCCACCTTCAATGATCCGCTCGAGCGTGCGCACGAACCGCTCGAGGGCTTCCGTGGCGTGGAACACGGCCAGCTCCGGGAAGCGCGGAAGCTCACCGATCGCGAGTCGAACAATGGCGACCAGCTCCGGTCGCTCCATGGTGGTCCAGTAACGACGGGCGAGGGTCCGGACGGCATCGGCAGCCGAGGGCTCCTGAGCCGGAACGGGGGCGTCGTCGCGCATGCTCAGACTGCCGATCAGCGTCGACCGAACGACCTCGCGGAAGATTTCGTCTTTCGAGCGGAAGTAGCGCAGCACGGTCGACGTCGACACCCCTGCGCCCCGAGCGATATCGGTGAGGGTGGTGTCGGCGAAGCCGTTCTCGCCGAACGCGACGAGCGCGGCGGCAAGGATTTCATCTGCCCGCTCGTCCTGCGACTGCGGCGATTCTGAAGCGGGTCCAAAAAGGGGAACGTTCACGAGAAAGCGAAGCGAGTTTCGAAGCGAGTTTTGAATGAGTCTGCGCAGAACGCGCAGCGGCGCGGACGAACAGCTCGACCGACGCGGCATCAGGGGAAAGCAACGCCGGGACCACACACCGGATCGCGAGCGCCCAAGCGAAGGATCGTGTTGCCGCAGCGTGACTTGCGTCGAGCGTACCGGCTGACGAATTCCGTCACGCCGGCCTTGTGCGATTGCGGCATGTCACGACATTTGGGAGATGTCGCAGTTGGCGGATCAGCAAAGGACGACATGTCGTGACCGCCCCACTCGAGATGCTGCGCCGGGTCACCCGCGATATGGCGGTGACGTCCGAGCTCCCCGTATTGCTCGACTCGATCGCGTCGGCGCTCGCGGAGCACACGGGTGCCGTGTTCGTGCGGGTGTTCCTTTACCAGACCGACGAGGAGTGCGACGTGTGTCGAGCCCGCGTCGGTGCCGGAGGCGGGGATGGCGTCAAACGACTGCACCTGCGCGCCGACCGAGGCGACCTCCAGGGCATCCTGCACGACCAGCACGCACTGCCGATCGACTCGCCCGCTCCGCCGGGCAAGGTCGCGCGCGAACGCAAACCGTTTCTGACGAACGACCTGCTCGCGGCGGTCAAAGGGCGAGTCCCCGACGAGCTCTTCAAGTTCTACGAGGAGATCGGCGTGGTAGCGGCGGGTGCGCGCCCGCTCGAATTCCGCGGCGAGCTGATGGGTGTCATCGGGATGCTCAGCCGGCGTCCGTTCGACCCGCAGGAGTTCGAGTTGCTAGGTATCTTCGCCGACCAGGCGGCGGTGGCCATCAAGAGCGCTCACCTGTTCGCGGAGCTGGGCCGGTACAAGGAACGACTGCAGGTCGAGAACGCGTACCTCCAGGAAGAAATTCGGGCGGAACACGGGTTCGAGGAGATCGTCGGACAGAGCACCGTGCTTCGGTCGGTCCTTCGCAAGGTGAAGCAGGTCGCGCCCGTCGAGACGACGGTTCTCCTCACCGGGGAAACCGGAACGGGAAAGGAGCTCATCGCACGCGCCATTCATGCACTGAGCCCGCGCAAGGATCGCGCGATGATCAAGGTCAACTGTGGCGCGATCCCACAGGGCGTCGTGGAAAGCGAGCTGTTCGGCCACGAGAAGGGCGCGTTCACTGGCGCGCTGCAGCGGCGGATCGGCCGCTTCGAGCTCGCCGACAAGGGCACGTTGTTCATGGATGAAGTGGGCGAGCTGCCGCTCGACACACAGGTGAAGCTGCTCCGCGTGTTGCAGGAGCAGGAGTTCGAGCGACTCGGCGGGAGTCGGCCCGTCACCGTGGACGTCCGGCTCGTCGCGGCGACCAACCGTGATCTCGAGACGGAGATCGCGGGTTCGCGCTTTCGCGCCGACCTCTACTATCGCCTGAGTGTCTTCCCGATCCGCATTCCTGCCCTCCGCGAGCGACCGGAAGACATTCCGCTCCTCGTTAGGCACTTCATCGCGCACTTTCAGCGCAAGCTCGCCAAGCCGTTGCGCGGTGTCACGCCGGACGGGCTGCAACGTCTCACGGACTACCCGTGGCCGGGCAACATTCGCGAACTGCAGAACGTGCTCGAGCGAGCGTGCGTGCTGGCGCGCGGACCGATCGTGGACATCACGACGGCGCTCGGTACCGTTGACGAGCCGACGCCCGAGACAATCCCCATGGTGGACGACCGCATCCTCACGCTCGATGAGCACGAGCAGATGCAGATCCGACGGGCGCTCGACGAAGCCGGTGGGAAGATCCACGGGCCCGGCGGCGCAGCCGCACTGCTCGGCATCAATGCGAGCACACTCCGCTCGCGGATGGAAAAGCACGGCATGACGAAGCAGGGCACGTAATGAACACGGAGTTTCGGCCGACGTCGGAGATGGGGGCACTGGTCCGTGCCGCCGTTGCCGCAGCGCCATCGATAGAAGAACCGCTGGCGGATCCGCGGTTGGAGATGCTCCGTGGCATCACGCGGCAGATGGCGACGGCGGAGGACTTCGAAACGGTACTGCAGTCCATCGTGAGTGCGCTCGGCGATCGCGAGCCGGGAATTCTCGCGAGGGTATTCCTCCTGATGGAAGATCATCAGTGCGGGATCTGTCGGCCGCGCGTCGAGGCGGGCCAGATGCCCGCCCATCCCGGACGCGCGCTCCATCTCGTGGCCGAGGGCGGCTATCGGCCAGGAGACCCGACCGTGCTGCATCGCGTGCCGCTCGACTCGAAGCTGCCGGTTGCCGAGATCGCGCGCACTCGACAGGCATTCTGCATCGACGACTGGCACGTGATCGAGCAGTTCGCGACCGACCAGCGGATCGCGCCGCTGTGGAACGCACTCGGAGTCGTTGGCGTTGCCGGGTATCCGCTCGAGGTCCATGGCGAATTGATCGGTGCCATCGGATATCTCGCCCGACGCACCATCACGCCTAACGAGTTCGAGGTGTTCGGCATCTACGCCGACCAGGCAGCCATGGCGATCAAGAGCGCCTATCTGTTTCGGGATCTCGCCCGAGCCAAGGATCGCCTCGAGATCGAGAACGAGTACCTGCAGGATGAGCTGCGAGGCGACCGCGCATTCGACGACATCATCGGGCAGAGCGCGTCACTGCGCGCCCTGCTGCGAAAGGTCCGACAGGTCTCGGAGGTCGAGACGACAGTCCTGCTGACCGGTGAGACGGGTACCGGGAAGGAGCTCATCGCCCGGGGGATTCATGAGGCGAGCGCGCGCAAGGATCGTCCGCTGATCAAGATCAACTGCGGCGCGATCCCGCAGGGCATCATCGAGTCGGAGCTGTTCGGTCACGAGAAGGGCGCGTTCACCGGCGCGATCCAGAAGCGCATCGGCCGCTTCGAGCTCGCCGACAAGGGCACCTTGTTCATGGATGAGGTGGGTGAGCTGCCGCTCGACACGCAAGTGAAGCTCCTTCGTGTGCTGCAGGAGCAGGAGTTCGAGCGCGTCGGCAGCACAAAGCCCATTCGTGTTGACGTTAGGCTCATCTCGGCCACCAATCGCGACCTGGAGAAGGAAGTCGCCGAGGGTCGCTTTCGTTCGGACCTGTTCTACCGGCTCAACGTCTTCCCGATCCGCGTTCCGCCGCTGCGCGAGCGACCAGGCGACATCCCTGTGCTCGTGGACTATTTCCTCGCGCAGTTCCAACGAAAGCTGGGCAAGTCGCTCAAGGGTGTGACGCCCGAGACGCTCGACCAACTGCAACGGTACGCATGGCCGGGCAACATTCGCGAGCTGCAGAACGTGCTCGAGCGCGCCTGTGTGCTCGCGACAGGACCCGTGGTTGCGCTCGGCGAAACACTGCGTTCCTCGACGCCAGGCGTTGCCGCCGCCAGCTCCGGTGCGCCCACGCCACTGCTCACGTTGGAGGAGAGCGAGCGGGCTCACATTCGTCGTGCGCTCGCCGCCGCGGACGGGCGCGTCCACGGTCCGAACGGCGCGGCCGAACTGCTCGGCATTAACCCGAGCACGCTGCGATCCCGGATGCAGAAGCTCGGCGTGACGAGTAAACGCTAGATGGATACGGCTCGGCTGGACGTATTACGTGGCGTGACGCGCCACATGGCAACAGCCGACAACATGGAGACCGTGTTGCGCTCGATCACGACCGCACTGGTGGAGCATGCAGACGCAACCGTCGCTCACATCTTCCTTTATCTGCGCGATGACGAGTGTCCCGTCTGCAGCAAGGCGGCTGCGTCTCGACAACAGGTCGTGGACGGTCCGCCGGCGTTGCATCTGCTCGCCGGAGCGGGTGTTCCGTTTGGGGTTGGTGAACCGGTCCACCGCATTTCGTGGGATGTGCAGGCCCCGTCGGCGGATCTGATTCGGGCGCGCACGGCCGTGATGATCCAAAACGTCACCGACGACCCGCGATGGGATCAGGAGCCGGAGATGCGTACCGCTCTTCGCGAGCTGGGCATCAAGGGCCTCGTGTGTCTCCCCCTCGATTCGCGCGGCGTTCCCGTGGGTGCAATGGGATACCTGACGCAAAACGCGGTGGACCCGGAGGTGTTCGAGTTGTTAGGCATCTTCGCCGACCAAGCGGCCATGTCGATCCGAGGCGCGCAGCTCTTCGCCGAGATCGACCAGTACAAGCGGCGGTTGGAGGTCGAGAACGAATACCTGCAGGACGAGATTCGTGCGGAGAGCGGATTCGATCACATCATCGGCGAGAGCGAATCACTCCGGGCGGTGCTGCGCAAGGTGCGCCAGGTCGCCGGTGTGGAAACCACGGTCCTGCTCACCGGTGAGACGGGTACCGGGAAGGAGCTCATCGCCCGGGGGATTCATGAGGCGAGCCCGCGGAAGGATCGTCCGCTGATCAAGATAAATTGCGGCGCCATCCCGCAGGGCATCGTGGAGAGTGAGCTGTTTGGCCACGAGAAGGGCGCGTTCACCGGCGCGATCCAGAAGCGCATCGGCCGCTTCGAGCTCGCCGACAAGGGCACCTTGTTCATGGATGAGGTGGGTGAGCTGCCGCTCGACACGCAGGTGAAGCTCCTTCGTGTGCTGCAGGAGCAGGAGTTCGAGCGCGTCGGCAGTACGCGGCCCATGAAGGTCGACGTGAGGCTCATTGCGGCAACCAACCGCGATCTCGACAAAGAGGTCGCGGAGGGGCGATTCCGCGCCGACCTGTTCTACCGCCTCAACGTGTTCCCGATTCGCATTCCGCCGCTGCGCGAGCGGCCGGGCGACGTCCCCGTGCTGGTCGAGCATTATCTCGCGCAGTTCCAGCGGAAGATGGGCAAGCCGCTCACGCGTGTGGATGAGCGGAGCCTGGAACAGCTTCAGCGCTACGCGTGGCCGGGCAACATTCGCGAGTTGCAGAATGTGCTGGAGCGGGCCTGCGTGCTGGCCAACGGCCCCGTTGTCTCCGTCGGCGAGACGCTGCGCTCGTCGTTGAATGAAGCGCCGTCCGGTGGCGTTCCGGATCTCCCGCCGCTTCAGACGCTCGAGAACAGCGAGCGCGCCCACATCAGGCGCGCGCTGGCTGCAGCCGGCGGCCACGTCCACGGGGCGTCAGGCGCCGCGGAGCTCCTCGGAATCAACCCAAGCACCCTGCGATCGCGCATGCAGAAGCTAGGCATCTCACTCAAGACGGTTCCGTCGTGACCACGACCGACGAACGTTTCCGCGAGGTGTTCAACCGAGTCGAGCGGCTCATCGAGGAGCGCTATGGCTTGCCGGTCGTGATCACGGATGTCACCGACCCATTCACCGGCGATCTCGACGGTTCGCAGATTCTCGTGGACTACGATCTCGAGGCCGAGGAAGCGTTGTTCATCCTCGTGCACCTCTTCGGGCACACGGTCCAATGGAACGTGAGCGCGCGTGACCGCGAGCTCGGGCTGCTCGAGGTGAAGAACGCAACCGAGGAACTGCTGTCACAGCTCGCGCGCTACGAGCAGGAGGCAGCGCGCTATTCGTTGCAGTTGTTCCACGATGCCGACGTTCATGACCTCGACCAGTGGCTGGCCAATTTCGCGGCCTGTGACGTCGCCTATCTCATTCATTTCTACCGCACGGGCGAGAAGCGGCCGTTTCGGTCGTTCTGGAGCGATACCGCCCGGAGCTTGACTCCGCTCGCGATTCCGCTGTTCCAGCCGACGAAGTGGATTTCGCGCAGCGGGACTGTCATCTGACTCGGTTCCTGCAGCTCCTTTCACTCGCCGCGCAGCGTGAGCGCGGGATCGACGCGCGCGGCCCGGCGCGACGGGATGTAAGACGCGGCCACCGTCGCCAGCGCGAGAGCGAGACCGCTGCCGACGAGCGGCATCACGCCCGCGGCCGGGACGCCCAGTCGGGCGGACAGCACGCGCGAAGCGGCCAGCGCGCCTAACGCGCCGATGGTCGTGCCGATCATGCTCAGTCGGAGCGAGCGCCTGACGAACAGCGCGACCACACCTCGCGCCGGCGCGCCAAGAGCGAGGCGGACGCCGATCTCGCGCCGTTGCTGTACCGTGGCGTACGCCGCGACGCCGTAAACTCCCAACATTGACAAGCCGAGCGCGAGGGCTGCCAGCACTCCGAGGAGGAATCCGAGCGCCCGCGGCGCCCAGACCTGGCGCCGGACGGCATCAGACAGCGAGCGCACGTCATACAGTGCCAGTCGCGAGTCGAGCTCGTGCACCACTCGCCGCAGATCACGCACAACCGGCGCGAGGTCGCCTCGCGTCCTCACGACGATCACGATGCTTCGCGACGGCGCCTGCTCCAGTGGCCGATAGATCGCCCATGCGGTCGGTCCATCCTCGATCCCACTCGTATCGCGCACGACGCCAACGATCCGCGCCCGCGCCTCTGACGAGTCCCCGCTGCCGACGACAAGCAGGTGGCCAATGGCGTCGCCGCTCGGGAACACGCGTCGCGCCATTGCCTCGTTGATGGCGACGACGGGTCCACTCTCGACGTCGGCGGCCGCGAACGGCGCGCCCGCTATGCGGCGAACTGCGAGCAGATCGAAGTACCCGTTCGCGACCGACCTGCTCTGGACGACCACAGCCGAGTCGCGGCCAGGTCCGCTTCCTCCCTCCACACGCACTGGGGTAAGGTGCCCACCACCAAGCGCGGGAAGCGCGGTGGTCAGCGTCACGCCACTCGCTTGCGGCATGATGCTGACCCTCTCGACGATCGCGCGGTACACCGCATGTACGTTGTCGAGACTGGGGTAGGTGCTCTCTGGAAGCGTTAGGCGCGCGGAGACCACACTGCGGGCATCGAAGCCGGGGTCGGCGGCCGCGAGCGTCATCGAGAACCGTACGAGGACCACCGCGATCACGAACAGCGTCATCGCCAGCGCGAGTTGGCCGGCGAGCAGCGAGCTGCGGATGCGGCCAGTGCGCGGACTGGCGCCGGTGAGGCGTCCATCGTCACGCAGCACGCGGCCGGGGTCGGCGCGAGAGCCGTGCACCGCCGCGGCCAGCCCGAACAGCAGCGCTGTGCCCGTGGCCAGGACCACCGTGAACACGAGCGCGGCGACGTCGAGGCGGAAAGTCACCCAGCTCGGAATATCAGCGGGCAGCGCCGCGCGCGCCGCGCGCATCTCGGCCATCGCGAGCAGCAGCGCGACGGCCGCACCGATCACCGACAACAGTAGCCCTTCGCTCAGGAGATGCCGTACCAGCCGCGACCGCGACGCGCCGAGTGCCGAGCGCACCGCGAACTCCCGGCGCCGGGCGATGGCGCGGGCCAGCTGCACGTTCGCGATGTTCGAGCACGCGATCAACAGGACGACGAACACCGCGATCTGCAGCACGCGGAGCGTTACCCGTCGCTGGCCCACCACCCAGTCACGAAGCGGCATCACGTCGACGGTCCAGCCTTGAAACGCGTTCGGCTGGCGTTCGGCAGCCCGCGCCGACAGTCGGGTGAGCTGACCTCGCACCTGCTCGGACGACCCGCCCGGCGCAACCCGCCCCACGACGGTGAGCGACCGTCGTGCCGATCCCGCGAGCGATGCGTCGATCACGAGCGGCACCCAAACGTCGGCCCCGCCTAACACGAAGCGTTCGGGAAGGACGCCAACCACGGTATGCGAAAATCCGTCCAGCATGATCGCGGACCCGACGGCAGACGGCGATGCGGCGAATCGTCGCACCCAGTTCGCGTGGGTGATCAGCGCGACGCGCTCTCCGCCCGGTCGCTCCTCCGCGGCGGTGTAGAGTCTCCCGAGACTCGGTACGACACCGAGCGCCTTGAACACCTCGGATGACGCTCGCGCACCCGTGACGCGCTCCGGCTCGCGGTCGCCCGCGCCACTCGGACCCACGAAGTTGAAGTTCGTCAGTTCATACGCTCCGAGCGCGGCAAAGGCCGGCCGTGCGCTCCAGGAGGCGACCTCGAGCCCGGTGATGTACCCTCGTGGGATGCCGGCGGCGTCGTTTCGCGCGTAGGCAACGACGACTCGGTCAGACGCAGTGGGAAGCTCGGGGTCGAGGACGGCGCCGGCGATGGCAAACACTGTCGTGTTGACGCTGATCCCGGCTGCAAGGGTCGCGATGGCGACGGCCGCGGTGATAGGGTGCGTTCGCATGGCGCGTGCGGCACTCCGCACGTCACACCACAGGCTCTCGAGCATTGCGGCCCCTCCGGCGTTGCTCGCTGGTTTAGTGTATCGTCGCGCGATATATTCGACGTGTCCGTCCTGGCGTCAATCGAGCCTGATTACGTCCCAATGGTGGGAGGATTACGTTGTCGTTAATATCGCGCCACGATATACAGCGTCGGCTCGTGCTACCGCGTGCCGCGGGCACCACCGCGAAGGCGGCCTGGCGATGACTCGCCCAAATCGCGGACCCGACGAATTCCTGCCCCTGAGCGAAAGCACATTCCAGGTGCTACTCGCGCTCAGCGACCGCGAACGTCACGGGTACGCGATCATGAACGAGGTCGAGATTCGAACCGCCGGCCGCGTGCGTCTCGGGGCCGGCACGCTCTACGGTGCGCTCAAGCGACTGGTCGCGGACGGCCTCGTCGAGGAGGCTGGTGAGAAAACTGAGTCGCCAGGTGACGAACGCCGACGGTACTATAGACTCTCTACGCTCGGGCGAGCGGTGGCGCGTGCCGAGGCGCGGCGACTCGCCTCGGCAGTGCGTCTGGCGCGGGACCTCCGACTCATTAACCCGGATGTGACCTGACGTGGCGCCGACATCACGCACCTCAACCTCCTCACGGCGCCGGCTGAGCGATCAGGTATTGGGTGTGGTGCTCCGCGCCTACCCGGCGCCGTTTCGCGCTCACTACGCGCACGAGATTCTCATGACGCTGCGCGACCAGCGACGTGCGCTGGGCAGCGTGCAGTCGTGGGCTACGGCGGCATTCTGGGTGCGGGCGTTGATCGATCTGCTGTGCTCCGCGGCAACGGAGCGCATCTGCGACGCGCGCGATCGCGGGTCGCTCGCGCGGGGCCGCGTCGCACGACGCTGCGTCGGGGTTCTGCTCGTGGGCTTCGCCATCGGAAACGTGGTTTACGACGTCGCCGAGCCCAAGTTGCGCATGGGAGCGTTCGCGATGCTCCTCACGGGGCTGAGCGGTCTCGCCGGCCTTCGGCTTCTCTGGCGGCGGCGCCCGGCGAGCCACGCTGGGTAGATCGCCAGGGAGGCTTGTCGAGATCCTCGCGCCG
>DATCGG010000087.1:0-8127 GCA_036509075.1 Gemmatimonadaceae bacterium
TGCCGGCGACGGGGTACGGACGACGGGCGACGGTTACTGCCTAACGGCGCAGCGCCTCTATAAACCGTTTGGCGCGGGCGGCCGTTGGGCCGGGGGAATGCGGAGCAGTTCCGCCAATTACAGGCTCGACGTTCAGGCAGACGAACGTCGGGCCTTTTGCATCGAGCGCCGATCGTGCGCCATCCGCCCACGACGTGGCATCGCTGAAGGCATGCACCGACTCGAAACCGCACGCCCGGGCGACGCCGCAGAAGTCTGCACTAGCGGTCGGCTGCTGTCCGGTGACCTCGTAGACACCATTGTCGAACACGATCACCACGAGGTTCGGCACGTTCGCCGCGACGATCGAAGCGAGCGAGCCGAGGTTCATGAGCAGCGAACCATCTCCACTGCACACGATCACGCGCTTGCCTGGCTGCGCGAGCGCCAGACCGAGGCCGATCGATGTGCCGTGTCCCATCGCCGAGGGCACGAGAATGAGATCGAGGGCGTGGGGCTCACCGAGCGTCATCCACTCGCGCGCGGAGCCCATGGTCGTGATCACGACTTCGTCGTCGCGCCGGATGCGCCATAGCGTCTCGAGCGCGCTGACGAGCGGAATCCGCGAAGCAGTTGCCATGGTCGCGGAAACCTCAGTCACTCGGCGATGAGTGCCGCGCCGGCCTTTCCGGCATTGCGACAGCTCAGGAGATGATCGCGGATCACGTGAAGCTCCGATGGCGAGGTGATCAACCGATAGTCGATCTTCCACGCATCGAGGATCGGCTCGGTAAAGACCAGGCACGTATCGCCTGGCAGCTTCGCCTGATCGAGATAGCTGCGGTAGCCGACGATCGAGAACACCGGGACCTTCCAGTCGTGGAGCGCATTTCGAATCGCGTCGCCCGATTCGAACAACCCCGTGCACTGGATCATGACCAGTGGTGTCGCGCCGCCGAGATAGAGACCTGCGGCGACCTGCCACGCCTCCCCCTCGCGGCAGACGCGCACGAGCCTGATCCGCCCGGTCCGCTCGATCGCCGGTTCCCACCGCCCGATCGTGCTATCGGGAACGGTGATCACATGCGTGACGCCGACCTCGGAGAGGAGCGACGCGATCTGGTCTCCGGAGAACACTCGCAGGGCAACCCGCGTTCGAGAGGGCGGTAGCGTAAACGATCGAGTCCTTCCCGCCAAGGGGTCAGAGTCGTTGAATATCCGCATCCTCAGCTGATAAGCGCCGCGAATTCACCGACTCTGACCCCACCCCCATGACACATCGCCGTTCCGGCCTCGTTGCCACGCTCACCGCAATCCTGTGCGCCAGCGCGACGAGCCCCGCGCAGACTGCGCCAACGTACGAGGTGTTCGCGATCCGCTACGCCACCGTGCCGAGCTTCCCTGTTCGAGCGTTGATCGCAGGCGTCGACACGAGCAGGCGAATGGACATCGCCATGAGCGTGTGGCTCCTGCGTGGCAACCGCCGCAACGTTCTCGTGGACGCCGGTTTTTATCGCGACAAGTTCGTGACGCGGTGGAAGCCAGTGGACTTCGTGCTGCCCTCGGAGGCGGTGAAGCGCGCGGGAGTTCGACCGGAGGACATCACCGACATCATCCTCTCGCACGTGCATTGGGATCACGCAGACGGCGTCGACTTGTTCCCGAGAGCGCGCATCTGGATCCAGAAGGAGGAGTACGAGCATTACATCGCCCCCGACGGATCGTCGCGCGACCGCGCGATGGATCCGGACGATGCGAAAGTGCTTGCCGGCCTCAAGTCGCACGGACACGTGAATCTGATCGAGGGCGACTCGGTCGAGATCATCCCCGGCATCACGGTATTCACCGGTGGCAAGCACACGTTCGCCTCGCAGTACGCGACCGTGCGATCGGACGTCGGCACCGTCGTGATCGCGTCGGACAACGCATATCTGTACGAGAACCTCGAGCAGCATCGACCGATCGCGCAGACGCTCGATTCGTTGTCGAACCTCGCGGCGCAGGCGCGGATGGCTCGCCTCGCATCGGACCCGCGGCTGATCATTCCGGGCCATGATCCGGGGGTGTTCGCCAAGTTCGCGGCGCCGGGCAGCAACGTCGCACGGATCCAGTAATCGGGAATCGGGAATCGGGAATCGGGAATCGAAATGATTGACGACGCCAACCCGCGGCCGTTGCCCGTCCTGCGGGCCATGGTCGACGTGCTCGACCGCGACCTGCTGCAGATCGTCGCGCGCCGCATGGCGCTCGTGGGCGAGATTGCGGCCTACAAGCGCCAGCACGGGCTTCGCATCCGCGATGTGGAGCGCGAGCGCGACATCATCGTCGACCGGAGCCAGCGCGCGGAGGCGATGGGGCTCCCGCGCGGCGAGATGGAATCCGTGTTTCGCGTGTTGATGCGTGCGAGCCGCGATCATCAGGCGACGCTGCGCGCGGAACTGCCATACGAGACCGAAGCACGCACGGTCGCGGTCATTGGCGGACATGGGGGCATGGGCGCACTGATGGTCCGGCTCTTCGGCGACCTCGGTCATCAAGTGCTGGTCGTCGATGTCGACACCGAGCTCACGGCTGCGGCGGCTGCGGAGGTGGCGGACGTCGTGGTGGTGAGCGTCCCAATCGACGCGACGGAGCCGGTGATCCGTGCCGTTGGGCCGCGCCTGCGCGAGGACGCCGTCCTTATGGACGTCACGAGCATCAAGGAAGCACCCGTGGCGGCGATGCTCACATCGACTCGGGCGAGCGTCGTCGGTACGCACCCGATGTTCGGGCCTAACGTGCACTCGCTGCAGGGCCAGCGCGTCGTGGTCTGTCGTGCGCGCGGGGACGAATGGGCCGACTGGGTCGCGCGCATGTTGCAGGCTCGCGGACTTACGGTGCAGGAGACCACGCCAGCGCATCACGATCGGATCATGTCAGTCGTGCAGGTGCTGACGCATTTCCAGACGCAGGTGCTCGGGCTGACACTGGCGCGGCTCGGCACGCCGCTCGACGAGACGTTGCGGTTCACATCGCCGGCCTATCTGATGGAGTTGTACGTGACGGCGCGGCACTTCGATCAATCGCCGGATCTCTATGGGCCGATCGAGATGCGGAACCCGGCGACGGCACACGTGACCGCGGCGTTCGGCAAAGCCGCGGGCGAGGTGGCCGAGATCATCGGCAGCGGGGACCGCGAGCGCTTCCGAGGCTTGTTCAATGAGGTGCGCGAGTTCTTTGGGCCGTTCACACACGAGGCGCTGGAACAGTCGAGCTTCCTGATCGACCGCCTGGTGGAGCGGCTCTGATGCCTAACGGGTAAGGGTACCGACGGTGATCCGACCGATCGCCCTGCTCGACGCGCCAAGCAACCTTGGTCTCGCACCGCCGGCGGAGAACCGGGAGCCGGGCGTACGGCTCATGGCGAGCCGCTTGCGTGAGCTCGGGCTTCGGGAGCGGATCGGAGCTTCGGATGCCGGACGGGTCGTGCCACCCCCGTACCGCCCGGAACGCGATCCGGTCACCGGCATCCGCAACGCGCAGGCGATCGCGGACTATTCAGCCACGCTCGCACGCGCGGTCGGCTTACAGCTCGATGTCGGCTGTTTTCCGCTCGTCGTTGGTGGGGACTGCTCGATCCTGCTCGGGTGCGCGCTGGCGCTCCACCCGCGCGGGCGCCACGGGCTGGCGTTCGTCGACGGCCATCAGGACCTGCAAACGCCCGCTGTGTCGCGCACCGGCGGCGCGGCCGGGATGGACCTCGCGCTCGCGGTCGGCATCGGCCCGCCGTCGCTTGCCACGTTAGGCGGGGCGTCACCGCTCGTCGCCGCCGCCGATGTCGCGATGCTCGGCCCGCGGGACAACCCGGCGTGGTACACCGGTGATGATGTACAACGGGCTCGGGCCGCGATGCACGTCTCCTCGCTGGCCGCGCTGCGCCAGGCCGGGATGACGGCTGCTGGCGAGGCGGTGGCGAGTCGCTTTGCGGAGTCCGGCGTGACCGGCGTGTGGATCCATCTCGACGTCGATGTCCTCGACGATGCCGTCATGCCCGCCGTGGACTCGCGTCAGCCCGACGGTCTATCGTATGCCGAGCTCGAGTCGCTGCTCTCTCCCGTGCTCGATACGGGCCTGGTAGTCGGGATGAACGTGACGATCTACGACCCGGAGCGAGATCCTGATGGCGGCGCTGGCCGTGCGTTGGCCGATGGTCTGGTGCGGCTGCTAAGATCGTTTTGAACCGATCAAACTCTTGTCTCTTTGTTCTTTCTCTGTGACCTCTGCGTCCTCCGCGGTAAAAAAGAGCCTAACGTCTATAGAGGCCAGCCGCGTTCCCGCCGAGAATCCTGACCGTGTCCGCCTCCGACAGCCCGAGATGGCGAAGGCTCGTGAGCATCGACGGAATGCTCCCGATCTGATGCGGGTAGTCGCTGCCAGCGAGGATGCGGTCGGCACCCGCAAACGCGACGGCGAGACGGAGCGCGTTCGGATCGAAGTTCACCGTGTCGTAATACCACCGCCTCAAGTAATCGCTCGGCGGCCGATCGATGTTGCGACGACAATCCTTGAACGCGTGAAAGCCGCGATCGAACCGTTCGGCCATGTAGGGCACCGCGCCGCCCAAGTGCGAGAGGACCCACTTGATGTTCGGGAACCGCTCCCCTACCCCGCTGAAGACGAGATGCGCGGCCGCTAACGTCGTATCCATCAGAAACCCGACGAGCGGCATCAGCCAGTACTGGGTCATGGCCTCGACGCCGACGGGGCTCGTGGGATGGATGTGGAGCACGGCGCCGTACGCATCGGCCGCCTCGTAGAGGGGCCAGAACCGCTCATCGGCGAGCGCGACGCCGTTCACGTTGCTGAAGAGCATCGCGCCGGGCAGGTGCAGCTCCTCGACGGCCCGACGAAACTCGGCGAGCGATGCTACCGGGTCGTTGAGCGGCAGCGTCGCCAGTGCCGTGAATCTCGGAGACCGCTCCGCGATGATCGTCGCGAACGCGTCGTTCACCAGCTTGGCCAGCGTCACCGCGTACGCCGGCGACTCGACATGCGTCCCGGGCGTCGTCAGGCTGATGACCTGCGTGTCTACCCCCGCGTCCTCGAGCACGTTGTGGCGGTACGCGATGTCGCGGTGACCGGCGACGGCCACGTTGTAGTCACCAGGATAGTGAATGTGCGGATTCCCTGCGGAGTCGACCGTGACCCGTACGACACTTTTTCCCGAGCGCAGCGCGTCGAGGTACTCGGGCGGATAGAAGTGATTGTGAACGTCAATGATCGGCATGTGTGACAGTACGGGAATTGAGGCGCGCGGTGCGCAGGTAATAGATCGGGAGACCGGCCAGCACGATCAGAAGTCCGGTCGCGCTCTCGATCGGATCGGAGGCAAGCTGATTGAATACGATGACCGCCGTGGAGACGATGAACACGAGCGGCAGCACAGGGTAACCCCACGCGCGATACGCCGGCGCATAGTCGGCGCGCCGCCTCAGGACGAACACACCGGCGGTCATGAGGCCGAAGAAGATCCACTCGGTGTACACCACCCGCGTGAACAGCGCGCGGTACGTGCCCGTCGCCACGAGGATCGACGCCCAGACGGCCTGCAGAACGATCGCGTGGTGCGGCGTACCATAGCGCGGGTGGATTCCTCCGATCCAACGGAACAGGAGGCCGTCGTGCGCGGCCGCGAGGTACACGCGCGGGCCGGTGAGGATGATGCCTGTCATCGCGCCGAGCGTGGAGAGCACGACCAGCGCCGACATCGCCGCGGCACCACCGTTGCCCAAAACGATGTCGGCGAAATCGGCAGCGACCCGGTTCGATGACGCGACGGCGGCGGGTGACAGCACCGCGAGATACGCCGCGTTGACGGCGATGTAGGACGCGGTGACCGCAAGCGTGCCAATCAGCAGCGCGCGCGGGATGGTTCGGCGGGCATCGACCGTTTCGTCGCCCGTATACGTCACCATGTGCCAACCACCGAACGCGAACAAACCCGCGACCGTGGCCGCCACGAGTGCGCGAAGCGACGGAACGAATGGCGGCGTGGATATGTCGGCCGTTGCCGGGACTCGGTGAGGTGCCACGAATCCCGCAATAGCGATGAGCGCGACTGCCGCCACCTTGATGATGGTGAACGTGGTCTGGACGGCCGTCCCGTACCTAACGCCAACGTAGTTGACGGCCGAGAGAACGAGGATAGCGCCGATCGCGACGACGCGTACGCCGGTATTGCCAAGCGGGACGAAGAACCCCACATAGCGCGCACACACCGTGGCGATCGCCGCGATGATCCCCGTGTGCATGCTCCAGAACATCGCCCAGCACCAGAGGAACGCGACCGCAGGTGAGTAGCTCTCTCGCAGGAAGACGTAGACCCCACCCGTGCCGGGGAAAGCCGACGCGAGCTCCGCGGTAACCAGGGCGCCAATCAGCGTCAGCGCGCCGGCGACGGCCCACACGAGAAGCATGCCGGAAACCGACGGCACCGCACCCGACACCAGCGACGGCTGCACGAAGATCGAAGCCCCGATGATCGTACCAACGACCATCGCGGTCGCTCGCGTTAGGCCGATCGCCTGTCGGAGACCGTGAGGCGGAGTCGAAGAGGTCAGGTTGTGGCGGGTCGGGCGCCGAGGATCAACGCGAGGTCTGGATCACGTCCCAGTATGACTGGATGCGCCCCTCGGTGAACGCCTGCACCTGCTCAATGATCGACGCGAGCATGGTTCGCGATCTGGGCCCAGGCGTGCCCGTTTGAGTCGGCATCGTGGTGAAGTTGAACACCGCGCGAATGAACGTGCTCGAGGTGTCGACCGGAAGCGTCGCGACGTTGCCGAAGAACTTCTTCCAGTCGTCGCTCTGGAAGAGGTACTGCTCCACGTTCGACGTGTAGAAGGCCGTGATCGTTGCTCCGTGGTCTCGCACGTACTGGCCGACCGTGCGGATGGCCTTGTCGCCGGCGAAGTCGCCCACGAGCGGGACGATCAGATTGTTGCGCTCGAGGTCGCGAAGGGTGCGGTAGTTGTCTTCGCTCGCAAGGTAGCTGCGCTGATTCCCAGCCCCGTCGCTCTCCATCATGAGCTCAGCGTACGTGGGCATGCGGCGGCCGTAGAACATCATGCTCGCTCCGCGGCCCGGCATGGTGAACGAGTAGGTGAGGTCCGGCCCGGCGGTGAAGAATGCGGAGTACACGTATTCGATGGTCCGCAGGTCATCGCTCGTGAGCGCGAACTTGTGCCGTCCGACGAGGTGTTCCTTCACTGCCGCCAGGTTCCGCGCGTACAGCGTGCTGTCGGCTGGCACGTTGGCATAGGCCTGGAACAGTGCGGCCGGCCCGGCGTTCGCGTCGAGCCCGCCGGGCCGAGGTCGCGAGAAGAGCCTGGACAGGAACTCGGCACGATCCGGCGACAACTCGACCAGTGCCTTGTAGAGCAAGTGATGCAGCATGTTCTGTCGGCGGATGTCGACGATGAACGCGATCTTGGGCTGCATCGCGACGATGTACGTGAAGTTCTGATCCGGTCCGACCCCGAGGTAGACGCCCCCCAACCGCGTCGTCTTGGCAAGCTCCGGCAGAACCCACTGAAACGTGATCTCGTTCGAGACGAAGTTATCGGACCGGAAAAATCCCCCAGGCTCCGAGTAGTCGGAGACCATTCGCCAGAACACGTCGTCGCCAATTCGGTCCGGTATCGACGGCGCCTCGACTCGCGAGCCGAGCGATAGCGACACGCCGCCGAACA
This sequence comes from Gemmatimonadaceae bacterium, assembly GCA_036509075.1. GTDB lineage: Bacteria > Gemmatimonadota > Gemmatimonadetes > Gemmatimonadales > Gemmatimonadaceae > JAJKIV01. The sequence continues at coordinate 7,710 of DATCGG010000087.1, forward strand.
TGGCGATGATCGCGAGACTGGCAGCCACCTGGCTGCGACGGCGAGACAGGAGCATCGGTCGACTACCTCCGAGGCGCGAAGCGCTGCGGGCGGACGGCATACTATTGCATCGCGGCCAGGGTGCCCGCGAGGCCTGATCTCTAAACCCTAAGCCGTATTTGACCGGAAGAACCCTGCCAGACCGAGGCGCGGGGACAGACAGGGCAACGTTAGGCCCTGGAGCCGCCCGACGGCCGGCTCACTGAGGCGTCCAGGTCAGTCAGACCTCCACCGTTCGAACGCCGCCGCTCACCGAATCGCGCTCGACCGTCGCTGACCCCGTCGATAGCCTGGGCCGATCCGAACGATGTGTGACCAGTCGTTGTCAGGAGGTCCCAAACGCCTTGACGGAGCGGTGTAAGGAGGTACGATGTCCCCC
>DATCGG010000088.1:0-8310 GCA_036509075.1 Gemmatimonadaceae bacterium
CAGCCGTGAGCCGGGAGAGATCATGCGGCGCACCCAGGTGCGCCACGAGGCATACGACACGCGCGTGTGTGTGAGCGCGCGCGACCTCGGGTACGCATACGAGTTCGAGGTTCGCGACAACGGGCCCGGTATTCCGGTCCGCACTCAGGACAAGATCTGGAGGCTCTTTCATACGCTTCGTCCACGTGCGGCGAGCGACGCTGCCGACGACGGTATCGGCGTCGGTCTCGCGATCGTCAGACGGCTCGTGGAGATGCAGGGCGGCACAGCGTGGGTCGAATCGGAAGAAGGGAAGGGCGGAACGTTCCACTTTTTGTGGCCGAAGCAGGCCGACTCGCCGCGAGGCGACGATGCTGCGGCGGCCGGTAGGGCATTGGACGTATGAAGAACTCGGCAACGACGCGGCCGATCGTCCTGGTGGAGGATGATCCACCCGACCGGTTGATGGTGCGGCGACTGCTGCAGGGCCGACCCGGAGCTACGTGATCCACGAGGTGGGCACCGGCGAGGACGGGTCGCCGTGCTCGAGGAGGGCGCCCAGGACGACCTCGTGAAGGACGGCGCCCACATCGCAGAGCCTAACGAGGGCGATCGAGAACGCGATCGAGCAGTTCCGGATCCCGTCGCGAGCTCGAGGAGCATCGCGCAACGAGCCGTCTCACCGTGCATTACCATTTGAGGGATGCATGCGCTTACCCTGCGCGCCGGTCGAGATGCCTACGCGCTCCTTCGCGAACGAGGTCTTCGTGCCGAGGACATCGACATCATCCCCGCCGCCTCCGGCGGCGCGAAGTGGCTCGCCCTGGCCGGCCTTGACCGCTATCTCTTCGGCGAATTTCTCCAGCACTCCCGCCAGCGGCCCATGCACCTCATCGGGTCGTCGATCGGCAGCTGGCGCATGGCGTGCCTCGCCCAGCGCGATCCCGTCGCCGCGTTAGGCCGAGGACACCGGGCGTACATCTACGAGCAGCGGTACACCCCGAAGCCGTCCACCGCGGAAGTCTCGGCGGTACTCGGCCGGGCGCTCGACCTCATGCTCGGGCCCACCGGCGTCGACGAGATCCTGAGCCATCCGTGGGCGCGACTTCACGTCATCACCGGCGAAGGGCGGGGGTTGGCGGCGAGTGGGCAACGGTCGCTGCTCATGGCGGGGATGGGGCTGGCCGTCGCGGGCAACCTGGTGAGTCGTCGCGCGCTCGCGCTCGTGATGCGGCGCTGGATCTTCAACTCCACCGGCGGAGAAACGCCGTTTGCGCACATTGCCGACCTGCCGACGCGACATGCCAGCCTAACGCGTGAGAACACCCGCGATGTGCTCCTGGCGTCCGGCGCGATCCCGCTGCTCGTCGATGGCGTCCGGATTCCCGGCATGGTGGGCGGTATGCACTGGGATGGCGGTGTCCTGGACTATCATGTCGATCTCGACTTCGGGCCGGGTGATGGGCTCGTGCTTTATCCGCACTTCTACCCGCACGTGGTGCCGGGCTGGTTCGACAAGTCGCTCGCCTGGCGTCGCGCTGGCGGCGCGAACTTCCGCCGCGCGCTGCTGATGGCACCGTCGCCGGAGTTCGTCGCCACGCTGCCCGGTGCCAAGATCCCGGACCGGCGCGACTTCTACACGATGCCGGAGGCTGAGCGCCTGCGTCGGTGGCAGGCGGTGGTGGATGCGAGTGCGGCGTTAGGCGATGAGCTGCACGAGCTCATCGAGTCCGGGCGGATCGCCGAACGAATTCAGATCTGGGACAAGTAACCACGGAGGTCACAGAGGCCACAGAGAAGTGCCACAGCGTTAGGCATTTCTCCGTGACCTCTGTGACCTCCGTGGTAATCAAAGACTCTGTGGTTAGTCAAAGCCGTCCGCTGCGAGAATGAGTAAGAATGATGGGAAAGGAGTCTGACCCCCAACGGACCGAATCAACGCCGCATGGCGCGAATGCCCGCCAGTGAGAACGCCGACACATGCGCGACCGCGTCCTCCACGTCGAACGGGCCATCGCTCGCCAGATCCGGCATCGCGGCCTTGAACTGATTCGCGAGCACGATCCGGCTGTACACCAGGCACAGCCCATGGACGCTGGCCACGCAGTGCATGACGCGAGGGTCCTTTTTCGGACACGACAACAGCTCCGCGACAATCTCCGCGAGATAGCGAATCCGCGGCGCCATCGCCTCCTGCAGGATGCGGGTCGCAAGCTCGGTCGGTCGGCTCAGCTCGTGCTGAATGAGCCGGTGGACCCAGCTGTCGACGCCGCGCAACTCGAACACCCGATGCAGCAACCCACGCACGAAGAGCCGCAGCCGCTCTTCGGCATCGCTGCCCTCCGGCGCCGTCATCGCGAGACTGTTGAACTCACGGACCGCCGCGATGGCCTGGTTCACTACCTCCAGATAGAGCCCCAGCTTGTCGCCGAAGTAATAGTTGACGAGCGCCAGATTCGCTCCGGCCCCGCGACAGATCTCTCGCACCGTCACGTCCTCGAAGCCACGCTCGGCAAACAGATGCCGCGCTGTGTCGAGCAAGCGTGCGCGCGTCTCCGCGACGTCGGCACCGCCGCGTGCCATGTGCCGAGCGGAGCGCCCTTCACGTCGCGGTCTACGCTCGCGCCGTCGCATCGGACTCATAGCTCGCGCTTGAACAGGAACGTCGCCGCCGCCATGGTGACCACCGAAAATCCGATCATGTACGTGAGATCCGATGTGATCGCCGCGAAGCCCGTGTCCTTGAGGAGCACGCTCTTGAGCGCATGGACCGGGTAGGAGAACGGGTCCACGACGGCGAGCGCGTGCAGCCACGGCGGGAACGCCTGCTGCGGGTAGACCGCACCGCTGGGGAAGTAGAGCAGCGTGTTGAGCACGCCGAACATTGCTCGGGCCATGAGCGGATTGCTCATCCGCACCATGAGCAGGAACATCATGCTCACCAGCGCCACGGACGTAGCGACAATGACCGCGAGGAGGCGGAGCAGCTTGAGCGGCGCGAACGCGTTAGGCACGCCGGCGATGAGCGACCCCACGATCATCAGCGCGACGCCCACGAGCGCCGCCTTGATCGCCCCCGAGACATTGAAGCCGAGGATCAGCTCGAACTTCGAGATCGGCGTGACGAGGTATCCCTCGTGCAGCCCGCGCGCCTTGTCGTCGAGATAGATGATCCCGCCGCCGATCATTACCATCATGAAGATCGACATGACGATGACGCCTGGCAGCATGTACTGGACGTACGGCACGTAGGGATACACCTCGACCAGCTCCAGCGTAGGCTGCGTCGGGATGCGGCGCGCGGTCGGCGTGCGACTGTTGTAGGCCCCCAGCAGGCCGGACATCGTGCCCGCGAGCGTTGCGCTCACGAAGGTGTCGGTGTTGTCCTCGATCAGGGCGACGCGCGGTGCGTTGCCCGCGAGCACGCGCCGAGAAAAGCCCGGTGGGATCGTCAACACGCCGTTGAGGCGTCCGTTCCGGAGCGCGGTGAGCGCCTGTCCCGGGTCGTCGTAGGTGACGAGCTCGTAGGTCTCCGCGTTGGCGGCGACGGCGTTGGACAGCTCGCGTATTCGAACGGCCGGCACGCCGCGGTCCTGGTCCACGAGGCCGACCTTGAGATGGCGAACCTTGCCGCCGAACGCGTGCCCTAGGATCACGAGCTGCGCCATGGGCATGAGCAGCGACATGGCAATGAGCATAGGCGCCCGCCGCAGCCGGAGCAGCTCCCGTTCGATGATCGCGAAAGCGCGGTGCATGCGTCGTCCGTGCCTAACGGCGGAACATGAGTCGCTGGTCCGCCACCGACGGTGCCTGCAGCGCGTCGCGGAGGTCGCGGCCGGTGAAGTGGACGAACACGTCGTCGAGCGTCGTGCTGTGCACCGCGAGTGACCGGACGGACACGTCGGACTCGGCCGCCGCGGCTATGAGGGCGGTGGTCGTCAACGGTCCGTTGTTGGAGGCGATGCGTACGACATTCCCCTCGCCGGAGACGCTGTCGACCGCGGGCAGTCGTTGGAGCCGCACGCGCCAGTCGTCAGGTTCGCCAGTGAAGCTCGCCTCGATGAAGTTCCGTCCGGGAATCGAGGCTTTGAGGTTGAGCGGCGAGTCGAGCGCGACGAGCTTGCCGTGGTCGACGATGGCGATGCGGTCGCACAGCTTGTCGGCTTCGTCCATGTAATGCGTCGTCAGGATGACCGTGAGGTCGCGCGCCGCCTTGATGCGCTGGAGCATCTCCCACACTGAGGTGCGCGAGACCGGGTCGAGGCCGGTGGTGGGCTCATCGAGGAAGAAGATGCGCGGCTCGTGGACGAGACCGCGCGCGATCTCCACTCGGCGTCGCATGCCCCCCGACAGGTTCTTGACCGGCTTGTCGCGCCACTCCGTGAGCTGCACCGCCTCGAGCAGCTCGGTGATGAGCCGCTTGCGTTTCTCCCGCGGCACGCCATAGAGCCGCGCGAAGATGACGAGGTTCTCTTCGACAGAAAGCTCCGGGTCGCTCGTGAGCGCCTGCGGAATGACGCCGATCGTCCGCCGAACGGTATCGGAATCCTTGGCGATGTCCGCGCCGCCGACGGTCGCGCCGCCGGCGGTCGGCGCCATGAGCGTCGTGAGCATGCGGATGAGCGTCGACTTCCCGGCCCCGTTAGGCCCGAGCAGGCCGAAGATCTCCCCTTCCTTCACGGAGAATGAGATCTCGTTGACCGCCGTGAAGTCACCGAATCGCTTGGTGAGCGCGCGGACATCGACGGCGGCGTTCACGGGCGCGGCGCGGGCACGAGAACGTAGCTCGTCATCCCGACGGCAAGCCGGCGGTCTGCGTTGTCGACGCGGAGCCGGATCTCGAACGTCTTGATGTCGCGCTTGGTGCGACTCACGTCACGCTGTGTGGCGAAGTCGGCGTCGACACCACGGTAGATGACCGTCCCTCGCCGCTCTGTGCCGGAGGGCTGGCGTACGGTCAGTGTGTCGCCGAGTCGGATGCGGTCGATGTACGTCTCTTCGATGTCGGCGCGGACCCAGAGGCTGTCGGGATCCACGAGCGTGACGATCGGCTGGCCGGCCGTCACGACTTCACCGACGCGGACAGCGCGCACGTCGACGACGCCTGCACTTGGCGCCGTGATCTCGGTGTAGGTGAGCCTAACGTTGGCCTTCGTCGTCTGGGCGCTGGCCGCTGCCTGTTGCTGCTGGCCGGCGGTGAGTGCGCTCTGGCGGTTCGCGACCTGACGCTCCGCCGCCTCGACGCGCGCGCGGGCGACCGTGAGCGACGTGCGTGAAGCGTCCAGCTCCTGCTCGGTGACGCCGCCCGCGGCGAGGAGAGTTTGTTGACGGTCGAACATGCGTTGGGCGTTCGCGAGGTTCGCGCGCGCTTCGCTGTCCTGTGCGACGGCCGCGGCCAGCTCGGCGCGGCTCGCCTCGACCTGTGCCGCCACGGCCTCTGCGCTCCGGGCGTAGAAAGCGCGGTCGGCCTGGAGCTCGCCCGGTTCGAGCGTCGCGATGACCTGGTTCGGCGTGACGGAGTCGCCCTCGCCGACGATGAGGCGACTCACGCGGCCCCCGACCTGGGAGCTGATAATGAGGTCGTTGGTGGTGACGACGCCGGTGAGCACGAGGTCGGCGGGTCCGGCGCGCCTGACCTCGAGCCACCCGGCGGTGGAGGCCGCGGCGAGGACAACGAGGGCAATAGTGAGCTTGCGCGACATAGGCGCGTCTCGAGCGTGGTGTGATTGAACACACGTATAAAACGCTCGTTTGAATTTGTCAACGCTAGGCGGCAGGCGGCCGGCGACAGGTTGCCAACGGGATCTTATCCCGAGGCTCCGGGGAGACACGCCTTTCCGTCGCCCGTCGCCCGTCGCCCGCTGCCGCCTGCCGTCTGCCGCCTGCCGCCTGCCGCCTGCCGCCTGCGTTTACGGTCGCTCTCTATTCGCCTCGATCTTCCAGAAATCCCTGATCCATGTCTTACCGCCATCCTGCGACCCATCGGCGCGCCACAGGAAGTGATCGGACGTAATCGCGTAGTATCGAATGCGCGTGATCAGGGCATTCGGGCCGGTGCCGTACGTCTGCACAACGAAACGATCGCGACCATCGCTCCACGACGTACCGGGTGCCCATGGAGTACCCTGCTTCGCGCTCGTCCCGGCGATCTCCCAGGTCTTCCGCGACTTGTTGTAGACGCGGTAGGTCAGCGTCAGGCTGCGGCTCCCGTCGTTAGGGTTGACCAGGCTGAATTCGTCCTCGATCACGAGGCCGTCGTGCGAGCGGTGCGCGGACCATGTGCCGGCCACGGCGGGGTTGAATGCCGTGGGTGACTTCCGCGACTGAAAGCGGATGTTCCATTTCCCATCGAGAAAGTCGAAGTCCGTCGGCGTGGATGTGCCAACGCTGTCGTGACGGAAATTGGCGCCGAGCGTGTCGGAGGTCGGGACGTCGGGCACCTGCGCGGCGGCTGGCGCCGCAGCGCTCGCGAGAAGCGCGGAGAAAAACAGGACGCGTCGCATGTCGCTCCACGGATCTGGATTCCGCGAGCATGCGACGCGAAAGAGACGCCCTCAACTACAATTCAGCCGGCGGCCGCGCTCGTCGGTGACTGGTCGCGACGCTGCAGCGAGCGGCTGGTCCCTACGAGACGTAGCGACCCACCGCCATGGCGATGGTCGTGAGCGTAAGTAGCCCTGCGGCCACCATCGCCATCTTCCCCAGCTTTACCTGGAGCCCCTGCATCTCGGCAGCTTGTTCTGGAGTCGGCGGCCTACCGCCGGCCGCGATCTCGGCCCCGAGCTTACCGGCGCGAATCGCTGCGGGTGTGACCACGAAAATTCCGAGGAGAACCGCGATGAGCGCGAGCACGGCGCCGATCCCGAACGTCATCCCGCCAGCCGAGCGCATGAATCCGTTCGTGAAGCCCTGCGAGTCGTGCCAGTAGAGGCCGAATCCCGAGAGAACCGTGAGGAGTCCCGCCACGAGGAAATAGACTGGGAGCTTCCGCTTCCCTGCGATCTCCTGCATCACGGGCCCACCCGCGGGTCCGAGCGCGCGGACGGCGGGGATGAGGAAGATGGCGTTGAACATGGCCGTGCCGGCCCAGAACACGCCGAACAGGATGTGGACCAGTCGAAGGAGGATGAGCATAGGCGCTTAATTAACGCCCAGCAGGCTCGGCCGGCAATTCCCACTGCAAAAATGCGCGAACCGATTTGGCGGCGCGAAAATCCCGAACGGCGCCAATTCCATAGGGCGCCGATCCCAAAAGGCGCCGATCCCAAAAGGCGCGAGGGCGTGACATCGGTTCGCGTCGTTCGCGTCGTCTGGGATCGGCGCCCTTCGGGATTGGCGCCGTTCGGGATCGGCGCCGTTCGGGATCGGCGCCTTTTGGAATTTCGCGCCGTTAGGCTTTCTCGCCGTTAAGAGAGAGTCAGTCCTTTCGTTGGCATAATGCTTTCGTCAATCGATCGCCGTATGCTCCCAGTTCCGTTGCGATCTGGAAGAGAATCGGGATGTCGCCGAACGAGCGACCGGCCCTCGGCAGAACGACCTGCGCCTCCGTTGCCGCGGCGGTGAGCTCCTTCGCCAGGTCGCAATTCTTCGCGGCCGCTGGTTCGGCCGACAGGTCGCGCGCGAGCATCACATACGCACTCCCCAACAACGCCGCCGTCGTGTCGGACGCCTGCACCGAATCGGCGAGCTTGTGGTAGCGGATCGCGGCGCGCGCCGACGAGAGCTTGTTAGGCGCCGCCGTGTTCTTCGATGCTGTCTGGCCGAAGTAGCGAGCATACTGCGCGATCGTCGCCCGACCCTCGCCGTTCTCCGGCCCGCGCCCGAGCGTCGCCAGCAGCGTGTCGGGACCGAGCCCGAGCTCGAATTCGACGAGCGCCTTCTGCACCCAGGCGTTAGGCGCTCGCGATGCATACGCGGCCTAACACGGACTGCGGGTACGCCTCGATCGCCCTGCGCGCTTCGGCCAACGCGCCCGTGTAGTTCCGGGTGCGAGCGAGGGTCATGCATCGCTGCACGGACTCGACCTGCTTGCGTGCGGCCTGGAACTCACGTGCGACGAGCTTGGCCACGTCGCTGATCTTCGCTGCCTCCACGGCGGGAAGCGGCTGCACCATGTCGTCGCGTGCGCTCAATGACCACACGGCCTGCACGCGATAGCCGGTTGGCGTCTTCCGCACGATGCCGTTCAACACTTCCTCGGCGCGGAAGTCCGACGCGAGCTGGTGGGTCTCCGTTTTCGACAGCCATTGCTCGGCGGGGTAGCCCGCCCTGACGAGGTACTCGGTGATGGTGCTTTCGGGGACGACCCACAGCGCACGCATCTCGAAGTCG
>DATCGG010000089.1:0-15371 GCA_036509075.1 Gemmatimonadaceae bacterium
TCCGATTCTCGTCGAGAGGCCGCGCCCTCGCTAATCCAGCGCGAAAAACGCCAGCTCCTGCACGTCTACGTGACTCCGCTTCGTCAGCCGTGCGGCAATGGACGCCTTGCCAATGATCCCCTGATCGGAGAGGTACTCGCACGCGGTCGTAACGTGCCCGACGTCGTAGGTCTTCTTGAAATAGGACTCGAGTTCCGTACACGACCGTGCTTCGCCAATCTCGCCGAGATACTCGAGGAGCGGAGCGAACAGTGCCCGCGCGCGTTTCGCGAGGTATCGGTCGATCGTGTCGAGGGCGAACTGGACGCGCTCCTCGGTCTTCTTCTCGTTGAGCAGGTCGACGTAGACCGTCGTGAACAGCGTCGGGTTCAGCTTGATCGCCTGCGGGATGACCTCGCGGTCGGCCAGCAGACCGGCACCGATCACCTCGATTGTCGCGAGCGAGCTCGCCGTGTGCAGGATCCAGAGGGTCGTGTAATTCAGGTCGCCGCGCGTGCGCATGAACTTGTGCGCCTTGTAAAGCGGCGGCAGCACGTTCGTCGCTGCACGAAAGAGCGCGATGCCGCGATCACGCTCACCCATCTCCTTGAGCGACTCGAACATCGCGCTGATGGTCTCGTCGTGCGTGTAGAGCAGGCGACCCTTCGCGAGGAAGGAGTGCATGAACGAGTTGCGAATCGATCCCTCGACGGCCTGGCGGAATTCACTACGAGGGAGGAGCATGGCGTGGACGTTCACGCCGTCCGCGTAGAGCGAGAGGCTGTCCGATTCGACTTTGCGGTCATCGATCGTGATGAGCACGAGGTCAATGTCGGACTTCGCCCACACCATGTCGTGCGAGAGGCTGCCGCAGAGAATCGCTGCAAGGATCGCGCGGTCCTCGCGGATCTGTTCGACGAGCGCGTCGAGCGCGGCGGTGAATCGCTGCTGCTCGGCGTCGTTCGTGGTGCCAACGTTAGGTTCTTTCACGAGCCAGCCTTCGTCTTTTACCGCGGAGGTCGCAGAGGTCGCCGAGAGAGAAAGTTCCGCTCACAACGTGGCATTGCAAGCGGTCCTCCGCGACCTCTGCGTTTCTCTGCGTTCTCTGCGGCAAAAAATGGAGCCTTACGAGTCGCGAAGCACTGCTATGGGGCTCACTCGTACGGCTCTTGTCGCAGGCACTGCAGCCGCCAGAAACGCCGCGACCAGGACGAGCACGGGCCCCGCTGCGAGCGACAGAGGGTCGCGCACCGACACCCCATAAGCCAAGCTCGAGAAAAGCCCAGCCCCGGCGACCGCCCCTGCGACCCCAAGCAGCGCGCCAGCACCTGCCAGCAACACGCCGTCCCGCTGGACGCGCCACCAGAGCTGGCCGGGACGGGCGCCTAACGCAACGTGTACCGCGAGCTCCCGGCGACGCTCGCGCACGGAGAGCAAAAGCGTCCCCCCAACGCCGATCGTCGTGAGCACGAGGGCGAGGGCGCCGAAGAACGCCAGCACGAGCAGCTGAAAGCGGCGGTTCGCCATCGATAGCCGAACGACATCATCCATCGGCGCGACCTGGAACACGACCGCGTCGGGAAAGGCACCGCGGACGATGCGCCTGATCTCGGGCTCCGCGCCGGTCGACGCGCCACGGACCACGACGTCCATCCCCCAGTCGAGATAGTGGCCCTCGATCGCCTGGCCGAACGGAACGTAGATCGTGGGTCGCAGCTCGGCATCCAGCTGGTCCATGTGAATCGACTCGACGATGCCGACGACCTTCGCACGCGGCGGAGCATGATTCGGCGGCCCGTCGAACAGGAGCTCACGCCCCAGCGGATCTGCATCGCCCCACGCGCGACGCGCAAACTCGGCGTCGACGACAACCACCTTTTCGCCCCCTGTCACGTCGGTTCGCTCGACGCCGCGTCCGCGGAGCACACGCGTGCCCATCGCGTCGAGATAGCCCGGCGTGATGGGGCGGGTATACGTCGAGACACGCTCGCCATCGTCGCTCCCCAGTCGCTCGGCGAGGCGCACGCCCGTCGTCCACCAGCTGCCGGTGAGCGGCATCCGGTTCACCGCACCTGCCGCGCGAACACCGGGCAGCGTGGCGAGCTGCCGCAGCACGGCGTCGTAGCCCTCGACCGCACGATCGCGGTCCCGCATGAGCGCGGGGAAAAGACTGTCCAGCGGGGCCTGCAGGTTCACACGCCAGGGCGGCTCCATGCGAAACGTCAGCACGCGGCGCGAATCGAATCCCATCGGCTGTGTGAGCACGGTGACGAGCGTACGCACCACGAGCGTGCTCGCGATGAGCACGAACACCGCCAGCGCGACCTCGCCGACGACGATCGAGCGCTGCAGCCGGCGTCGCCCGCGCGTCGCGCTCGATCGTCCGGTCCCGAGCGCGTGCCAGAGGCTGCGTCCTCTCGCTGGCGACGTCGCGACGAGCGTGAGCAGCACGGTCGTGAGCAACGCGACCATCACGGCATACGCGATCGATCGCGGCCCGATGCCCACTTCGTCCATGCGCGGCACGAAGTTCGATGCGATCGGCCGCACCACCGACAGCAGGAGCTGGGCGAGCCCAAGGCCCGCGGCGGCGCTCACGAACGCAAGCAGCAGCCCTTCGGTGACGAGCTGCCTAACGACTCGGCCTGTTCGGGCGCCGAGGGCGGATCGGAGCGCGACTTCACGCTCTCGCTCGACCGCGCGCGTGAGGAAGAGGCTCGCCACGTTCGCGATCGCGATCAGCAGCACGAGGGCGCCGGCCGCCCACACGAAGAGCAGCGCCGTGCGCACTCTGCTCACACGCGCCGCGCGGAGCTCCTGGACCAGGATGCTCCATCCGTCGTTCGTCTTCGGGTTCTGCGAGGCGAGCGCCCTGCCGATGGCTGCCCCGACCGCGGCCGCCCGGGCCACCGGAACGCCAGGCTCGAGGCGTGCGACCGCCTGCACCGACCGCGCGCCACGATTCGCCCATTCGGCGTTGGAGAGCCCGATGGGTCGCCAGAACGCGGGCGAGCTGCGCTGCGACCAGAAGTTCGGCGGCATGACGCCGACGACATGGAGCTGGTCTCCGTCTACGTCGATGCGCTTGCCGATGATCGCCGGATCGCCAGCGAGCGCGCCCTGCCAGAAGTCGAAGGAGAGGAGGATGGCCGACGCGCCGGCGACGTCGTCGTCGGGACGCAGCACGCGTCCCATGATCGGCGACTCGGTGAAGACGCGAAAGAAATCGCCGCTCACCGCAGTGTACGACACGCGCTGGCGGTTCTCGCCGAGTCGCATGGTCCCCGAGCGTCCGCCGAAGATCGCCGAGGCCTGGAAGATGGTCGTGTCTCGCACGACGTCCCGGTAGTTGGCCGGCGAGATCCCGAAGTTACGAAGGTTGCGACCGAGGTGCTCCTCCGTGATGTCGACGATGCGGTCCGCGCCGGCGACGGGAAGCTGGCGGAGGAGAACGCCGTCCACGAGCGTGAAAAACGCGACGTTCCCGCCGATTCCGACGGCAAGCGTTAGGCAGGCGATAGCCGCGAAGGCAGGGGCGCGCCGCATCTGCCGAAACGCGAGCGTGAGATCCTGACGCAGGACGTCCCAGTGTGCGGCGGGCGACGCCTTCAGAATGTCGAAGGCGACCGCCGCGGTGGACTGCCTCGCCCCGGCGAGGTCATCGCGCAGCTCCCGGCAATGCTCCTCGCGCACGTGACTCGGGAGAAGGCGGAGGAGCAAGCGATGGCGGAGCGGGAGCTCACCGAGCGGATCGTTGGTGCGAGCCATGGTTCGCGAGCCTCAACGTGCGGGGCGGAGCTTGAGCTGTTTGAGTGCGAGCTTGACCGTCGCCTGGAGCCGAGCGGTCTCGGCCTCCAGCGCGGCTCGGCCCGTGGTCGTTAGGCGGTAGTAGCGGCGGCGAGGGTCGTCGAGATCGGCGTCGGGCCGCCAGGGTGACTCGTCGATGAGTCCTTGATCCTCGAGGCGTCGGATGGCGGCGTAGAGCGTGCCGGGTCCGAGCTTCATGGCGCCGTCGGTCTGCTGCTCGACGGCTTTGCGGATGAGGTAGCCGTGGCGGTCGCGGGCGGCGAGGGCCAGGAGGATCTGGTAGCCGATGGGCGACCGGGCGGCGCTGGTTTCGTCTGTCATAGGACGACTAGTACGGTTGGCGTACTAGTCGGACAGGCCATTGTTCGGAAAGGTTGCAAGCGCGGCAAGCTGCGCGCTGCTGCTATTACGGCGCCGGGGGTCATCCCGAGCGCAGCGAGGGATCGCGATCGTCCCGAGAGAGAGACCCCTCTACCCGCAGGATCGCGATCCCGCGCCTGACGGCTCGGGATGACACGCTCTTTTTCCGTCGCCCGTCGCCCGTCCCCGCGCTTCATGCGTTCCATAACGATCGCCACCAGGCGCTGAATCGTCTCCTTGTCTCCGTGCACGTGAGCGCCGGACATCCATATGAGCTCCTTCGGCTCGCGGGCGCTCGCGTACAGCGCGTCCACCGCCGACCGAGGCAGGCGCTCGTCATCGCGCGCGTTCACCATCACGAACGGGCGCGGCGCGATCCACGGAACCCAGCGCACCGGGTCGAGCCTCGGACCCGCGATGATCACGTTCGCGAGTCCCGCGGCGACTACTCGCAGCGGGGCGAACGGAATGTTGCGCTTCATGTTCGCTTCCAGCGGGACGTACGAGCCACCGGAGCCGTGCAGCACCCACACGCGAGCGAAGCGTGGGTCGAGCGCGCCGGCAATGCACATGAACGGGGCCCCGAGGCTCACGCCGACCGCCTCGACGTGCTCGGGGTCGACGTCCGGGAGCGACGTGAGATAGTCGAGCGCGAGCATAACCGCCGGCGGCGTATCGAGGAACGCCCCGCGGATCCTGGGGATGTCGCGAAGGAAGGTCAGCGCATCGGGGCGCGGGTCGCCCGTGTACGGATACGACAGCGTGGCGACCATCACGCCGGGCGTCTCCCCCAAAAACCGCATCGCGCGACGCGAGCCGTAGTGTCCGCCGAGGATGACAGCGAGGGGCAGGCGTCCGGAGTCAGCCAGCGGGCGGCGCACCGTGAGCTCCACGGCGAGCCCGCTCGTCGCGACAACGCGCGCAGTCGTTAGGCGATAGCCGGCGCTGTCGAGCGATTCGCCGGGCTCGACCGACGCGAGGTGCGAGCGGCGCTCGACGAAATGGGGAAGGGGGTCACGAAGCAGGTACCCGCCGAACGCGACGAGCGCCACCACCAGCACAATGGCGATCAGCCCTAGTGTGGCGCGTCCGGATCGTGCGGTACCTGACTGAGGATGAGCACGAGCGTCCAGCATTGCCGCACCCCTCGCCCTCGAACGTCCGTCAATCGGGCGTCTCGCGGGCTAACCCTTCGAAGATGTCCGACACCGGACATGTGAACCCCGGAATGACCGTTCCGCCGTCGAGCGAGTCGCCTTCTCGCAGCCACCTGACGGGGGCGTCGGCAGCGACGATCATGACGGTGCGACGAACGGGGTCAACGACCCAGATGAGCGGCGTTCCCGAGAACAGGTAGTCGTCGAGCTTTTCCTCCAGCTCGGAGGCGCTCTCGCTCGGCGAGAGGACTTCGATCGCGAGGTCCGGAGCAAAGTTCAGGAGCCCCGCGCCGATGCCTTCGGCTGGCAGCCGTTCGGCGCGTACGAACGACCCATCCGGAACGCGGACCGTCCGGGGCAGGCGCACGAGCTCGTAGCCGAAGCTGTCCCCGAACACGCGCCCGAGCCCGTGCCTTCGCACATGCGTCGTAAGCGTGAACACGAGATTGCTGCCAGCAACTCCGTGCGGCGCACCAGGCGGAGGCGTCACGCGTAGCTCACCACGGACGAGCTCCGCCTTCCCGTCGGGCACAGAGGACGCGAGGAACTCCGCGACCGTCATCGACATCGAGGCTGCGCGAACGAGGAACGCCACGAGTGACTCCGGGCGAAAGGCATACGATGCCGAGTGTATGCTCGGCGCACGGGATCGGGCAAGGCATCGCACCCTACGCTAGCCAGCCGGCCCCGCCGGAGTGCCATCACTTCATTCTACGCATAGGTGTTCCGTCCCGGGAACGAAATCACGCTCCTCGTCGGCGCTCGAGTGCACCAGGCGTGCGTTGAAACGATGAAAATCGACTCTGACCCCAATTCACCGCCACTCCGGCGACCAAACCTGCTGGACGCGCTCCTTGACGCGGGTGAAGCGGGCGTCGTCGCGGAGCTCGTCGAAGCGAGGGTCCCACCAGACGGCCTGCGGCGTCCAGTAGACGAGAAACGATTCGCGCTCGAGGCATCGCAGCGCACGTTCCACATCACCGAGGCTCGCCCAGGCGAGCGCGAGGTTCAGTGGCATCGCTCCATGCGCGGTCGCCTCGAGCACGAGCCGGTGCGCCCGGCGCGAGTCGCCGAGGACGGCGAGCGCGGACGCGTGTTCCGCCAGGAGATCGCCGCGAAGCTCGCCGGACCTGGTCAGCCCGGCCTTGACCGTGGTCGTCACCGTCGCCCTGTCGCCCAAACGCGCCGCCGCGCGCGCGAGGCCGGCGTGTCCCTCCTCGAGATCGGCGTTGATGTCGATCGCCGGCTCCATGCTCGATCGCGACAGATCGTACTCTCCACGCAGATAGCGTTGCCAACTGAGGATCACCATCTGGAATGGCGACACGGGATCGAGACTCGCCGCGATCGACTGCTCCCGAATTGCCTCCTCGCGGGCGCCGAAGCCCGTGAGCCGCGTCATCGAGAGCCATTGGCGGGCGTCCGCGTTAAGGGGATCGAGGTGCGTCGCGCGGCCAAACGCGGCTTCCGCGTCGCGCCAGCGTCGGCGCATGATGTTGACTCCTCCGATCGACGCGTGCGCCGCGGAGAGAGCGTCGTCGAGTGCGAGGGCGCGAGCGGCGCTGGGCGCGGCATGTGCGATCGCGGCGTCCAGCGGTGCGTAACCGCGCCCCGCCATCACGACCCACGAATCCGCGAGTCCGCACCACGCCTCGGCCGCGCGCACGTCACGCTTGACCGCACGCGTGAAATAGGCGATCGCGCGTTCGACCGAGACGCGCGTGCGCTGCTGCCAGTGGTACCGTCCTTGCGCGATGATGCTTGCGGTCACCGAGTCGATGACGTGCGCGCGTCGACGATGCTGCTCTCGTGGCGCCACCACCACGATCGGCTCCCCGCCGCCTAACGTCCGGAAGTGGCGAAGGAACCGCATCGTCTCGCCCGATGGCGAAACGCCCAGCTCGAGCGCGAGTCGCTCGACGAAAGCGCGAACGACGGCTTCCGCCCGCGCACGGTTGCCGGTCGCGGTCAGCAGCCTGACGAGGTCGCGAAGCGACGGTTCGTCACAAGGCGACAGCTCGAGCGCACGTTCCGCCGCGGTGGCCGCTTCGCGAAGCCGACCGGCCCGCCGAAGCTCATCGCTCAGCGCCGACGCGGCTCCCGTGGCGAGAGCGCGAAGGCGATCTCGCTCGGCCATCGCCCAGAGATCGAAATCCACCGCATTGCGCACGAGGAACCCCTCGAGGAAATCGCCGCGGTACAACTGCAGCGCGTCGGACCACCGTTCTTCGGCCAGCGCGGTCCGAAACTCGACCACGTCGCACACGAGATCGGGCGACAGGCGCAACGACTCGCCCGACGCGACGATCGCATCATCGCCGAGCGTCCGTCGCAGGACATAGAGCGAATCGGCGAGGAGGTGCCGTGCGGAGTGCTCCTCACGGTCCGGCCAGAGGAGCCCCAGCAGACGATCGCGGCTGATCGACTGGCCCGGCGATGCCGCGATGAGCGCCAGCAGCGCGAGACGGCGCTGTTGGACTGCGCGTCGCATCGACGGCCCGTCGACACCTGTCAGGCAAACGGGCCCGAGAAGAGAGAGGCGGTTCGGCATGCTGCTCCAGAAACGCCAGCGCAGACGATAACCGGACGATCACCGCACCCTAACGTCCTCCACAGCGGTATGCCTCCACGGCATGTCGCGCCGAGCGGAGCGCATCAAAGCGCGCTGCGCTCGTGGAGGCCAACCTTTTGGAGGTGCAAAACATGTTGCAACGCCTGAGCTTCGGCGCCGCTCTGCTCGCCGTGTTCACCCTTGCGTGTTCGGATGACGAAACGAGCCGGATCATGACGCAGGGTCCGAAGACCGCATCGGCCGCCGAGAGCCGTTCGGCCGGCGCGAGCCACCAGATGGGTCACGACAATCAGATCCAGTGGGGACCAGCGCCGCCGATCTTTCCAGCCGGAGCGCAATTCGCCGTCGTGCAGGGTGATCCGAGCGTAGCCGGCCAGATCTTCACGGTCCGTCTTCGCTTTCCGAACGGCTACGTCCTGCCGCCGCACACCCACCCGACCGACGAACACATCACCGTTCTGCGAGGCACGTTTCTCCTGGGATTCGGCGAGGACTTCTCGCAACACGGCCTTGTAGCGCACCCGGCGGACGGGTTCGTCACCGCCGGCGCAAACATGCCGCATTTCGCCAGCGCGCGCGGGGTCACGGAGGTGCAGGTGCACGCCATCGGCCCGTTCCAGCTGACGTACGTGCACCCGGAGGACGACCCAACGAAAACGAAATAGAGCACCCCGACGGTGTCGGGCCTGGAAAGGCGAACGACTTCCCCGCCGCACGTTGGTGCGGTGGGGAATCGGTCGGGTCAGGCAGTCACGGTCGGTTGCTCGGTGCACGTGGCTCCGGCACATTCAACCCTCGTCACAGGACTGCCCCACGCCCAACGACGGTTGAGACCGATGCCCTGCTTCCGCCTGGCCGCTCGCAGCGCCGCACTCCTTCTCGTGCCCGCGCTCGCGATCGCACAAGAACCGCCGGTGCGCGCGTTCACGGGGCTCACGTTGATCGATGGCACCACCCGCCCTCCCGTACCTAACGCGACGATCGTCGTGCGCGACGGGCGTGTCGTAGCGGCGGGGCCGGGCGGCAGCGTGCGGATACCGGTGGGTGCTCGACTGGTGTCGCTCACAGGCAAGACCGTCATCCCCGGCATCATCAACGCCCACGGTCACGTCACCGACCCCAAGGACCTCAGCACCTACGCCGCCTACGGCGTCACCACCGTCTTCAGCCTGGGCGGCGAGCCACAGTCGGTCTTCGCAGCGCGTGCGGCGCAGAACACACCTGCGCTCGATCGCGCGCGTGTGTTTCTGGCCGGAACCGTGTTGACGCCAAAGACGCCTGACGAGGCGCGATCACAGGTCGCCGAGGACGCCGCGCAGCACGTCGACATCGTCAAGATCCGCGTCGACGACAACCTCGGGACCGTGCCCAAGATGACGCCCGACGTCTACCGCGCAGTCATCGCCGAGGCACACAAGCGGGGCATGCGAGTCGCCACGCACCTCTTTTACCTCGCCGACGCCAAGTCGCTCCTCGATGCCGGCTCGGACTTCGTCGCCCACAGCATTCGCGACGCTGACGTCGACGCCGAAGTGATCGGGAAGCTCAAACAGCGAAACGTCTGCGTGAGCCCCACACTCATGCGCGAGGTCTCGACGTTCGTGTACGAGAAGACGCCGGACTTCTTCTCGGACTCACTCTTCCTGACGCACGCGAATCGGGAGTGGATGGCCAATCTGGAGAAGCCCGAGGCTCAGCAGGCCATGCGCGCGAGCCCGGCGGCGCAGCGATACAAGGTCGCGCTCGAGGTCGCGAAACGAAATCTCAAAACGCTCTCGGATTCCGGCGTCCCGATCGCGATGGGCACCGACACCGGGCCGACAGGACGCTTCCAGGGCTACTTCGAGCTCATGGAGCTCGAGCAGATGGTGAGCGCGGGCCTAACGCCGCGGCAGGCGCTCACCGCCGCCACGCGCGATGCGGCCCGGTGCATGAAGCTCGACCGCGACCTCGGAACGCTCGAGCCCGGAAAATGGGCGGACTTCGTCGTGCTCGACGCGGACCCGCTGGCGAACATCTCGAACGTCAGACGAATCGCGTCGGTCTGGATCGCGGGGAATCAGGTCAAGCGCTAACGGGCTGACCGAACCCCAGAATGTACCCGTCTGTGTCCCGGACGGCGAATTCCTCCATGTGATACGCATCCTGCACGAGCGGACCGTACACGACGTCCGCACCGTTGGCGGCGAGCTCCGCGTGCAGGGCACGCACATCGTTCACCCAGAAAAAGACGTCCCAGGTCCCGCCCTGCCGCTCGTTAGGACTGATGGGGCCCGCGTCCGCGACCCGGCGAAGCATGATCGAGAAGCTGTCGCGGGTGACGATCGCGAACTCGGCCGGTGAGCCGGCCGAGTACTCGGTCTGGAATCCGAAAACGCGCTGGTAATGCGCCGCAGACCGGGCGACGTCTGCGACGGGAAAGTAGGGTGCGCTGCGCGTCAGCTTGGCGGTGGGCATGGTGGCCGTGTGTTAGGGGGTCAGATCGGAAGCGCGATTCAACACGGACTCGACGTCTCGATGCCCCTTCTTCCGAGCCCACGCCAGCGGCGTCGCCCAGGGGTCACCGGCAATGTTCAAATCGGCGCCGCGCTCGAGCAGGAAGTCGACCATGTCCTTGCGTCCCCACCGTGCGGCCATGCCTAACGGCGTCGATCGATACTCCTCATCGATCGCGTCGATCGTCGCGCCGTGGTCGAGGAGCAGGCGTGCCTTCGGGATGTCGCCGTCCGACGCGACGTGGTGCAGTAACGTCGTGTAGTGCCAGTTCATGTGGTTCGGATCCATGCCGTGCTGGAGGAGGAACGCGGCGGTGTCCGTGTGCTTGAAGTAATAGAACCGACCCCACTTCGTGACGTTCGGTACGCGTGCGCCGTGGCGAATCAGCATCTCGAGCATCGCGTGGTCGCCGGCGTTCGCCGGACTGGCGAGAAGGCCCTCGGTCCAGAATGCCGCGTCGTCGCTCACGAGCGAGGGATGCTCGCTGAGCCAGCGGTCCGCGGCGGCGACGTCGCCGTCACCGATGAGTTGTTGCAGCCGCTCGCGATCACTCGACTCGACGCGGCCACC
Organism: Gemmatimonadaceae bacterium; assembly: GCA_036509075.1. Lineage (GTDB taxonomy): Bacteria > Gemmatimonadota > Gemmatimonadetes > Gemmatimonadales > Gemmatimonadaceae > JAJKIV01. The sequence continues at coordinate 10,942 of DATCGG010000089.1, forward strand.
GTGCGCGCGAAGCAGCGCGAGCAGCTCGGGATCCTTGCGCGCGTGGCCAATCGGCGTTCCGCTGGATTCGACCATCGCGTTAGGGTCGGCCCCGTGCTCCACGAGCACACGTGCCATCTCGCGGCGTCGATGATAGACAGCGGTCCACAGCGCGTGTCCACGTGGCGCGCCCTCCTCCGGCAGGTTCGGGTCGGCCCCATGCTGCAGCAGCAGCCGAACCATCTCCAGATCATCTTTCTCGGCGGCGATCGAGATCGGCCGGCGATGACAGGTGTCCTCGAAATTCGCGAGTGACGGGTCCCGCGCGAGCCCATCGATCGCGAATTGCCGGTCGCCTCTCAGCAGCGCCACGACGATGGTATACTGCGCGCCATGCGCGATGAGCGCGTCGGCCACGTCGTGCGATGCCTCGGGCGCTGGCCGCACGCGTCCTCGCGGCATGAGCGCGTTATGGACGGGGCGGTATCCGTCGCCCATCACCGCGTCCACAGGAGCGCCCGCGTCGAGCAGCGCACGCACCACAGCGAGGTGACCGTTGTTCGCGGCGGCGTGCAGCGGTGTCATGCCGATGTCATTGCTGCCTCGCGCCAGCGATGGATCGCGACCGAGCTCCTGTTCGACGCCTGCGAGGTCCCCCTGCTGCGCGGCCTCGAGAATCGCCGTCAGGCCGTCCTTGAGTGCGAAGTGGCTCGAGAGCTGCTCACGCAGCACCGCCGCCACGGCCGAATGCCCGCGATCCTCGGCGATCGTGAGGAGGGTGTCCTGGAAGGGATAGCTCCGGTAGGACGGATCGATACCGCTCCGGTCCACCAGGAACCTAACGAGTCGAGCGTGGCCTTCGCGGACGGCGAAGTGAAGCGGGGGCGTGTAGTTGTGCTCGTGCCGGGTGAGCCCGGAATGGCGAGCGACGAGCGCCTTCACCTGATCCAGATCGCCGGCGTGCGCCGCGAGGTACATGCTCCATACGGTATCTGCTGGAGCGGAGCCGCCATCGGGAAGTGTGATAACCCGTGTCGAGCGGAGCTCGAGTGGACGAATGGGCGGTCGGTGCGCCGGCGAGGCGCTGGATGGCGCGAGCCGCTCGAGGTGGTGCACGAGCGCAGCCCAGCTCTGGAAGCCGTACTCGCGCGCGAGAACGAACTGCGCGTCGGCGAGCGCCAGCGCTGACGCGCCATCGATCACACGTGGGAGAACGGCACGTACGCGGCTCGACGCACTGGCGTCGCCTGCGCGAAACTCACGCAGCAGGTGCTTGGCTTGTTTGCGGAGCTGTTCCAGCGATGGGCGCGCTGGCAGCCGCGAGGCGGGTTCGGTCATGGCGATCTCCTCTCGAGAGCCGCCCGCGTCCGCACGCCGGGCTGAAAGAAGATCGGAAATGTTGTGACCGCGGTCTGCACAGGTGGGCTCGGCCCTCTCCGCGGACGGGGTGCGTCCTGTACGCCCTGTCAGCTTAGCGCAGGCGCGGCGGGTCGTCCAGCGGCTGTCATCGCGAGCGAAGCGAGGGATCGCGATCTTCCCGGCAGAGGTCCTCCGTAACGAGGGTCTGCCTGCGCCGCTGCGTCCCGTTCGCCCCGAATTTCCGTGCACCCGTCCCGTGCCGACTGGTTGCATCACGACCGCTCAACTATCGATCCGACGTCGCGGCGCGGCGGCGTCGCGTAGCCACCCTCCAGAGGGTTTCGTGAGTCGACTCGTCATGAGCTGCCTGACGACCATTAGGCGGCCGCCCGGCAAATGAGTCTGCTGACCGACACTCATTACGCGCTCCGCACGCTCCGGCGCGAACCCACCTTCGTCGCTGGCATCGTGCTGACGTTCGGTCTGGTCATCGGGACGAACGCCGCGATGTTCGGACTGGTGCAGCGGCTCATGCTCGCGCCGCCGCCCGGTGTTCAGGACGCCGAGCGCGTGGTGCGCGTGGCAACGACGGTCACGGCCGATGACGGCAGCGTCTTCACGATGGAGTCCACGTCGTACCCGGCCTTCCGCGATCTCGCGGCGCTGGATCGCGCGTTCGACGCCGTCGCCGCGGTGTCTGCCGACTCGGTGACGACCGGCGAGGGAGCCGACCTGGCCGAGGTGCCGGCCGTCAAGGCGTCGGGACAGTACTTCATGGCGCTCGGCGTCAGGCCAGCGGCGGGACGTCTCTTCGGTCCGTCGGACGACGCGCTGCCTAACGGGAACGACATCGTCGTGCTGAGCCACGCCTTCTGGCAACGGCGTTTCGCAGGCGAGGCGAGCGCCATCGGGCAACAGCTCGTGGTGGATGGTCAGCGGCTGACGATCATCGGCGTGGCGCCGCGCGGGTTCAACGGGACCGACCTCGCTCCCGTGGATCTCTTCGTGCCGCTCACGACCGCAATGCGCAACCGCGGGGCAGGGTGGTGGAGCGACCCGCGCATCCGCATGGTTTCGATCATCGCGCACCTCCGCAAAGGAGTTGCCGTGAAGGAGGCAGAGGCGTTGGCACTGCAGACGCTTCGGGAGTCGCTCGCCGATGGACCAGGAGATCGACTCACGGCGGTGCCACTGGAGTCGGTCATGCCCGGACGTTCGGCGCGCACGACACCGCAGGCCCGCATAGCGCTCTGGCTCACCGGTGTCTCCGTGATCGTGCTGCTCATCGCGACCGCGAACGTGAGCACACTGCTCCTGCTGCGCAGCGCCAAACGCCGTCGCGAGGCAGCCGTTCGGCTGAGCCTCGGCGCACGACTCATGCACCTGGCGCGCCAATCGGTGATCGCGAGCCTGTTGCTGTCGCTCGCCGGATGCGTGCTGGGCCTCGTGCTGGCCCACTGGATCGGCACCATCGTCCGGGTCACGCTGCTGCCTAACGTTGCCACGGTGGCGGGATTCATCGAGGCGAAGGTGCTCGTCGCATCGGTCGCCGTCGCATTTGTTGCTGGAATCGTCGCAAGCCTCGGCCCGATCGCGCAACTGACGCGCCGCAATCTCTCGCTCGAGCTCCGTGCTGGCGGAGGATATGGGGCGTCGGGTCGAATGGTGTATCAACATGCGCTGGTCGCCCTGCAGGTCGCCATGTCGATGGTTTTGCTCGTGGGCGCGGGGCTGTTCGTGCGAAGCCTCGCGCGCGTGCAGTCACAGGATCTCGGCTTCTCGACCGCCCGTCTCCTGCACATCACACTCGACTTTCGCGGACCGACAACCGGGCCTGCGCACGATCGCGTGCTGGCCGAGGCTTCGCAGCGGATCGCGAGCGTTCCCGGGGTGACCGGGGTGACCGTCGTTCAGGGCATGCCGTTCTCGTCGCACAACATCCCGCCGATTCACGTACCAGGGTACGCGATGCCGTCGCCGGGCGCGCAGCAGCTGCCGATCATGTACGCCGCGACGCCGGCGTATCTCGACATGATGGGGGTCAAGCTGCGCGAGGGTCGCCTGTTCACGCGCGGGGATACCGCGGGCACGCCGCTCGTGGTGCTCGTGAACGAGACGATGGCGCGCACGATGTGGCCAGGCCGGAGCGCGATCGGAAGCTGCGTCCAGGCCGGCCACGTGACCGACCCGATGCTCGGCGACCCGATGTCAGCGGCGGCGTTTCTCCCCTGTCGAACGGTGGTTGGGGTCGTGCGGGATTCGCGCGCGCGGTCGCTCCGCACGGAAGGGAATGAGGCGAGATTGATGCAGTACTACGTCCCGTTAGGTCAGGCACCGGCGGCGCCGTTCCCGAACATCCCCGAGTACCACGGCATTCTCGTTCGTACCGCCGGTGACCCGGAGCGATGGGTCACGCCGATCCAGCGCATCATTCAAAGCACGAGCTCGCGACCGGTGTATGCGCGGGTGTCACCGTATCAGATGCTGATCGACCCGCAGCTCCGCTCGTGGCGCCTGGGCGCAACACTCTTCTCGGCGTTCGGGCTGCTGGCGTTGGCGATTGCCGCGGTGGGCCTGTTCGCGGTCGTGTCGTACCTGGTGACGCAGCGGACACGGGAGATCGGCGTGCGGCTGGCGTTAGGGGGGTCGACGAGCGGCGTTGCCGGCCTGGTCGTGCGCGATGCGCTGAAGATGGCCGCTGTTGGTGGGGTATTGGGAACTGCGATCGCGGTCGTTGCCGCGCCGCTCGTGCAGTCGATGTTGTTCGAGACGTCGACTCGTGAGCCTGTTGTATTGATCGCCGCGGCGGTCATATTATTGGTCGTCACCGTGAGCGCCGCCGCGGTTCCCGCGTGGCGGGCCGCCCGTGTCAGCCCGATGATCGTTATGCGGTTGGCTGAGTGAAGGTGTCGGGCGGCGTCGCGCCAATCAGAGCAACCGCAACCACGAAAGCTGAGGACGCTGAGGAACCGCACGCAGAGAACGCTGAGACACACAGCTGGTTAGGCTTGAACGATTCTCAGCGTGTTCAGCGTCGCTCGCGTCTGCGTGCTCAGCGTTCGTGGTTCCTTTGAGTTTTTCTGGTTGCCGTT
>DATCGG010000090.1:0-20554 GCA_036509075.1 Gemmatimonadaceae bacterium
TCCCACCACCGGAAGATACTGGCGGTGCTTCGGACCTCGGCGGGCGCTGGAAAGAGCAAACGCGTCAGGGCAGACACTCCGGTACTCCGAACGGCCACGACCCAACATACATCGAGCGAGCCGTTGCATCAAGTACTTTGCGTTGTAGAGTTATATCTCTGGTGTGCCTTGGAACTCCCCGTCGTATTCGTGGTATCGTCTAGCACGAGCTCGCTCACCCGCGACCGCCCCGCCCCCGCATGGCGAACGCTCGCGGCTGAGCCGAGCCCTGTATGGAGGCGCGAAGACGCTCGCGTTCTCGTTGCTCATACTCGCGTTCGCGCCAGGTCTGTTCCGGCACATCGGCCCGATCGTAACCTGGCTCGCCTACGCGAGCGTGTACACGACCGTCGTCATGTGCGTTCTGCGAGGCCTACCGGTCGTCGCCGAAGCGAGGCACCTCGTTCGGCGTTAGGCGCCGAGGTCGAGGGCGAACGAACGGGCTGGGGCTCCGGCGGCGGCCTGGCCAGGCCCAGGTGATGAGTTGTGAGTACTCAATCATCAGGCATCAGATCCCGGCGGGGCCACGTGGTGTGAGGTCCCGGCCGACGGGAAACCGTAGGAACGGGACCTGATGCCCGATGACTCAAGGCCGAGGACTGATCCACTTGGTACTGCGTTTCCGCCTCTGTCGCTGTTTTTCCTAGACACTGAAATCCACTGGCTTCCGCAGCGTCAGGCCGTCGCGGCGGAATCCTGCCTGCACGAATGCCGAGGCGTGCGAGCTCTTTGTGGCAGGGGCGCCGTCGATCGTTTCGATCTCCAGGTCGTGACGCCGGTGCACACCGGGCACCGGCAGCTGCAGATGCGACACCAGCGACCCCACGGCAAGGCGGACCTCCTCGTCGCTCGCGCCCGGTGCGACGTTCAAGCGTCGTCCCCGCCCCTCTGCAGCGATGATCACGCGACCGCGTCGCGTGACCAGTAGCGCTCCTCGCCCCCGCGGACGAGCCAACGCCGGTCGGTCATCCTCCGATACCTCCAGCGGCAACGCGTACGCATTGGCCGGGTCGCTCGTGGACATCGTGATGGCCGGCGCGTTCGCGTCATCGGCAACCTCGCGCAGCGCATCCACGGCACTGGCGGTCGCGAACTGCGCGCCAGCCAGCCCACGCACGAAGTATCCGCGTCGGACCTCGCCGCGAAGCTCGAGGCGACGCAGCTCACGGTAGATGGCGCGCCACGAGACCGCGGGCCGCTCGCGTCGCCACCAATCACGTGTCACGATGGCGTAGCGCTCGAGCCATTGACGGGCGACGGCCTCGGCCCGTGCTTCCTCGTCCCTGGCTGGCCCGAAGATGCCCGGCGTCGTGACGAGCGACCATCGCCCGACCCAGCCATCCCGCCCACCCGGCAGATCGGGCCGGCGCCATTTCGGAAGACGGCGGAGATTGGGACGGCGCTGCACGATAGGGCGCCCGGGCGTTGGCGAGAAATCCGCCGGAAGCCACCGCGTCGGGTCGGGATCATCGCGCCGATTCCCGGGAAGCAGTGGCCGGAAGCGGATGACCTCACGCAGCGCTTCCGCGCTGTCGTTGGTGACGAGACCGGCCGCGGCGAGCTCGCGGAGCGCATCGCGCAGCCCGAGCATCGTTAGGCCCGTGGCGACCTGCAGATCGACGATGAACGACGCCCCATAGCCACGAAGTGCGGCGAGCACCTTCTCGGCGCCCTCGCTCAGCGGCGGTCGCGCCTCGTTGGTAGCGGCGCTGCCATCGGGCGCCAGCCACAGCGCCGCGGTGCCCCGTTCGACGAACCGAAGTCCGGTCAACGCGCGCGCATCGCTGCGGTCGGCCGACCCGCCGTCGCCGATCCAGACGACGGAGCCCGATTGGGTCAGTGCGCCGAGTGCGGTGGCGTCGTAGGGCCTAACGCGCGATGGCAGATAGTCGCGCTCCCATGCCGCGGCGGGACGCACCAGTCCTGCCAGTTGCCGTACGGCGGTCGATACCCCTTCGGTCCCGCGCAGGTGGTCGCGGGGATCGAGGTGCTGCCACCGCTGGAGGAACGCGACGAGGTCCGGCAGCCCCACCGCCGTGATCTGCTGTCGGGCCGTGGCGAGCGCGCGTCGTCGCGCGTGCTCGAGGACCCGGCGCGAGCACCATCGCGCGGTCGCGCGGTCCTGCCCGAAGAAGCCGCGCACCAGCTTTCCCTAGCGCTGCCAGTCCTCCAGCCGTTTCGCGATCCACGCTTCGCTCAGGTCGTAGCGGGCGCGGATCTCGTCGATGGAAACGGGTCCCGAGACCGCGAGCCAGCGCGCGAGGATCTCGCGCCGAGCGGCGCCGCGGCTCAACGATGGCTCGCGAAGCGCGGCGGGCACGACGTCACTCGCGGACCTCGCGGCGAGATCCGGGCCGGCTCGAACGACGCTGCCCGCATCCACGCCGAACGCAGCCGCATAACGAGCGAAGGTCTCGGTCAGGATCAGGCGTGGCGACGGGCCACTGGCCGTCGGTACGTCGAGCTGAATGATTCGCCCCTCCGCGAGGAGACCGGCGAGCGGGTCGCCTCGCATCCACCGCGCTGGTTCGGTCACTCGGTCTCGTGCTTCCTCGAGGGTGACGTCGCCGGCACGATCGATGAGCACCGCGAGCTCGTCCGCGTTTCGCGCCCGCCGGTTCGCCGCAGTCCCGCGCCGAATTTCGAGAACCTCGGCGATCGCCTCACTCGTTTCGGGGTCGGCGCCTTCGCTTCCCATGACCTCGTCGAGCAGCGCGCGATCGAGCGAGAGGTACGCGGCACGCTGCTCGGCGCGGGGGGTGTCATCGACGTACAGCCAGTCCATGACGAACCCGAACTGCAGCGATGTCGCGAATGGCGACGGTCGGTCGAGCTCGACGACGCGAACTCGAATCGCACCACGCTGAAGGTCGGTGAGGACGGTCGCGAGCGCTGACATATCGAACGCGTCCTGCAGCACATCGCGATAGGTCTCGACGAGGATCGGGAACGAGGGGTAGCTCTGGACGGTCTGAAGCAGATCGAGCGATTTGAGCCGCTGAAGCCAGAGCGGCATGCGGCGCTGCGGATTCCCGCGGGGCAGAAGCAGCGCTCGCGCAGCGTTCATCCGGAACCGCGCCCCGAAGAGCGTCGTGCTCCCGATTTCGTCGACGATGCGCCGCTCCGCTTCCGCCGGCTCGAGCCCGAGGATGGCGTCGACCGGAATGCGGCCGCCGAGATTGGGGAGACGGAGCATGATCCCGTCGTCGGTGGTCTGAATCTGAACCTCCTGGGAACCGGGAACGGGGAACTGGGAACCGTGCCTTCGAACAGTCTCTGTTCCCAGTTCCCGGTTCCCTGTTCCCGCGAGCGCCTCCCGCGCTCGCTGCGCGAGCGCCATTCCCCACGGCGCGTTCACGCGACCACCGAATGGAGCGTGCAGCACCAGGCGAACAGCACCGACCTCGTCCCGGAAATGCTCCAGCACCAGCTCGCGGTCGTCAGGCACGGAGCCGCAGACCGCTCGCTGCTCGCGGACGTAGTGAACGAGCGAGCGAATCGTCGCGCGATCAGCGGCATAGCGACCGGCGAGCACGTCCAGCGCAGCATCGTCATCGGGGTCGACCGCCGCGACCGTTCGCCGCAGGTCGCCGACGCGGTGGCTCAGGTGGAATGAGCGCGCCATGTACTCGCCGTGCCAGAACGGCATCCGCGCGGGTGCGCCGGGCGCGGGGATCACGATCACGCGATCGTGCTCGATCGCTGAGATTCGCCACGTGCTCGAGCCGAGTTGAAAGACGTCGCCGACGCGGGACTCATGCACGAACTCTTCGTCCAGCTCGCCAAGCCGCGTCCGATCCGGAAGGTTGACGGTGTAGAGCCCGCGATCGGGAATGGTTCCACCCGAGATGACCGCCGTCATCCGACTCGCGCGCGACCCCGTTAGGCGATCGGTCGTGCGGTCCCACGTGACGCGCTGTGCCAGCTCGGCCGCGAGCTCCGACGGATATTTCCCGGACAGCATCGCCAGCACTTCGTCAAAGGCCGGGCGCGTCAGCGTCTGATAGGGGTACGCCTTCCGCATAACGTCGAACAGATCGGCCGACGTCCACTCGTCCACCGAGACCGCCGCGACAATGACCTGCGCGAGGACGTCGAGTGCATTGTGCACCACCCGCGTCGGCTCGACGTCCCCGTCGCGCATCGCCTGGACGATCGCGGTGAGCTCCATCGCATCGTCCAGAAAAGTGGGGACGAACATGCCGCGGCTCACTGCACCTAACGTGTGCCCGGCACGCCCCACGCGCTGCAGTCCGTTCGCCACCCGCTTCGGGCTCTGGAGCTGGATCACGAGATCGACGGACCCGATGTCGATCCCGAGCTCGAGGGAGCTCGTGCTCACGAGCGCGCGCAGGTCGCCTGCTTTGAGACGCTGTTCGAGTAGCAAGCGACGCTCGCGTGCCAGGGAGCCGTGGTACGGGAGGGCGACCTGCTCACCGGCAAGCGTGTTGATTCGGGCGGCCATGCGTTCTGCCTGGCCGCGATTGTTCACGAAGACGAGTGTCGTTCGCGCCGATCGGATCCGTTCGAGCACGAGTGGTGCGACCGAGGTCCACACTGTACCCGAGACGTCGCTCAGGTCCGGGACCGGCGACACGATTGTGGTCTCGGTCCGCTTGACGAGCCCACAGTCCACGATGCGGCACTCGCGAGCGCCAACGAGGAACCGCGAGATCTCCTCGAGCGGCCGCTGGGTCGCCGACAAACCGATGCGCTGCAGCGGGCGACCCACGAGATGCTCGAGGCGCTCGAGGGTGAGCGCGAGGTGTGCGCCGCGCTTCGTACCGGCCACCGCGTGGATCTCATCGACGATCACGCCACGAAGCGCACTGAACATCCCGCGGCCACGCAGGCTCGTCAGCAGGATGTGCAGAGACTCCGGCGTCGTGATCAGAATGTGCGGGGTCGTGCGCATCATGCGGGCGCGGGCCGACGCCGGCGTGTCGCCCGTTCTCACGGCGACGCGAACCTCGGGAAACGCCTTTCCATCCGCGATGAAACGCTCGCGCAGCTCCGCGAGTGGACGCTCGAGGTTCCGCTGGATGTCGTTGTTGAGCGCCTTGAGCGGCGAGATGTAGAGCAGGTGGATCGCGTTCGCGAGTGGATGCTCGAGACCGTCCGTGATGAGCGCGTTGAGCTCCCACAGGAAGGCCGCCAACGTTTTGCCCGTGCCGGTGGGCGCCAGAATGAGCGCGTGCTCGCCGCTCGCGATCGCCGGCCAGCCGGCAAGCTGCGGTGCGCTCGGCGCACCTAACGTTTCGGTGAACCAGCGACGGACGATCGGATGGAAGTCGCGGAGCGCCGCTTTCGCGGCCCTTGCAACCGAACCAGTGCCCTTCCCGGCTCGCGGCGTCGCCATTGTCAGTCGCTCTTCTTCAAGGTCACAGCCGAGGCGGATGACCGTTCGGCTTCGGGACGATTTGTCCCACGACCGCACAGCGCCTCACCGCGCCCCGCACCGAGCAACGCGCCAAACGATTGTGACGCAAAGACATGGCCACGTTCGCCGACGGCACGAAGCTTTCGTTGGAGTGAGGCAACGTTCGCAGGCGCTCCATCCTCATTTCTCCTGCCTCATCCAGGTCATAGCACCGTGCTTCAAGATATTCGCTACGCCGTGCGGAAGCTTTCGCGCACGCCCGGCTTCACGACTATCGCCGCGTTCACCCTCGCGCTCGCGATCGGCGCGACCACGGCGATCTTCAGCGTCATCGACGGCGTGCTCCTCAAGCCGCTGCCGTTCCGGGACCCTCAGCGCGTTGTTCGCGTGACGAACCTGCGCGACGGCAATCGCATGGTGTCGTCGGTGCCGGACTTCCTCGACATCCGCGCGCAATCGAAGTCGTACGCGTCGCTGGCTGCGCTCGATAACCAGGCGATGAACCTGACTGGTGGCTCCGAGCCGGAGCGTATCAGCGCGGCGCGCGTTGGCGCGACGTTCTGGAGCCTCCTCGGCGTCACACCGCAAGTCGGGCGCGGCTTTGCGCCCAACGAGGACAGCCAGTCGGCCGCGCGAACAGTGGTCCTGAGCGACGGCCTGTGGAAGCGCCGCTTCGGCGGCGACCGGCGCATCGTCGGCAAGACGATCGCGCTCGACGGCAACAGCTTCACGGTGATCGGCGTCGCGCCGCCCGGGTTCAGCTTCCCCGATCGCCCCGACGTTTGGATCCCGCTCGTGTTCGCTCAGGACGACCTCAACCCGGATGGCCGCGGGGCGCACTGGATGGGTATCATGGGCCGTCTCGCGCCTAACGTGACGGTCACCCAGGCGACCTCCGAGCTGGTCACGATCACGCGTCGCCTGGAAGAGCAGTATCCGGAATCGAATACGAACATGTCGGGCGCCGTCATCCCGATGCAGGAGTACCTGGTCGGGGACGTCCGTCCGGCGCTCTATGTCATGCTGGGTGCGGTCGCGTTCGTCCTGCTGATCGCGTGCGCGAACGTGGCAAACCTGCTGCTCGTGCGGGCCGCATCCCGCGAATCGGAGATGGCGGTGCGCACCGCGCTGGGCGCCGGCGCGTGGCGGCTCGTTCGTCAGCTCGTGATCGAGAGCGTGCTGCTGGCGATGATCGGCGGCGTGTTCGGGACGCTGCTCGCGCTTTGGGGCGTCGACCTCCTGCTGTCGATGGCGCCTAACGGGTTGCCACGGATCAACGAGGTGACCGTCAACGGTTCGGTGCTCGTGTTCACGGCCGGCGTTACGGCCGTCACCGGTGTGCTCTTCGGGTTGTTCCCGGCGCTCCATGCGGCACGCGCGAACGTCGGCGGCATGTTGAAGGAGGGCATGCGCGGTTCGAGCGGCGGCGTCGCGAGCCGCCGCGCGCGCAACACGCTCGTCATGGCCGAGATGGCGCTTGCCGTCGTGCTGCTCGTCGGTGCCGGCCTTCTGATCCGCAGCTTCAGTAAGCTGCTCGCCGTCGACCCCGGGTTCCGTGCGGAACGGGTCGTCACGTTCGCGATCGCGGCACCGGATACGAAGTACGGTCAGTACGCGCAACGTCGCGAGCTCGTGAGCAATCTCGTCGAGCGCATGAAGCGCGTGCCCGGGGCGCAGGGCGCGGCGGTCGTCACCGGCCTGCCGCTCAGCAACATCATGATGCGTACGTCCGCCCACATCGTGGGCACGCCTCCGGAGCGGCCGGGAGAGCGGAAGTCTACGGACGTCGCCATGGCGACGCCCGGGTATTTCACGACCATGGGCATTCCATTGGTCGCCGGCCGTGACTTCACCGATCGAGACGGAAGCGGTGCGCCGGTCGTGTCGATCGTGAATCAGGAGTTCGTCAAGCGCTACTTCCCTAACGAGAACCCGATCGGTAAGCGGATCGAGCTCGGCTGGGACCAGGACACCGCCTCTACCGGTGGCAACATGACGCTCGGCGGTGAGATCGTCGGCGTCGTCGCCAACGTGAAGCGCCGCGGGCTGAGTCAGGAGGTCTTTCCAGAGACGTACGCGTCGTACATGCAGCCGACGTTCTCGAATTTCTCCGTCGTCGTGCGGTCGACCGCGGACCCATCGACGGTCATGGCCGCCATTCGCGCGCAGATGCGCGAGCTCGATCGCGACCTGCCGTTGAGCGACCTGCGCCAGCTCAAGGAGCTCGTCGCGGCGTCGGTGTCGCGGCCGCGCTTCTACACCACGATCCTCGGCGTCTTCGCGTCGATCGCGCTGATCCTCGCGGCCGTCGGGATCTACGGCGTGATCTCGTACGCCGTGAGCCTGCGGACTCGCGAGCTGGGGATTCGGATCGCGCTGGGCGCAACGGGCCGCCAGGTGTCGGGGCTCGTGCTGCAGCAAGGCGTGGGGCTCGCGATCGCCGGCGTGGCCGTTGGTGGCGCGGGCGCGTACTGGCTCACGCGACTCCTCAGCAAGCTGCTGTTCGGCGTGAGCGCGACGGACCCGCTGACCTTCGTCGGCGTCGCGGCACTTCTCACGGCCATCGCGGCGATCGCGTCATTCGTGCCAGCAAGGAGAGCTGCGAAAGTTGACCCGCTGCTCGCCATGCGCGAATAAGGGCGCAACAGAACAGGTTACAGGTTACTGGAGTTGGTAATTGGTTATTTGCACCCTCGGGATGCTCATCTCGCAGAGAGGAGAGGCATCCCGAGGGTTCTGATTACCTGTAACCAATCCCGGTAACCAATTACCGGTGTCAGTTGCGCAGTTTGTCAGTGGCAGGTTCCAGACCCCGAATCCGTGAAGGATCCGCTGGCTGGGATGAACTGCCAGTCGTACCCACCCGTCCTCAGTGTGAGCTTCAGAACACCCAACGACGTGTTGTTACGCCGCTCGCTGTTCGGTTGAATCGTGGAGCTGAACGAGTAGAGCGGTGCGCCACCGGTGCCGACCGTGAACTGGCGGATGCCGTTCGGATTGGCGACGGCGTTAGGCGTCTGCGGGGCAAATCGCTCGTACACATGCTCGTGGCCATTCAGCACGATCTCGGCGCCGGCCGTGTAGAGCGCATCCCAGAAAGGCCCGACCGCAGTCAGGTTGCCGTGCTCGGCCCCCGAGTTGAATCGGGGGTGGTGCCAGTACGCCAGCGTGCACGACTTGGTGTTCGCCGCGAGATCCGCCTTGAGCCACTGCACCTGTGCGGACGTGGCCGAACAGCTGATCGTCGTGCAGGCCGAGTTGCTGTTCAGAACGACGATGTGCCATGCGCCCAAGTCGTAGCTGTAATAGCCCTTGCTCGGATCGCCTGCCGTGCTGCCAAAGTAGCCGAAATACCCGGAGGCGCCCGCGGTCTGGTACTCGTGGTTACCCGGCGTCGGCATCGTTCGCACTTTCACGCGGCCCCACGACCCGTCGTAGCAATTCGCGTAGTCGGTTGCCGACCCGTTAGGGTACGCGTTGTCGCCGAGCGTGAACACGGTACCAACCGTGGAGACGAGGATGTTCGAGGTCGCGTCGTCGCCCGTCGAACCACAGACCGCGATGTCGCCCGCGCCGATGAGCACCTCGGACCCCGGCGGCGGGGGCGGCGTGGGAACCGTGATCGTCGACCTTCCCGTTTTGCCACCGCCCGCCGCGCTGATCGTCGCAGCACCGGCAGCGACGCCGGTGACGAGTCCCGACGTCGAGACTGTCGCGACCGCGTTGTTCGACGAGGTCCAGGTGAACGTCGTGACGGATCCGGGCGGATTCGCGGTCGCCGTAAGCTGCACCGTCGAACCAACCGCGACTGTCGCGCTCGAAGGCGACACCGAGATCGACTTCACTCTGTTCGCGGACCCGCCCTTCGCGAGCGATGCCGCCAGCGTATCGTTGGCCGGCGGCGCGGACGTGTCGGAGCACGCCACGAACGCAAAGGCGACGCTGGCCGCGACGACGGCCGTCGCGACGTAAACGATGATACGTCTCTTCATGACCTCTCGCTTGCGAAGTTCGGTCCACCGATCTTGGGCCCCCAAGGGTCCTGGCACAAGTGTGCGACCGTCACGTGGCAGACAATCGCCTGACTGGCTGGCCTAACGTGGTGGCTTACCCTTGCGCTTGTCGGTCACCGTGAACGAGAGCGTTCCCGGCGTTCCGGCCGTGCCCCCGGCGTCCGCCGCCGTGTACGGGGTCGCCGTCACCGTATGGCCTCCGACCGACGGTGTCCAGGCAACGTAGTCCGTGGCGTTGGTATCGCCCGCCAGCGCATACGGAGCGGCGTTGTCCGTGCGGTAGCTCGACATCCCATCGAGCCCGAAGCGCACGCTCCCGACCGAAGCCGGCGTCGTGTTCGCGCGGATGTTGAGATTGCGCGTGGGCAACGTCGCGAGGTTCAGCGTGGCGCCGGCGGCGATCGGATCGTATCCGGTGATCGGCAAGTCGGTGTCGGCGTTTATGAGCGTGAAGCTCGTCACGGCCTGGTTAGGCGGCGGCGGGGTCGTGCTCGACGTGAGCTTGTAGATGGCACCCGCCTGATCGTCCGAGATGAGAATCGCGCCGGAGACCGTAATTGCCGCTGCCGTCATTGAACGGGTACGCGATGTCGTCACGGTTGTTGACGACGACCCAGAGCGTGTTCGTGCCCGGGATCATCGCGAGGCCCTCGGCGTTCCGAAGGCCGCGCGCGAACAGCCTGCCGTTCGACCCGTCGGCATTGTAGACGTAAATCGCTGCCCGCACCGGGGTACTCTGCGTGTCGGACGTGCAAACGTTGCAGGTCGATGCAATCGAGATGTACAGCTTGTCGTTGCCGTCGAGGGCGATGTTCTTGAGCTCGTGCCCGTACGTGCCATTGAGCTCGGGCGAGCTCGCGTCAGGCAACCCGGAGACGACCACCTGCCGCGTGCCGGGCGTGAGCGCACCGGGTGTGTAGACATACCGGTTGACCTGGTTCGTCTCGGTGACGTAGTCATAGGTCACCGTGCCGATGGTATTGGGAGAGAGCGACCATCGTCGTCTCCTGGGCAAGGGTGCATCGTGGAGAGGCGGCGCCGCTGGCGGCGGCGGTCGCGCCAATGCAACATCCGAGCGCGGCGGTCATCCGAGCAGCCTGTGCTCGACGCCGGCGTTTCTACGTAACCTTCCCCCAGCTTCTCGGAGCAAGACCCTCCTGACTACCCGTCGCGATTTTCTGACCAGCACCGCCGGCACTGTGGCCGCCATGGTCGGCGCGCCGTCGATCATCCTGTCGCATCGTGCCACGTACGACCTCGTGATTCGAGGTGGTACCGTCATCGATGGGACAGGAGCTCCTCCCGCCCAGATGGACGTCGCGGTTCAGGGCGGTCGCATCGCGGCGGTCTCACGCCGCGTGACCGACACGGGCGCTGTCGAGCTCGATGCGCGCGGCGTCGCTGTGGCTCCCGGGTTCATCGACATCCACTCCCATGGCGATGGCTCGCTCTTTTCCGACCCACGGTCGGAGTCGGTCATCCGCCAAGGAGTGACCACGATCGTCGTGGGCCAGGACGGGAGCTCGCGCTTTCCCTCACGACGATCGGAAGACGACGAGACCGGCTATGCCTCGTTCTCGGCGTTGGCGAGCGCCATCGACGCACTCCCGAGCTCCGTGAACGTCGCCTCGATGATCGGGCTCGGCACCATCCGCGGAATGGTGGTGGGCAACGACGACCGGCCCGCGACGCCTGACGAGCTGCGGCGCATGACGCAGATGGTTCGTGACGCCGTCGCGACGGGAGCCTGCGGTGCGTCGTCGGGCCTCGAGTATACGCCGGGTGCGTTCGCGTCTCGAGCCGAGCTCGCCGCGTTATGCGCGCCGCTGGGCGCGGCGAGGCTGCCTTACGCGACGCATATGCGGAACGAGGACGACCGGCTGCTCGACGCGATCGACGAATCGATCGACGTCGCGCGTCAGGCGAAGTGTCCACTCCAGATCTCGCACCTCAAGACGCAGGGACCGCGAAACTGGGGCAAGCTCGACGACGTCTTCCGCCGCATCGACGACGCGCGCCGAGGCGGCATGGACATCACCTTCGACCGGTATCCCTACATCGCCTACCAGACCGGCCTCACGAACCTGTTTCCGGTCTGGAGCCGAGATGGCGGCACGGCGGCGTTCCTCCGCCGGCTCGACGATCCATCGACCGCCGATCGCATCAAGCGCGAAGCGCTCGCCAAGGTCGACCTCATCGGTGGGTGGGACAACGTGCTCATCTCGAGCGCCGGCCGGGGTGCCGATTCGACTGCCGCCGGCAAGCGTCTCGGCACGTACGCGAAGGCGAAGGGTGTTGAGCCGTACGACGCGACTGTCTCGCTCCTTCGCGAGAGCAATGGCAGCACCGGCATGGTCGGCTTCGCGATGAGCGAGGACAACCTGGAGCGTATCCTCGCCCACCCGTTAGGCATGGTCTGCAGCGATGGCGGCGCGTTCGCGATCGACGGCCCGTCGCGCCGCGGCAGCCCGCACCCGCGCGGGCTCGGGACGTTTCCGCGAGTGCTCGGCCGTTATGTCCGGGAGCGCAAGGCGCTCACGCTCGAGCAGGCGGTCAGCAAGATGACCGCGATGCCCGCGGCTCGCCTGCGTCTCGTGGACCGCGGCCGAATCGCCCCGAAGCTCGCGGCAGATCTGGTCGTGTTCGACCCGGCAACGGTGATCGACAAGGCGACGTACGAGGATCCGTTCCAGTACCCGGAAGGGATTCGCGCCGTGGTCGTGAATGGGCAGATCGCGCTGCGGGATGGAGAGAGAATGAAGGTTGCGGCGGGAAGGACGCTTCGTGTCGGGAATCGGGAATAGGGAATCGAGAGCACAGCTACTCCTTGGCAGTTGCTCCCCTGATGACCTCTCCGCCCTTCATCACGAACCGAACACGCTGCAGGTCTTTGACGTCCTTCAACGGATCGCCGTCGACCGCGATGATGTCGGCAAGCTTCCCTGCCTCGATCGCGCCGATGCGGTCGCCCCACCCGAGCAGTGTCGCCGAGTTCACCGTCGCGGCGCGGAGCACCTCGAGCGGCGACATGCCCGCCTCCTGATAGGCCTGGAGCGTCAATAAGCTCGCCTGTCCGCGCGTGCGACCCGGCGTGTCATAGTACTCGTCCGACCCGAACGCGACCTTCACGCCCGCGCGCACCGCTCGCATGAGGCGCGCCGCGCTCGCCTGCGCGAACCCTTTTGCGCCCTCCAGCTGCTGGCGTCTCTGCTCTGCTGTCAGGGACGAGCTCGCGAACGCGTCGACGTAGAACTCGGCCGGGTAGTCCGTCGGCACGAGGTAGATCCCCTTCTGCGCCATCATGCGCAGGACTTCGTCCGGGACCGTGTACGCGTGCTCGATGGACGTCACCCCGGCCTCCGCGGCAATGCGCGTCGCCGTATCGCCGATCGCGTGAGCGGCAACCGTGC
Organism: Gemmatimonadaceae bacterium; assembly: GCA_036509075.1. Lineage (GTDB taxonomy): Bacteria > Gemmatimonadota > Gemmatimonadetes > Gemmatimonadales > Gemmatimonadaceae > JAJKIV01. Next base: position 12,843 of record DATCGG010000090.1, read on the forward strand.
GGCCCACCCGATGCGCTTCTTCCACGATCGCCTTCATCTCGTCGAGTGACACCACCCGCGGCCCCGTGTTCACGATGACCTTTATCAGATCAGCGCCATCGTAGAACGCCTGCCTAACGGCCCGCCGCGCCTCGTCCGCGGTGCTCACGACCGCGTACTCCTGCTCGATGATCTTCTGCGTCTCCGGCTGTACCGTGCCGAACTGTCCGCCAGCCGCGGCGAGCGCGCGCGTCGCCGCGCGAATTCGTGGTCCCACGACCCAGCCGGCGTTGATCGCGTCCCGGAGCGCGACATCCCCACCAAACCCGGAGTTTCCCAGGTCACGAACCGTGGTGATACCGGCCTCGAGGTCTTCGCGACCCATCTTCGCGCCGAGTAGCGCACGCTTCGCGGTGCTCATCGTGGTGACCGTCAGCACCATGTTCGGATCGTCGCCGCCAAGCTCGCCGCGATAGTTCTGAAGCAGATGCGTGTGGGCATCGATGAGTCCCGGAAGCAAGGTCAGGCTGCCAAGGTCGACGACCTTCGCGCCTGGCGGGATCGCCGAGTTGGCGCCAACGCTCGTAATTCGCCCGCCCTGAACGACGACGACCGGGTTCTGCATGACATTTCCGCTCTTCGGATCGATCATGCGAGCGGCGCGAATGACGGTCGTCGGGCCGGTAGCCGCCGGAGCCTGGGCAGCGCTATAGGCAGCGACGGCGGGCACAGCCAGAGTGCTAACGAGAGCCGTGAAGCTTCTCCGGACGGATCGAATCACATGACCTCGAGTGAGTGAGTGCGGCGCCGTTGGGCGTGCGTCTTGCTTTTGGAGCCTCCAAGGCTGCCGGGGCCGCTCCCGGCGCCAATGCTTCGGAGACTCACCAAATGCAACCACCAAAGATCATTGTCAAAGCCTTCGTTCTCAGCCTGACCCTCGCCGCGAGCGTTTCGGCCCAGGTCACCTTCAAGACCACCGGGCAGGAATTCGCGTACTCGCTCAGCGACGTGCTGCACATCTGGACCTCGCCAGTGCGCGCGAAGCCTAGTGACTGGATTGCAGCGATCGGAGTCGCCGCCGGTGCGGTGGCGCTGTTGCCCGAGGACGATCAGATAGACTCCTGGATCGTCCGCCACCCTAACGCGGCCATCGTCCGCGCCGTCTCGCCGTTCGATGAGGATCATCCCGAGCTCGGCGACCTGTCGACCGACCGACGCCTCATCCCGATCTCGGCCGTTCTGATCGCGTCGGGTATGGTGAGCGACAACCGGAAGCTTCGAGAGGCGGGTTGGGGTTGTCTCTCGGCGTGGCAGGCGAGCAGCTCCATTCGCGCGCTCATGTACGCGACGGTCTCACGAGAGCGCCCTTCGCTGAACAACGGCGACCAGTACGCGATCGAGACACCAGGCGGGAGTTGGGACTACCACTCGTTCTTCGCCGGTCATGCTACCAACGCGTGGGCATGCACCACGTTCTGGAACTCGCGATTTCACATGGGATTGCTCGAGCCCGTACTCTATGCGGCCACCGCCGGGATCACCTTCTCGCGCATGACGGACCGCCGGCACTGGGCGTCGGACACGTGGATAGGTATCACGGCGGGCTACGCGATGGGACGGTCGGTCGCCGCTCGTTATGCGCGTCGCCAGTCGAAGCGCGAGCAGAAGAACGCACCGGAGCCGATCCGCGCGGCGATCCTCGATGGCCTGCAGCTTTCGCCCGCAGCGGGCGGCGGGTTGGCGATCGGCTGGTCGGGAACGTTCGGAGGTCCGAGCTCTCGATAGGCCTAACGCCGACGCACCGTCACGTCCGCGGTGCGTCGGCCTTTGGCGCCGATGGAGACCGCTGCGCTCGGCAGTAGATGCAAACCGGCGGCGCGCCGAACGACACCTGAATGCGGCGCACGAGCGAGCCGTGGAGATGATTGTCGCAGAGAATCTTGCGACACCGCTCGCACACGCCGCCCGCACCGATGTGAAATCGCACATGGCAGCGATCGCACTCGGAGAAGAAGATCGATTTCTTGAAGACGGGCATACACAAAAACTACCGCCCGTCCCGGCGTCGTCTACACGTCGAGCCGCTTCTCGTACGGCACGGACTCGCCGTGCTCGATGTGCCGTCGAAGGATCCTGAGGTACAGGGCCCAGCAGTGGCACGAGATGCGGTAATGCGAGTTGGCTTCGGGCCAGCCGCGGTGGTAGAAGCGAACCTGCGTACCACCAGGCGACGGCTCGAGGTCGAAGCCGACGCGGCTGCCGACCCAATCGGCATCGGCGTCGGTCATGCGCAGCTCGAACGCTATGCCGGGCTCCGCCTTCGTCACCACGGCGCCCCATTGGTAGCCAGGACCGAAGTCCAGATCGTAGCGCGCGCCCACTGACGGTTTGCCGCTCGACCGGATTGTCCACCATTCGTCGAGCAGCGCAGGGTCGCTGACGGCGCGATACACGCGAGACGGGTCAGCCGCGATCGGAAAGTCCTGCAGGATGTCGTACATGTCGTTCACCCCGGACGGTTGCGGACCGTATCATCATGTCGGAACTGGCCGGTTTTTCCAGTGCCAACTCGCGCGGCGCACGGCGTTGAACGTTACTTGCGTACCAGGGAGTCACGAGGCGTCATGAGCTCACTTACTACACTCGTCCAGGCACTCGGCATCGCGTACGCGTCAGGCATCAGCCCATACGCTACCGTCGCACTCGCCGGCATTGCAAACCGGATGGGCTGGATCGACACGCTGCCTGGCGCGCTCGGCGCGGTGAGTCACCCCGTCGTCATCGCGATCGCCTCCATCCTGACCGTCATCGAGTTCCTCGCGACGCTGATTCCCGGCGTCGCGTCGGTGTGGGAAACCATTCATACCGCCATTCGTCCTCCCGCCGCCGCGGCGCTCGCCGTGCTGACGGCGTGGCATGGCGACCCGGCACTCATCGCCGCCGCCGCCCTGCTCGGCGGTGGACTCGGCTTCGCCACGCACGCCACGAAGCTCGGCCTGCGCTACACGATCGACACATCGCCGGAGCCGGTCACCAATGGTGTGGCCAACGTGGCAGAGCTGAGCGCGGTCGCGACGATCGCGTATACCGTGTGGCATCACCCGTACATCACGCTCGCTGTCGCCCTTCTGGTGCTGGTGCTGCTCGTCCTGCTCGTCCGAACGATCTGGAGAGCGGCGCGACGCGCCATCCGCGGAATCCGCCAGGCGCCGGCAACCGAGACGCCCAGCGGCGCCTAACGAATTCTGGTGGGCGCGAATACTACGACGGGGGACCCGTCGGCAACGAACGCCGATTTGGGAGGGCCGCCAAGCACGCCAGCGAACGCGTTGCCATAGACCCGCGCGAGATCACCGTCGAGGCGAGCGTCGGTGGCCGTCCACACGTTCCAGCGTGGATGCGAAACGCGGTACTCGACCGTTCCGCCATCGCGCTGACGAGTGTAGCCCCAGTAGTGCTCGGTGATGAACTCCTCTTCGCTGTTTGCCTCGAGCGTGCGCGACCCTCCGACCGTGTGCGCGCTCAACCGCGTCCATTCCGAACCGGCTCGCCACGCATACTCACGCGTGAAGGCGCCACGCTCGCCGTCCGCAACGAGTGCATGTTGCATCGGCAACGCACGGTACGGTTCGTTGTATAACGCTCTGGCGACGAGCGCGATGGCGTGCCGAGGAACGAGCTCGCGGATGAACACGACTCCGCGGCGTGTTTCGCCAGCCCCCTCGCGTCGAACATAGAACCGAAGGTTCACCTCCGGGAACGTGCGATGCGCCGGGATCGGAAGGCCGAGCACGCGCGTGTCGCGAAAGAGGAATCCGACGACACTCACGTACAACGTTCCGCGCCAACGATCCAAATCGACGCCCGCGGGTACCAGCGGTGCGAGCAGCGCTTCGGGCGCGACGTAGTTCAGCATGACGAGGTCTCGCCACTCGGCGCGGAGAAAGGCTCGTTGGGATCCGGTTTGGCTCAAGGTGGTCGTGTCGATTGCGGTTCAGACCGTCCCATTTTCGGACATGACATCGGCGCTCGCAACGGGAAGGGCGTACAATAACTCATTGTTCTAGAACGCATTATTTCATCGCCGCCGACGGCACGGGACTTCCTAAGTGGTATGGTCGATGGAGTTGCGCCGCTGGGCACTAACCGGGCGCGCTACTCGTAGGAGATGGATCGAACCATGTCGCACCCGATAGATCAGTTCACGCCCTCCGGCTACGAGTCCGCCGACGACGAGCAAGGCTTAGAGACACGCGACCTCGATGCGGAGCTCGTCACGCGCGAGCTCGCGCGCGAGTTCCAGATCGTGCGTCTGCTCGGTCGCGGAGCAATGGGATCGGTGTATCTCGCTCGCGACCTCGTGCTGCATCGCGTCGTGGCCATCAAGGTGCTTCGCTGGGATCTCGGCGGAAGTCATGATGACACGGAACGATTCCGGCGCGAAGCGCGCACCACCGGACAGCTCTCGCATCCCAGCATCGTGCCGCTGCACAGCTTCGGCGAGACGTCGAACCTGATGTACATGGTCATGCGGTACGTACCTGGCGAATCGCTCGGCGCGCGTATCCGTCGCCTCGGGAAATTGAGCCCCGACGAGACACGTCACATTCTCGCCGACCTCGCGCTGACGCTCGAGTACGCGCACCGCGAGGGGATCGTGCACCGCGACCTCAAGCCCGAGAACATCCTGCTCGAGATCAGCGGCGAGTCGATTCGGCCGATGGTGGCCGACTTCGGCGTGGCGATGCGCCGCTCGTACGACCCGCCGCCGGGCGAGCTGCGCCGGAGCTTCGGCACGCCGCACTTCATGTCTCCGGAGCAGGCCGCTGGCGAAGTAGACATCGATGCCCGAAGCGACATCTACTCGCTCGGTGTCCTCGGCTATCTGATGCTGTCGGGCGAGCTGCCTTACGTGGGTGACACGGTGCAGCAGATCTCCGAGCGGCGGATCGAGGGAAAACACCGTCCGCTGCGACTCGTGGCGCCAGACGCGCCGCACGACCTGATCGAGGCCATCGAGCGGTGCCTGCAGTCGGTGCCTGACGACCGGTTCCGTCACGCACGTGAGCTGCACGCGGCACTCACGGCACGTCAGACGCCCGGCTCCCGAATCTGGCGTCGCCTCAAGAAGGTGCGGCTGGCAACGCGGAAAGTCGTGAGCTTCCTGCTCGAGGCAACCCGAGTCGAGTTGCCCTGGCCGGTGCGCGGCTGACACCAACCGCCGTCGTACTACGCGCTGGCGCAAACGGCACGTCCCGACGCATCATCGTGTTCGCACACACGAGGATGCCCATGGCACTCGATGAATCGGAACTCGGCGGCCCGAGCGTGGAAAAACCACGAGGCGCAGGCGGAACGCCCGGCGGCCTTGGCGAGTTCTTCACCGGCCTCGCGATGGCCATCGGCGGTGGATACCTGCTCCTGCAACAGGTCACCGTCTCGTCGGGCTACTGGCAGCTCTGGGGCTACAACGCGTTCGGTCTTTCGCTCATCCCGCTGCTGATCGGCATTGGCCTGCTCTTCTTCGACGGCAAATCGAAGCTCGGCTGGCTGCTGACGGCGGGCGGCGCGCTGATCATCCTGCTCGGGATCATCACCAACCTAACGATATTCTTCCGCCCGACGAGCCTGTTCAACACGCTCATCATGCTGGCCCTGCTCGCGGGCGGACTCGGACTCGTTGCGCGAAGCCTGAAGACGAAAGCCTAACGCGCCTTCCCATCGATCGGCGCCGGGCAGACGCGTGTTGCGCCGGTGCGGCAGGGGACGTCGCCCCTGCCGCACCGTCTCCACGTCGACCCTTTGCTACGCCACTCCAACGGGGACTTCAATTCGTGGCAATCGGATTGGTGAAATTCGGCGGATAGACCGTGCAGCCCGGGGGCTGACTCGCCCGCGAGATGCACTCGTTGATCGGGATCATGAGATACTTCCAGTTGATGTCACCCTCCCGATTACGCTCGAGATCCTGATTTCGGCCATACTTTCTGGCGTCGATCCAGCGCTCTCCGTTCTCGTACATGAGCGAAAACCGCTTCTCGTACAACAGCTCCTCGAGCAGCGCCGTGCTCGGGATGGCCGCGGCGGCACAGGCTGCCGTGCCGCACACGCCGGGCTGCTTGAGCGCCACGTTAGGCACGTACGGATCGGAGATCGGCGGCAAGCCCCCTGACGCCGCGCGCACCAGGTTGATGTCCGCGATCGCCGCCGAAGTGTTGCCGAGGCCGATGTTCGCCTCAGCCCGAATGAGCAGCAATTGCTCGTTCTTCATCACCACGCCCGGCGTGGTGTTGGTGGGATACATTTTGAACGCGTAGCGAATGTTGAAGCCGTACCGGCTCACCGAGTCGCTCGCGCCGCCAGTGAGCTCAGTCAGCGTAATGAGCTTCGTCGTAAAGCGGTCGTCCGGTGCGCCTCCCGGCGATTTGAGTTGCGCCGAATCCGCGAACTGACGGCTCGCATACAGCTGTCGCCCCGTCGGATCGAACAAGCCATTCAGGGCGTCGTTCGGAGTGGTGCTGAAGGTGTGATAGGCCCCGTACGACATGGGCTTTGCCGGGTCGAGAAACGACGCGTTCACGTCGGCGAGCGCGTCCGCGAAATTGAGCGTCGTGATGTTCACCCACGCTCGAACCGCCCGGTTGAATTGAAGAAACTTCGGTGGCGTATTGAAGGCCGCCCAACCGGTGGGCATCGTGAACGAGAACGATGCTCCGCCAGCGTCCAGATGCGTCTTGGCGTCGTCCAGGTAGGAAAGGATCGCGGTATAGACCTCGGCCTTCGACACGATCGGCGGTGGGTCCATGGTCGGAGACTCGAGCGCATCGACCGCCGCCCCGCTCTCGTCCGTCTGGCGAATCACGTAGAACAACTCCAGTGCCTTGATCGTCTCGGCGAATCCCTTCATGGCTTCCCGCTCCGCATCCGAGAGGCCCGTGGCCGTTGCCGCGCCCTTGATGACGATGTTCGCCTGGTTCATCGTGGCGTACGGGCTTGTCCACGTCGTCTGGTTCTTGAACGCATTGCCTCCGACCGACGTGTAGAGCGGCGGGATTTGCTGCGGGTTGCTGACGTCGAGGTTGTACGCCTCACGCCCGTGAATCCCCATGGCAAGGGCGTTCGTGCCGAACATGTTTCGGATACCGACATTGGTTCCGGGCACCGATCCCAGGAGGCCTTGAGCCGCCGTGGCGATCCCCAGTCGGCTTGGGGTCCCGGTGAGGTCTTGGGTTGTCGCTGCGTTCAGATCGGGAGATTGGAAGTCGCCGCAGGCACCCAGACTCGAGGCTACCAGCGCGGCCACCGTCATGGCCTTTGTGCGCGTAGCGCAAATCTTCAGAAGTGAGGTCATGGTCAGAACCCCAAGTCGATAGTGAAGTAAAAGCTTCGGCTGGGTGGGTACGCCCAAAGCTCCCACGTCGTTTCCGCAGCCAGTGAGCGCGCCACCTGCTGCACTTCGGGGTCGTAGCCGACCTTCAGATACTTCGACCATGTGTACAGGTTGCGGCCCGTAACATGGAGCCGCAGGTAGCGAGACCCGCCCCAGTATTTGTGGATCGCGCTCGGTGGAACCTCGAAGCTCAGTGTTGCTTCGCGAAGCTTGCAGTAGCTCGCGTCCCACGTGGCGGAACCGAACGCCGCATCGGAACCCAGTCGTTCCTTGCCCGTTGGAATCCCGCTCTGCGCAACCAACTGGTCCTTCGACGTACCGACCGCGTCGTAGGTGTACCGAC
>DATCGG010000091.1:0-5770 GCA_036509075.1 Gemmatimonadaceae bacterium
CCCGACGGCACCCATCGCGACCGGGACACTACTCGTCACCGCGCACGGATCGCGCCTCGGCGCCCCCGCCGACATGGCAGCGATGCCGACCGTAAAGCTGTCAGCAGCAGGCAGCCGGCCGGCCGCGTAACCGCCAAACGCCTGTCTCCGCGATGAGGCGAAGGTGTAATGGTCCCCCCGCCAAGCGCCATACGATTCTGAGAGTCGACGGGACCATTTTCACCTTCGCCCCGTGAGGCATGCGCACTCGAGCGCCACGCCACAACACGACGCGAGTGCTCCGGCGCGCGGGCGCGATTGTAACGCTGTGCCTGGGTCTCGTCTCCGCTCCCGCGCAGGGGCAGGTATTGATCGGCATGCTGTTCGGCGGCGCCCTCGCGTCCGAGAACTTCAACATCGGCTTCGAGATCGGAATGAACCTGTCCAACGTGGATGGGTTGAACGGCGCGTCACTATCGCGCGGCACGCTTCTGGGGCTGTACGGGTCCTGGCGATTCAGTGAGCGCTTCCACCTGTACACGGCGATCCTGCCGCTCTCGGCTAAGGGCGCAAAGGACGCCGAACCCATCGCGCTCAACGATCCGACGCTCGATCCGCTCGTGGCCACCGGCAAGATGTCGCGAGAGCTCGGCTACTTCGACATTCCGGTGATCGTGCAGTTCGCCCAGCGCCGCACCGATGGGTTTCGCATCGGCGCTGGCCCGCAGGTTGGCATCCTGCTTTCCGCGAAGGACCGCTACGAAGGCCTGACGCCGCAAGGCACTGGCGTCACCATCGAGAATGACATCGAAGGGTCCACGCAACGGTTCGACGCAGGTGTCGCGTTCGATACGGAATACCGGTTCGCCAAAATCCCCCTCGCGATCGGCGTGCGCTACTACTACGGGCTGACGGATACCATGAAGGGGTCCGGACCCGCCGTGTACAATCGTGTCCTGAGTGGATCGGGACGGATCGCGTTAGGTGTCAGTCGCAAAAAACCGCCGGAGCCGAAGCAGTGAAACATTTCGCTCTCGCGGCTGCGCTCATCGCGCTCGCCGCAAACGTCGCTGTCGCTCAGAATCCCGATCTCGCGCTCTCGAAGGCCGAGCGTGACAGCCTCCTCGCGCATTATCACAATCGATTCCCGATCTGGGGGCGCAAGGCAATCGAGCGCGGGTTCGACCTGCCGTACCCGGTCGGCCTCAGCGTGAACGGCGTATGGGCGAGCCAGAACATCGATATCACGAACCTGTCGCTCAGCACGGGTGACAACCCGGTCGTGCCGATCCAGGTCGTCAAGTTCGGCGATGTCACGGCGCCGATCTTCACGGCGAACCTGCGCGCCGATCTGTGGCTCCTCCCGTTCCTCAACGTGTATGGCTTCGGCGGACATGCGTGGGTCAGCACGGACGTGAACCTCGCGGAGCCCGTCGTCTTCCATACGAAGGTCGACCAGGAAGGCTCGTACCTCGGCTTCGGTACGACGGCGACGATGGGCATCAAGCACAACTGGCTCGCGTTCGATGTGAACTGGGCCTGGACGCAGACCGAGAAGCTCTCCGAACCCGTCCGCACACGGATCTTTGGCATTCGCTTCGGTCGCGCGCAGAAGCTGAAAGGGACGCAGCGTCTCGCGCTGTGGGTCGGCGCGATGAAGCAGACACTCAACTCGACGACCAAGGGGAGCATCGACCTGAGCGAAGTCGTTTCGGGCGGTGGGAGCGGTGGCGGGCTTGGCGACTATCAAAACAGCGAGTGGTATCAGGGGCTCACGCCACAACAGAAAGTCGTCATCGACGCCATCGCCCAGCGGCTCCAGAATGCCGACCTGTCCGACGTGACGATCAACTATCACCTCGACAAGGCAGTCACCGATCCGTGGAACATGCTCGTCGGCGCCTCCTATGAGTTCAACAAGCGCTGGCAGGCACGCGTCGAGCCGGGATTCATCGGTCGCAAGCAGCTGCTGGCTCAGGTGAACTACCGGTTCAACTGGTAGCCTAACGCGACCCTTTGGCCGCCTACGGGTTCAGCCAGTAGTTGACCTTCACGACGAAGATGTTGTTCGGTCGGGCGCTGAACAGGGCGCGCCGGTCGCGGCCTAACGCGAAGTCGCCATAGGGCGCCATGTCGGCCCGCTGCTGCTGCCACGCCACATACAGCGTGGAGCCCTGGCGCCACTCCCAGCGCAGCACGGCGTTCCCGCGCAGCGACCGGAGATTGAAGTCGAGGTCGGGCGCCGCGCCCATGTAGGGCACGAAATCGAACGTCTTCGGCGCCACGAGCTGCTTGGTCGGACCGTAGTCCGCGCTCGAGATGAGCGGCTGCAGGTACGTCTCCAACGTGAGACGCGGGGTGAAGGTCAGGTTGAACCGTGTTTCCACACCGACTTCGGTTTGGTCGAGCGGCGCAAAGACATAGAGCTGGCCGAACGTCGGTGTGTACGACGAGTCAGGCACCGTCGCGACGTACTGCGCGGCGACTCGTTGCCTCGTGACGGACGGCGAGAGCGTGAGGTTCCAGCGGCTGGATCCCTTCACGCCCACCTCGACACCAGCGGTCCAGCTCCACTGATCGTAGTCGCCCTTGGTGACGCCGAGCCCGAGTCCCACCGTCACCGGTTTCCGCGTGTCCGACTCCATCATCAGGTTCCCGCCGAGGTTCGCCGGTCTGATGGCCATCGGACCACCGCGCGTTAGGCGGTCGTCATAGGCGGTGAAGAACTGCTGGGCATTCACGAACACGGTCCAGTAGCCCACTGTCTGCGCTTCGGCACTCACGGTCGCCGTGGTCAGAATGGGATCGAAGGCATAATTGTGCTCGGAACGACCCGACGCGCCGATCTCCCAGCGACGCCACGTCTTGCCGGGACGGTTCTCGACGTACCGAACGTCGAGCGCCCCATCCTGACGGTCCGTGCGATACGAGAAGCCCATGTCGTTCACCTCGTAGCGAGGGCTCGTGAGCGCCCCGGCGATCGACCCGCGCCAGTGCTCGCCCTGCTGCTTGGCCACCGACATGTTGACGGAGTATCCCGTCAGCGACGTGGCGCTCGAGTCCACTCCGAGATGATCCGCGTCCGGTCGCTGCAGGTAGTGGTTAGGCTGCTCCTGCACAGCTACCATGGCGCTCGGCGTCCCACCAATGCGGCTGCCTTCCGCGTCGCCCTGAACGACCCAGGTTCGGTCGCCGATCTCGTGCCGAAAGTCCACGCCGGTCGCGTAAGCCGAGTTGCGAAGCGTCGACGCGAGCGCGTCGGTGTCCAGGCGGCGGTTGACGGCGCTCACGATGCCGCCGACGAACGTCCGCCCATCGTGCATCTCGCGTCGTGCGCGGCCCACGAAGTAGTTCGATAGCGGCTCCACGGTCATCTCGCGATCGACGTCATCCGGTGTGCGAAAGCGGGCCGTCTCCTCGTCGGTCACGGCCTCGAGCACCCCGAGCGACCAGCCGGCTGCCTTCCCGGAGAGCTTCGCTGCGCCGAGGATCGTCGTCGCATCCGGGACGTCGGCTTCCGGCGTTGGCGGAGCGAGACTCGGCTCTCGGCCGATGCGGCGACTGTAGAACAGCTGCCCGCCGCTCGTTCCCTCCGCCCCGAACGAAAAGATCTCGCTGCCTTCCACGAAAAACGGGCGCTTCTCCTGAAAGAACGTCTCGTAGACGCCGAGATTCACCACGGCCGGGTCGACCTCGACCTGCCCGAAGTCGGGGTTGATCGTCGCGTTCACCGTTAGGTTGGAGCTCGCGCGCACGAGGAGATCGAGTCCCGCTGTCGCGCTGTACTCCGAACCGGTCTTGTACGGATTGGCCCCGCGATCGATGTACTCGGCGCGACTCACCGTGTACGGCAGGAACTCGAGCCGCTTGCCCGGCTGCACGTTGTGCAGCCCCGAGAGATGTCCGTAGCGAGGCACGCCACCGCGCTCTCGCTTCGGCACGAACGTCGAAACGGCGTACTCGTGGTTGCGGCCGATCACGCGCTCGAACAGGATGCCCCAAGTGTGATCCTCCGCCGAGCCGAATCGCAGCTGGCTGAATGGAATGCGGTACTCGGCGACCCAGCCTGCGCTGTCGCGCGAGGTGGCGACCTCCCACACCGGGTCCCACGAGTTGTCGTCCTGGTCGATCGTCTTCACCTCATCGCGGCGAACGCCGGCGGGATTGACGTCGAATCCGAACGCCGTTCGATGATCGTGATAGCTGTCGATCATCACGCCGAACCAGTCCGAGTCGCCGAGTGGCATGTCGCGTCGCCCGAGCCGGGCTGTGATGCGACCGGAGTCATGGAGCCGTACGCCGACGTAGAGCGCATCGTCGTCGTAGACGACTCTGACTTCCGTCTTCTGTGAAGCTGGCTGACCCTCGAGTGGATCGACCTGAGTGAAGGCGTCCGTCACCGGCGCCGAAGCCCATGCCGCTTCGTCGAGCTTGCCGTCGAGATTGATGTGGCCTGTCGCGCGTACGGCTTTGGACTCGGGCAGTGACGCCGGTGCGGCGGGGATGCTGGATTGTGCGCGCGCTGACGTAGCAAACGCCGCCACGAGCGAGTGTAACAGAAGAGGAACGAGAATAGAACGTGTGCTACCCATGTGACGGCAGGCGTGATCGCTCGGTTAGGCGCGTGACCGATAACGTAGGAGTTCTGCGTGCGAAATCTGTCATCGACGCTCGCTGTTATGGCACTCGTCACGCTCTGCGCGTGTGACCACGACACGACCGGTCCGGCTACGCGAATCAACGGATCCATGTCTGCCGTGATCGACGGCGCGGCGTGGACTGCGCTTTCGATTGCGACCGATAGCGCGGCGCCATCATCGATCATCATTCAGGGCTCGGACGCCACCCAAAGACTGGTAATCGCCATCCCGGTGGACCAGGGGCCGGGCAAGCAGACCGTCGGCTCGACGACTCCCGTGTTTGCGGGTCTGGTCATTGGGTCGCAATCGTGGTTGGCGAGTCGAACGCAGGGCGGGGCCGGCAGCGTCACGCTTACCACGGCCGCGCGGGGCCACATCGCTGGCACGTTCGAATTCACTCTCGCGGCGCACGAGGGTGCATTGCCCGCGGATCGACGAGTTAGCTCGGGCAGGTTCGACGTGAAATATTGAGGGACGGGGCAACGGGTTCACCTCCGCGGAGGTGCCAGCCCCTTCCGGTCGCCAGTTAGCGAGGCCGTCTCATGTCCCGCACGTGTACGGCATCCTCGATTTGACCGAACCTCCGGTCGCCGCGGATCTCATCGAACAACGGGTCGGCACCCATGACGATCAGCCCGACGCCGCGGCGTGAGAGCGCCGTGTCGAGCGCGGCGAGCGCGCGATCGTGGTCACCCAGGGCGGCATACACTTTTGCGATCCCCTCGTACGCCACGTACGGACGCTGTCGGAGCCTGCGGATCGCCGCGCGGGCTGCGCTGTCGCGGCCCGCTCTCGCGTATACGGCACCGACAACGCCGGCCTCATAGACTGGCAGACTGACGCTGTCTGGTGGCAGCGCCGCCAACGCCTCGTCGTGGCGGCCCATCCCCGACAGCGTCCGCGCCAACAACACGTGCGCCACGGCGTACGTCGAATCGATGGCGAGCACGCGGCGTAAGGCCGATTCAGCCTTCGACAGGCTGTCGGTCCACGCGTAGAGCGTTGCCACGCGCGTTTTCGTGATCATCGAGAAGCGGTCGAGGTCCTCCGCCCGCTTGAGTGCGTTGAGTGCTTCGGTGAGCTGGCCCGCCGCGACGAGGGCCCACGTGCGAAAGTAGTAGGCCGCCGCCAATGACGAGTCGAGCTTGATC
>DATCGG010000092.1:0-7562 GCA_036509075.1 Gemmatimonadaceae bacterium
CGCGCTCATCCCGGTAGAGGGCTCCCGATTCCCCATTTCCCGATTCCCGACAGATGCGTTTGACGTCGCTCGATTGGCTCATCGTCGTCGTATCGATCATCGTCTCGTTCATTCCGGCCATCGTGCTCGCTCGACGCGCGGGGTCGAGCACCACCGAGTTCTTCACGTCGGGGCGGGCGGCGCCGTGGTGGCTGATCGGCGTATCCATGGTCGCCACGACCTTCAGCACCGACACACCGAACCTCGTCACGAACATCGTTCGCACCGGCGGCGTCGCCGGCAACTGGGCCTGGTGGGCCTTTCTGCTCACCGGCATGGCCACGGTGTTCTTTTACGCGCGGCTCTGGCGACGGTCCGGCGTCCTCACCGATCTCGAGTTCTACGAGATCCGCTACTCCGGCCGCCCCGCGACATTCGTGCGCGGATTCCGAGCATTGTATCTGGGCCTCTTCTTCAACTGCGTGATCATGGCGACGGTGAACCTGGCTGCCGCGAAGATCGCGAACGTGTTGTTAGGCTGGCCGATGGCGAAGACGCTGCTCGTCTGCGCGCTCCTCAACGTCGCGTTCGCGGCCACGTCCGGCCTGTGGGGCGTGCTCGTCACGGACTTCATTCAGTTCGGGATCGCGATGACCGGCTCGGTCGCAGCGGCTGTCTACGCCGTTAGGCAGCCACAGGTCGGTGGCCTGGTCGCGCTGTTTGCGAAATCGGATCCGAAGACATTGGCGCTCGTGCCCGACTTCGGCGACTGGAGCGTGGCGCTGGCCGTCATGATCATTCCCCTCACCATCCAGTGGTGGTCGGTCTGGTATCCCGGGGCGGAACCGGGCGGCGGCAGCTACATCGCCCAGCGCATGCTCGCGGCCAGGAGCGAGAAGGACGCGCTCGGCGGCACCCTGTTCTTCAACTTCGCGCACTACGCGCTGCGCCCGTGGCCCTGGGTGGTCGTGGCCCTCTCGTCGATCCTCGTGTTTCCGACGCTCGACGACATCCGTCGGACCTTCCCGTACGTCGACGCGTCGCTCATCGGGCACGACATGGCGTACCCGGCGATGCTCACGTTTCTCCCCGTGGGCCTTCTCGGGCTCATGGTAGCGGGGCTCCTCGCCGCCTACGTCTCGACGATCTCGACGCATCTCAACTGGGGCACGTCGTACCTCGTGCACGACTTCTATCGACGCTTTATGAAGCCCGGCGCCGACGAGCGGCACTACGTGCTCGTCGGCCGCCTCGTCACGGGTGCGCTCATGGTGCTCTCCGGCGCGCTGACGTTCGTCCTCACCACGGCGCAGGCGAGCTTCAACCTCATGCTCTCTGTTGGTGCGGGTACCGGGCTGATCTACCTGCTGCGATGGTACTGGTGGCGCATCAACGCCTGGAGCGAGATCGCGGCGATGGTGAGCTCGTTCCTCGTTGCGGTCGGGTTCTTCGTGGCCGAGAGGAACGGCGCGGCGATTGCGACGGCGACGTCACTGCTCATCACGATCGCCGTGACGACGGTCGTGTGGGTGGCGGCGACGTACCTGACGGCGCCGACCGATCGGGCAACGTTGGTGTCGTTCTACCGTCTCGTGCGCCCGCCGGGTGGTGGCTGGGAACCGGTTCGTGCGGACGCCGGCGTGGGACCGTCGCCTGACAGCATCGCCCAGTCGCTCCTCGGATGGGTTCTCGGATGTCTCGTGGTCTACGCGGCGTTGTTCGGGTCGGGAAGCTTCCTGTATGGGCGGACCGCCCAGGGTGTCGCGTGGACTGTCGTATTCGCGGTCGCCTGTGCGGGATTGATTCGTCTGATGTTGGCGTTATGGCGCGACCAGGATGGTTCTCGTTAGGCGTAGTCATCCCGAGCCGACAGGCGAGGGATCGCGATCGTCCCGGCCGAGGGCCCTCTTTCAGGATGACCGCGATCCCTCGCGCTCGGGATGACAAGTCAGATGACTAACAAGGCCGTCATTCTCGCCCGCGGTCTCGGCAAGCGGATGCGTCAGGCGGACGAGCGGGCCACCATCGACGCGCAACAGGCGGCCATCGCCGATCAGGGCATCAAGGCGATGATTCCGATCGGCCGGCCGTTCCTCGATTACGTCCTCAGCGCTCTCGCCGACGCCGGGTATCACGACGTCTGCCTCGTCATCGGGCCAGAGCACACCGCCGTACGCGACTACTATGCGCGCTCCGACTTGCTCGACCGGGTCCGCATCGCTTTTGCGATCCAGGAGCGGCCCATCGGTACGGCGAACGCCGTGCTTGCCGCCGAGCCATTCGCGGGCGAGGATCGGTTTCTCGTGATGAATGCCGACAACTATTATCCCGTCGCGGCGTACGTGGCGCTACGCGATCTGGGCGAGCCGGGCCTCATCGCGTTCGACCGTGAGGCGCTCATCGCCGATGGACACATTCCGGCCGAGCGGATTCTCAAGTTCGCGCTCCTCGACATCGGCGATGATGGTTACCTCCGCCGCATCTTCGAAAAGCCTGACGAGGCAACCGCGCGCGCGATGGCCGGCGTGCGGGCAGTGAGCATGAACGTGTGGTGCTTCGACACGGGCATCTTCGATCCGTGCCGAACGGTCGCGCCGTCTCCGCGCGGCGAGCTCGAGCTTCCATTTGCGGTGCAGCATGCGATCGACGCGTACGGACGCCGCTTTCGTGCGGTTCCGATGGCGGCTCCCGTGCTCGATCTTTCCAGCCGCGGCGACATTGCCGGAGTCGCGGAGCGGCTTGTAGGTCTCGAGGTCAGACTCTGAGCGGGGGGAGTACCGACGTGCGGGATGCAGGACTGGCGAACGCGCTCGACGAACGGCTCGCGCTGGCGGGGATATCCGACGAAGAGGTTCGACGGAAGAGCCGTATGTTCGCACGCGCGTCGGCTGCGCTCGCGCGACGGCCCACGCTGAGACTCTGGGTCCCCGGACGCATCGAGTTCCTCGGCAAGCACACCGACTACGCTGGCGGGCGAAGCCTCGTGTGTACGGTCGAGCGCGGATTCGTCGTGGTCGCTGCGGCGCGAGACGATCGGCTGGTTCGGATTATCGATGTGGTCACGAACGAGCAGGTCGAGATCGAACTGAGCCCGGCGCTCGCTCCCGCCGATGGCACGTGGGCGAACTACGTGATCACCGTCGTGCGTCGCATCGCACGGAACTTTCCGGGGCCCTTGCGTGGTGCGGACATCGCCTTTGCAAGCGACCTCCCGCCGGCGGCGGGTTTGAGCAGCTCCAGCGCGCTGGTCGTGGCGACGTTCCTCGCGCTCTCGGACCTGAACGCGCTCGGTGCGCATGACGAATACCGACGGGCGATCGCGAACGCCGATGATCTCGCCGGCTACCTTGGCGCGGTCGAGAACGGCGCGCGTTTCCATACCCTCGACGGCGATCGCGGCGTCGGCCCGTTTAGCGGGAGCCAGGACCAGACGGCGATTCTGTGCTCGCGAGCCGGCGCGCTCGTGCAGTACGCGTTCGCGCCCGTGTGCTTCGAGCGCACCGTGCCGCTGCCGCACGATCACGTGTTCGTCATCGGCGTGAGTGGTGTGCTGGCGGAGAAGACCGGCGGGGCCCTCGAGCTGTACAATCGTCAGGCGCGCCGCGTGCACGGATTGATCGACCGCTGGCGCGTGGCGACAGGGCGCGATGACGCGACGCTCGCGGCAGTGCTCGCGTCGTCTCCTGACGCGTTGCAGCGTCTCAGGGAGATCGTGCGTGACCCGGCCGTGGGCGTTGGGAGCGACGGGTTCGACGTGACGGATCTCGTGACGCGCCTCGACCAGTTCGCGGCGGAGGCGCTGGAGATCATTCCGGCGGCGGGCGACGCGCTGGAGCGTGGCGATCTTCGTACGCTCGGCGAGCTCGTCGATCGTTCGCAGCGCGGGGCGGAGCTGCTGCTGGGGAACCAGGTGCCGGAGACGTTGCATCTCGCCCGGTCGGCTCGGTCGTTAGGCGCGGTGGCCGCGTCGGCTTTCGGCGCCGGGTTCGGGGGCAGCGTGTGGGCGCTCGTGCGGCGTGACGACGTCGAGCGATTTACGGCCTGCTGGGAGGAGAGCTACGCGAATCGATTCCCGGCGCATGTAGACCGCGCGACGTTCTTCGTGACGTCGGCGGGGCCGGCGGCAATGACCCTCTAGCTCGAAGGGCTGGCGAAAGTCTTGAACCGCGGAGGTCGCAAAGGCCGCGGAGAAGGGAATACGTCAAGATCCGGCCAAACCGGCATCCAGAAGGAGGGGAATCGGATCAGACGGAAACAACTGATCAAACGCAGGATTACTTGAGTTCGAATGAGCGCTCCAGGCAAGTTCGAATCCGTTGGATCAGCAGTTTCAGTTTGATCCGTCTCCCCTTTTTTCTGGATGCCGGCGTTGCCAAGACCTCCTAGCGTTAGGCACGCGGTCTGCGCCGTTTGAGTGGGCAATGGCAATCTCCGCGCCCTCTGCGGTGATGCTCTTGGTCAGCCCGATAGAGGGTACGGACAGGAAAGGATTGACTCGAGCCGGGATTCTTGCTCGTTTGATTGAGGTCGAACACAACACACCCCAAGGCTCTTTCACGCGGGAGCGAGCTGTGAACGTCATTCGTGTTCTTTCCGGAACCTGCGTCATCGCTGGACTCACCGCCGCCTGTCACAAGGCGCCTCCCGCCGACGAGCACATGGCGCACATGGCGTCGGCAGACCTCAGCGCTCCACGTCCCGCGGCGAGTGGAACGCAGGGCACGGCAGGCATTCCCGCCAGCGCCAACACCGCGCAGGCGCGAGTGGCGGCGAGCCCACGACACGGCGAGTGGGTGAAGATCCCGTGGGAGTCCGGGTCGAGTGATTCGCTCATGGCGTGGATCGTTTACCCGTCGACGTCGCGCGCGAAGACGCCCGTGGTGGTGGTGGTGCACGAGATCTTCGGGCTGCAGACATGGGTGCGCGGCGTTGCGGACCAGGTGGCCGCGGACGGCTTCATCGCGATCGCGCCCGATCTGATCTCACGCGTGCGCGGTGGCCCGAGTACGGAAGAGCTGTCCGGCGATTCGGCGCGCAAGCTGATTCAGGGTGTGAGCACCGCGGAGCGGAACAAAGGGATCGCGGCGGCCGCGCGTTATGCAATGTCGCAGGCCTCGGCCGCGCCGAAGTACGCGGTGATCGGCTACTGCTGGGGCGGGAGCACCGTTTGGGCGCAGGCCGTCAACGGAGGGGTCAACGGCTTCTCGGGCGGTGTCGCGTACTACGGAACTCCGTACATGAACGGTCCGCAGCCGATCGCCGACTCGCTGGCGAAGATCACGAAGCCGGTGATGCTGCTCAACGGGTCAAAGGATCAGCGCATCGCGGCCGCGATGCCGGCGATCGATTCGATCATGAAGGCGCTCAAGAAGGACTACGCTGCGACGAACTACGACGGGGCGGTGCACGGCTTCCTGCGCGCTCAGGACGACCCGAAGCAGACGCGCGATGAGGCCGAGGAGAAGGCGAACCTCGCGGCGGCGAAGGACGCGTGGCCGAAGACGGTTGCGTTCCTGAAGAAGAATTTGGGGGTGAAGTAGGGACTGGGGACTAGGGACTCGGCCGGGACGCTATTACTGCCGAGGAAGGCTCCTCGGTGCTAATGGCTTCCCGACCGAGTCCCTAGTCCCAGTCCCTCAGTCCCCAGTTCAGACTGCGAACACCTCGTACGCCGCCTTGAGCGATGTCAGCGGGTCGGGAGCTGTCGGGACAAACTCGTGTGCGACGAAGCCCGTGTAGCTCGTATCGGCGATCGCGTTCGCGATTGCGCGCCAGTTGAGCTCCTGCTTCGCGTCCAGCTCGTGGCGACCCGGGACGCCGCCCGTGTGAAAGTGTCCGATGTAGGCAACGTTGTCGCGGATCGTGCGGATCACGTCGCCTTCCATGATCTGCATGTGGTAGATGTCGTAGAGCAGCTTGACGCGTGGTGAGCCCACGCCCTTCATCACCTCGACGCCGAACGCGGTGTGGTCGCCCTGGTAGTCCTTGTGGTCTACCTTGCTGTTCAGGAGCTCCACGCACACCGTGACCCCGTGCTGCTCCGCCAGCGGCTTGATCTTGGACAGTCCTTCGATCGACGCCGCGATCCCCGCCGGGTCGGATTTGCCGGCGCGGTTGCCGAACATGGCGATGACGTTAGGCACGCCGTGCTGCGCGGCGAGCGGGATCGTGCGCTCCAGCTCCTTGAGGAGCATCGCGTGGTTCGCGCGGTCGTTGAACCCGGTGCTGAGGAAGTCCTTGCGGTCCGTGGGGTAGCCCATCGAGCAGACGAGCCCCGCGTCGCGGACGACGTCCCATTCGTCAGGCTGGAGCAGGTCGATGCCGGCGAGCCCGATGCCCTTCGCTGCCTTGGCGAGGTCCGGGAGCGCGAGCTTGCCGTAGGTCCAGCGGCAGACTGACTGTTTCAGTCGACCTGCCGCGAAGTGGGACCCGGGAACCGGGAACCGGGAACCGAAGCTCCGGCTCGGCAGCACTGCGGCGGCTAAACCGACTGCACCGACGGCCAGGAACTCTCGCCGCGATCGCAGTTCCGCCGGTTCCCGGTTCCCAGTTCCCGGTTCCCGGTTTCTCACAGTCCCAACCTGGACAGGTAATCGTAGCTCACCTTGATGTCGTCGATCGGCGACGTCGGATTATCGCGCTCGACGTAAAAATGCTCGATCCCCGCCTCGCGGCGCTTGGCGAAGATGCGGTTCCAGTCGATCGTGCCCTTGCCGACGTTCGTGATCTCGCCGGAGCCTGCCATGTCCTTCACATGCACGAGGGGGAACCGGCCGGGCCACTTCGCAAAGTACGCCAACGGGTCCTGGCCACCCTTCGTGATCCAGTACAGGTCCATCTCCATCTTCACGAACTTCGGATCACACTCCTTGAGCAGGATGTCGTAGCCCATCTCGCCACTCGCGAGCTTCTTGAACTCGAAGTCGTGATTGTGGTAAGCGAACCGGAGGCCCATCCGCGACAACTGCTCGCCGATCTTGTTCAAGTCCGCCGCAATTTTGTGCCAGTCATCGGCGCTCTTCCGCATGGACTCGTCGATCCACGGACAGACGATGAGCCCGTTGCCTAACGTCTGACACTCATCGACAACGCCCTGCAGGCTGTTCTTGAGCCGGTCCAGCGGGATGTGGCTCGACGGGGACGTCAGCTTGTTCTCGCCGAGCCATTTAGCGACAGTCTTCGCGTTCTTGTCGAACAGCCCGGCGAACTCCACCTCGCGGTACCCGACGCCGGCCACCTGCTGGAGCGTGTACTTCACGTCCTTCTGCATGAGGTCCCGCACCGTGTACAGCTGCAGCCCGATGGGCTGCGGCGACAACAGGGACTCGGGACTAGGGACAAGGGACTCGGCGGATTTCGGAATGAGTGTCGCAGCGATACCGGCCGCCGCGACGCCCAGAAATCCACGCCGGCTCACTTGAGCCGCAGCTAGCTGTTTGGTCCCCATTGTCCGCTCCAAGGATAGTGGCCTGCGTAGAGCTATCGGCACGCGGGCGGCGCGTCAACGTCCCGGCCCGAGTCGCTCGCGCGTCAGGGGCTGGTGGATTGGTTCGAGCTGCATTGACACGACTCGCCTACGTCCC
>DATCGG010000093.1:0-6334 GCA_036509075.1 Gemmatimonadaceae bacterium
TGCTCGGCTCGCCCAGGGCGCGCCGCACCGCATGCTCCACCGCTCGCTCGACATGCCACCGATCCCGATAGCGAACCTCAGCCTTGGCTGGATGGACATTCACATCGACGGTATCGGTCGGCAGCACGATCTCGATGAACAGCGAGGGCCTAACGCCGGGCGAGATCGTCGACCGGTACGCGCTCTCCGCCGCACGCACGATTCCGGCGTCGCGCACCGGCCGGCCGTTCACCGCGAGGTACACCCGCCGGCTCGCCGTACCAACATCCGCGGGCCGCTCGACCAGACCGCTCACGTGGATCTCGCCGGTGACGTCATCGGCGTCGATGAACCGTTCGGCGAAGGCGCCGCCCCAGATGCCCGCGATCCGCGCTCGCATCGACGACGCCGGCGGCAACGTCAGGGCGCTCTTTCCGTCGTGCGTGACACCGAGCCGCAGGTCTCGTCTGCATAACGCGGTCGCAATCAGCGACTCGGCCACGGCGCGCCACTCCGAGCGTGCACTGCGCAGGAATTTGAGTCGGGCGGGCACGTTGTAGAACAGCTGACCGACCGTCACGGTCGTACCCGCGCGCCGCGTGGTGGGCGAAACCTCCGTGACCGATCCGCCAGCAACGCGAACGACCGACCCGCTCCCGGCCTCGGTCGCGGACGAGATTTCCAGGCGAGATACAGAAGCGATCGCCGGCAGCGCTTCCCCACGGAACCCGAAGCTCGACACGCCGACGAGGTCCGCGGCCGTGCGAATCTTCGACGTGGCGTGACGCTCGATCGCGAGCAGCAGCTCATCGCGATCCATGCCGCAGCCATCGTCCGCAACGCGGATCAACGTGCGACCGCCATCCTCGATGGCGACTTCGACCGTGGTCGCCCCAGCGTCGAGCGCGTTCTCGACCAACTCCTTCACGGCGGACGCGGGCCGTTCGACGACCTCGCCGGCGGCGATCTGGTCGGCGACGGCCGAAGGCAGAACGGCGATGCGCGACGGGCGGCGAACGTCCGTGCCGCTCGCGCTGCCGGTACTCATCGCCGGCCGTTCGCCCAGGGTCGCGCGATCGGCTCGAGGTGATCCGTTTCGAGCCAACCCTCCCGGTCGTCGCCGAGCCTAACGAGTGACCACACGCCCTCCTCGCGGACCGTACGCGCCACCTCGCCCGTGAGGACCGGCGCGCCAGGCTCGCTCCCCAGCACGGGCAGCGAACGCAGGCGGTCCGCGTCGACGACGACCGCGAGGCGCCGTGCGTCGAACGCCTCACGAATCCGTACCCCTGCAATCGCACTCGCGACGGCGATCATGCCGAGCGCGTACGCCGCATAGCGGAATGCCGGCTTTCGACGCCAGATACCGACCGCGAGCACCAACCAGCCCAGCTACCACGCCCCGCCACCGACGGCCGCCACGGTGGACTCCGTCACCGGCGGAACATTGGCGAGCGCGCTGCCCCCGAACCCCGGCGTGAGATCGAGCCGTGACCTAACGTCTCCGGACAGCGGATCCAGTCGAAGGGCACGTTGCCAGCCAATCACGGCAGCGGCCGTATCACGAGCGGCCCAGGCAGCCGTACCGAAATTGGCCCACGCATCCGGCGACGTAGGATCAGCGCGGGCCGCATCGGCGAAGAATCGTTCGGCTCTCGCGAAGCGGCGCGCCTCATACTCACGAGCGCCGTGGTCGAAGGACTCACGCGCTGTGGGTTCCGATTGCGCAACCCCGAGCGATAGTCCGACCAAGGCGACGGATGCGAGCGAGCGCGATGACCGATAGAGGATGCGCGGCCTCGCTTCCTCGTCAACGCGACGGAGGACCTGAATGGCGCGCCTCGCTCCATCTTCCATGCTCGTTGCCGCACCGGAGTACACGGCGGAGTCGAGCTCGCCGAGCAGCTCGTCCGCTGCTCGCGCGGCCTCGGCGGTGACTCCGTTTCGCCGGAGTGCGCGCACGAGCGCGCGACGGTCTGCCAACTCCGCGGCCGCAACCCCTATGCGCTCGGCGAGCGCCGCGGCGTACGTCCGTCGCAGCACACTCGCGTCGCCAGGCGTGGCCGCGTGGTGATGGCGTCCGAGCTTGCGCAATCGGGCCGCGGCGGTTGGCACGCGCCGAGTGCGAGGCCGGCGCACGGCAAGCGCCAGCGCCGCCGGAACTGGTGCCACGAGCATCGTGAGCCAGAACCCGCGCGTGCCCGAGAGCGGCGCGTCAGCGTCGGTGAGCATAACGCGGCGCAGGGACAGCACCGGTCGAGCCGAGTCAGCCGAATCAACGGCGACGAGTGTTCCGGGCGCGACCGAAACGTGCTGCGGCGTCGTCACCGCCAGCTCGTATTGCTCGGTGTACGGATTGAAGAACGGATATCGAATCTGTGGAACCTCGACGTCGCCGCTTCGTGCCGGTGTGATGACCCAGTCGAACTCCTTCGCGCCCCGAACGACGGTCGCGCTGGAGTCGAGCTGCACACGTTCCTCGGCACGTACGAGCTGGCCCCACGGGACGCGCACGTCGGGCCGCGGGAAAAAGCTGACGTTCCCGTCGCCAGTCACGCGCACAGTGAGAACGAGCGGATCTCCTACCTTCGCCGTGCCACTATCGACGTGGGCCTCGAGCGACAGCCGTCCAACCGCGCCGCTGAAATCCGTCGGACGTCCGGCCGCCGGTGGATCGATCACGACAAGGGGCACCGTTTCGGACTTGAGCTGATGGCTCTCTTCGCGGCTGAAGAAGCTCGCGCTGAGCGGCAGCGAGTAGTTGAGCCGTGCCGCCGGTATCTCGTACCGTCCGGCCGTGAGCGGAAAGAGTGCCCGTTGGAAGACGTGCACCTCGTAGTGCTTGCCATCGATGACGCGCTTCGAGACGAATGACCTCGGCGCCGAGAGATCGTACGCCAGCATCGACCGCAGCTCGGGCGGAATGAACTCCGGGTTTCGACGCAGACGATAGCGGACATCGTCGTTCAGAAACACGCCGACCTGGTAGGTCGCCTGTTCGCCGACGTAGACCGTGTCCGGGGTGACCAGCGCGTGGAAATTGACGCCGGCCTCGGGATCCAGCCGGGATCGGGAGACGACTGCCGGTACCTGAATCGGCGGGGCATTGATGATCGTTAGGCGTATCGGCGCGGACCGCCCCATCATGGGTCCGACGTTCGCCTCGATCGGCGGCAGCACGACGACCCCGGCCCGCTCCGCGACCACGAGGTAGCGATGTTCAACGATCGCCTGCGAGATCGATCCGCCGTCTACCCGCGTGGACTCCTCAACGCGAAACCCATTCAGCGGCGCGAAACGCGGTGGGTGAATCGTTGGCGCGACCGGACCACGCACGACTGCTCGCACCGTCAGCGTCGCAGGCTGCCGGACGGTGATCGTGTCCGGCGCCGCAACGGTGACGATGATCTGCAGTGCGATGCCCGCAATCGACGCGATCACCAGTCCTTACCGCCCGGTGGTGGTTGTGGACGATTCTGTTGCTGTTTTCGCGCCTGGACGTTCCGCTCCTCGCGCTCGGCGCTGTTCAGCAGTTGCTCCGCCTGCTGGTTGCCCAAGCCGCCGCTTGGCTTGTCGGATTGCGGTTGACGCGGAGGACTCGGTTGGTTCTGGCTGCCACCTCCGCCACCACCGCCTCCTCCGCCGCCGCCACCGCCACCGCTCTGCTGTTGCTTCTTTCGGAGCGCGAGCTCGTAGTTCCACTTCGCGTCGCCGTCACTGGAGCGCATGAGCAGCGCCCGCTTGTATGTCTCGAGCGCCGCGTCGAGCGAGGGCGTTGCCGAGTCACCCTTTGCAGCCAGGCCACGCTTGAGGTGCGCCAGACCGAGGTTGAACATCGAGCGAAACTTCACTTCCGGATCGGTGGCCTTTGCGGCGCGTTCGAGCACCTCGATCGCCGACGCGAGTGAGTCCGCCGCCAGCAGCGACGTACCGAGGTTGTAGAGAACCTCGGGTCGCTTGTCGCCGCGCTCGAGGGCACGACGGTACAGCGCCGCAGCGCGCATGTATCGTTTTGCCGCGTACTCACGAGCAGCGTCGCGGACATCATCGGCACGGACGGCCCGGATCGGCGCGAGCGACATCGCGCCGGCGAGCAGGACGCTCGCGGCAGTAGCGGCAGCCGCTGCCGAGCGCCGTCGTCGTCCGCGACGCTCTCCGAGACCCGTGTCGAGCAGGAGTAAGAGCACGGCGGGAATCAGGAAGAGTTGAAAGCGTGGTGTTTGGGTACGGCCTGCCTCGACCGCCCGTTGGACACCACGCAGTTGCACGAGCGCGCGCCTCACTTTCGCCGCCTTGTCGCTTTCGCCGGCGTCGATGAACGTGCCGTTCGCCGCTTCCGCGGCCGCGCGCAGCATTTCCGGATGATACTTCGTGACCACGATGTTGCCTTCGGGATCACGCTTTTCGACGACCGCGTTTCCCTCGCGAATGGGAATGGTCGCGCCCGTTGCGGTACCAAAACCGACCGTGACCACGCTCACTCCGGCTTCGCCGGCCGCTTTGGAGGCTTCCACGACGTCTTCGGGTGGCTCGAACGCTTCGCCATCGCTGAAGATCACGACCGCCCGGTCGCTGCCGCCTTTGGTCGCGACGAGGAGGTCGGTACCCTGGCGAATCGCGCGGGCGAGGGAACTGCCGGCCTGGCCCACCACGGACGGGTCGAGGTTGTCGAGGAAGAGATCGAGCGCGGCGTCGTCGACGGTGAGTGGCGTGAGGATGTAGCTTCGCCCGGCGAAGGCCAGAAGCGCGAAGCGATCGCTTGGCGACGCCGCACGAAGACGGCGGATCTCCTGCTTCACTTTCTCCAGGCGGTTTGGGCGCTCGTCGGTGGCCATCATCGAGAGTGAGGCATCGACCGCCAGCACGATGTCCACGCCTTCGCCCCGCACCACCGTGCGCTCGATGCCCCACCGCGGACCGGCGATCGCGATGCCGGCGAGAGCAGCCGCGAGCGCGATCCGGGCGGCACGCCAGCCCGGCGGGACCGCGGCGTTAGGCGGCACGAGGCGGTTGATCATCGCGGGCGTGCCGAGGCGCGCGAGCCGCGTGCGACGTCGACGATAGCCGCCGATGATGAGTGCGATGGCGGCGATCGGGAGCAGGACCGCGAAGGCGAGCAGCAGTGGGTGATCGAGCGCCGGTCTCACGCCGCCCGCTCCTTCGGCATCGACTCGGCCGCAAGCCTGGCCTCCTCGGCCGCCTTCAACTCGGCGGCGTGCACGGCGGCCACGATGCCTCGTGCCTGGGTGCCGAGTTCGCGCGCCCGTTCGGCCGTCGTCGCGCGGCGCGCAAACTTCACGAGGTCCGCGTCCGCGAGCACCAGCGCCAAACGGTTCACCGGCACCAGCCGGTTGTCTCGCACGGTGATCAACAACTCGTTGGTCGTGAGCGACGGATGCGCGTCGGGGATGCTTCGCGAGAGATACGTTCTCAGGATCTCAACCATCAGCGCCACGTAGCGACCACGCTCGCCCGCTTCCACGAGACCGAGACGCTCAACGCGCTCGAACTCGCCCTCCGCATCAGCGAACGGATCGTCTACCTCACCTTGCCCGCGCTTCCGACGGCGGTGCCACCACCACCAGAAAAGCCCAATGAGCCCGATTGCCGCGAGTGCAGCGAGCAGCCAATACCACCACGGTCGTCCGAACTCGAAGAGCGCGCGCTGCGGCTTCGGAACGCGCTGGGCCGTGTCGGCCGGGAGCACGCTTTTCACGTGAATCGTCAGTGCGCTCAGCGGAATGCGCCGCTCCCGACTGTCGAGCTTCACCACGATGTCGCCGAACCGCAGGGGCAGGTTGCCCGTATCCCATGCCGCGATGCGCCACGTCGCCGTGACGTCCAGGGCCGTGGTGTCGGGTCCCTGTCGCTCCTGTCGTGGATCGAGCGCCTCGACGGCGGCGCCCGAATCGGGCCCCGCGGGGAACTCGACGGACGCGCCCTTCGGCGCGTGGACGCGAACCGTTAGGCGGAACGGGTCACCGACCGTCACCGTGTCCGGCTCGATGGCGTAGCCCATCTGCACGGTCGCCGGCGGGATCGGCGGCGCCGGCGTCGATGGCGCCGGCCGTTGCTGCAGCGCGATCACGAACGGTACGAGGGCGAACATCATTTCCGTCGCGTCCGCGTTTCACGAGACCGGAAGAAGCGCATGAGCGGCTCCACGTATCCGCCGTCGGTGCGCATCACGATCTCGTCGATCGCGAGGCGGCGCAGGAGATGGCGCCGAGCCTCTCGCTGTTCGTTCACCATGCGCGCGTACCCTTCGCGAACCCGTCGATCGCTCGTGTCCACATCGATCGTCGCACCCGTCTCGGGATCGACGAGTCGCGCCAGCCCAATGTCGGGAAGCGAC
>DATCGG010000094.1:0-3874 GCA_036509075.1 Gemmatimonadaceae bacterium
AGGTCATCCGCTGAGGCGTTCTCTGCATCAGACAGCACCGGCCGCGGGCCGTCGGCGTGGATATCGATGTGACTGTAATGTTTTGCCGTGATGATGCTGAGGTTGGGCTGCAGCGGCTTGATCGTTCGGGCTCCAGGTCCAGTCATGGTCAGTTCGACAGCCTGCCAAACACCTTCGATCGACGGGGAGCGCGACGCGATTGCGGCGCCGCTCAGGCCACCGGCCGCCGTCACTGCGAGAATGGAATTCAGTATCCGACACATCTGACACCTCCGTAGCTCTCGATAACCAGCGTAGTGTGCAACGCACCAGAGGAACGGTGTGGAGCTACAGTGAGGCGGTTCTCTCGCACACGAAAGCGACATGACACGTCACTGGCCGAGTGGCGCGTTTTGGCGCACCGTTCATGACGTTCCGTCGCCGGCAGGTGTGGCAGTGAGTCCTCTCGAACAGCTCCAGTCCGTGTCACCCGCGGGCCCGGAGGATCGACTCGATTCCTGGAAAGCGATCGCCGCTTACCTCGGTCGCGGCGTGCGAACCGTGCAACGGTGGGAACGTGAAGAGGGACTGCCGGTGCATCGGCTCGCGCACGAGAAGCGGGGCAGCGTCTACGCGCGCCGGCGCGAGGTGGATGCCTGGTGGGAAAGCAGACGACGTTCGCTCGCCAGCGACGTCTCGGATTCCGACTCCACCGAGGCTGTCTCGAGTGCGGCCGCTGTCGCCCCGCCGACGGCGCACCTCGAGCGAATCACGTGGAAGGCGGCCGCGACGTTCTGGCCGGCCTTGTCCTCGGACGGGCGCTTGCTCGCGTACGTCTCGGACGGTGGGCGCGACGACGAACTGCCGCAGATCTGGCTGCAGCAGATCGGCGGGTCACCGGTATGTCTGACAAGTGGCGCGTGCGAGCGGTCGCACCTCGCGTTTTCGCCCGATGACACGAGACTCGTCTTCACGGGCAGCGATGCCAACGGGCCGAACGTGTACGCGATGCCAACACTTGGCGGCGAGCCGCGAGTTCTGAAGCGGCGGGCCGTTGCGGGACGGCCATCGCCGGACGGGAAGCGGCTCGCGTACATCTCGCTCGACGATCCGGCGGGAATACGTATCGCGTCGACGGACGACTCGCCGGAGCGGACGCTGGCGCCGAACCTGTTCGACGTGTCGTTCGTGCTCTGGTCACCGGACGCGAGCCACGTGCTCGTGCAGGCCCATTCGGATTTGGCGGACGAGCCCGAATTTTGGATCGTCCCGGCCGACGGAGGCGAGCCGTCGAACACGGGAATTCTGCAGCGGGTTCGACAGCGACAATGCTTCCCGATCACGCTTCCGGCATCGTGGCTCGGCAATTCGCTCGTGTTCTCGGTCATCACCATCGAGGGAGTTCGACTCGCTCGCCAGGTACTCGACGCGGTGACGCTCGAGCCGAAAGGCGACGCCGAGCTGATCACGCATGGCGGGGAGATGGATGTCTTTCCGACCGCGAACGCCGGACGCGCGGCGTTCGTTCGCACGCACGCCGACCAGAATCTCTGGTCGATCGAGGTCGATCGCGCGACCGGGATGCCGCACGGATCGCTGCGTCGCCTAACGCGTGGGCCGGGCTACATCGCCTATCTGTCCGTGTCTCGCGATGGCCGAACGCTGGCCTACTTTCTCGCGAATCGCTCCGGTGCTGGTCCGGTGCTCCGGAACCTGAAGACGGACGTGGAGACCGCCTTCGCGGCGGCGCACGACTACGGGTTCCCGGCTATTTCACCGAGCGGTGAGCTGCTCGCCATCGGTCGCAGGACGGCGGGTCCGCGAGCCTTGCGACCGATCTATGTCGGCTCCATTGCCGACGACACGATTCGAAAGCTCGGCGACGACTGCGGCGGACGACCGCGTCAATGGCTCGACGAACGCTTCCTCCTCATCGAGCGCTATGGGTCCCGCCTCAACTCGATCGCGATTCTGGACACCGCCGAGGGTGCGCAGCACGAGCTGCTCTCGAGCGCGGAGCATTCGATCTCGAATGCCCGAGTGTCGCCGGATGGTCAATGGATTGCGTTCGACGCGACCGCCCGAAACGTCAACCGTTCGCTGTCGTCGGGTCTAACATCCGGGCCGGGTGGTCGGCCCGCCGTGTTCGTCGCGAGGCTCCGTGTAGGCGACGTGATACCGCAGGCTGACTGGATCGCCGTGGATCGGTCGGCGAGCCACCCGTTCTGGTCCGGCGATGGGTCGCTTCTCTACTATCTGCCGACGGTGCCGAGCAGCGAGTTGCGCAATATGGTGCGTGCGCGGCGCTTCGATTCGAGAGCGGGGCTGCCGTCCGGTGAGCCGTTCACGGCGCTGGCGCTGACGGAGATGATCGTGCCGGCGGCGATGGTGGGCACGGCGCCGGTTGCCACACCGGATCGGCTGGTCTTCGTGCTTGGCGACTTCCGCGGCGACGTGTGGATGATGCAGGTCCGGTGAAATTTCGGTCCGAGTCGAGTTGCAACGATGCAATTCGACTCGGACCTCCGATTGGCTTACGGCGCGAACGCGGGGGCCTCGTAGAGCTGCCGCACCTCGCACTCGCCCTCGCCAACGACTGACAGGAATTCCTCGGTCAGCCGGATCGCTTCTTCCTTCGACTCCGCCTCGAGCAGTGCGAACCCGCCGACAACCTCCTTCGCTTCCGTGAACGGACCATCCTTCACGGTGACCTTGCCGTTATCGCGACGCACCTGAAAGCCCAGGCTGCTGGGCAGACACCCTTCGGTGCTGATCAGGTGACCCGACTTGGAGAACTTTTCGATGAGCTCGCCCATGGCGGCGATGTGCTCGGGCGACGGTGGGACGTTGGTCTCGGGGTGGCGATAGATGGAAAGGAATCGCATGCTATCCTCCGATTCGGATTCGAGTTAACGGTTCGCGGCGCCGCGCTTGTCCTGTGCTGGCGGCGTGCCCGCTCACAGTGACGTCGAACGAGCCTGCGGTAAATCGACACGTAGGGGGTCAACCATTTCAACGCGAGGCGCACCTGACAGCGGCGTCGAGCAGACTGAGGCCACGCGGGTCGTTCATCGCCATCCGCGATCCCAGGGTATTGGTCACGTACGCAATCGCGAGACCGAGCTCGGGGACGAACCTCACCATCTGGCCGCCTGCGCCGCCCCAGCCGATGCTCACGGTGCGATCAGAACCGGACGATTGGAAGCG
Source organism: Gemmatimonadaceae bacterium (assembly GCA_036509075.1). GTDB lineage: Bacteria > Gemmatimonadota > Gemmatimonadetes > Gemmatimonadales > Gemmatimonadaceae > JAJKIV01. The sequence goes on from DATCGG010000094.1 coordinate 3,187, forward strand.
CGCGAGCCCGCCCTGGGTGAACGAGACCGGGGTTCCCATCAGGCCGTCCACCGCGTACTCGTCCGCCACCTCGATCGCATCCTGGAGGGCCCGGTGCGACGAAAAGATCGCGCGGCCGCCTAACGATCCGCCGCCGGCCACGAGCGCCGCGAGCCGAGCGAGTGCGTCCGCGCTGCCGAACCCACTCGACGATGCCAGCTCGACCGCGCGCAACTTCGGGTGATTCGCCAGCTCCTGCGGCGCCACGCCGCTCGGCGCCAGACAATTGAGGGCACGGCTGGGAATCGATTCGGGCTGAGTCAACAGCTGCCGCAGGAACGCGATCTCGTAATCGTGCAGCCGATGACGCGGGTCGTCCGAGGTCTCGAGCCCCGCGACATCCCCAGCAAGGAGCCGAGTGATGACGGTCGGGTCGGGACGCGTGCCGGAGATGCGTGGCGCGTGCTCGTCAGGCAACCCGATCCAGAAGTCGATGCCTAACGATTCGGCGATCTCGTCACGGAAGTAGAGACCCAGGCGCCGATGCTTCGGGTCCACGCGCCGGACGAGCTCCGACGAATAGAGGCCGCGCGACACGGCGTGGTACGCCTGCGGCGGCGCAGGTCGCTGAGACCTCCAGTGGGAGCCGGCCGGTTCGGCGGCGTAGAGCTCCGGCACCTGCACCTGTCGCTCGAGGAATCGCGCGCGC
>DATCGG010000095.1:0-20610 GCA_036509075.1 Gemmatimonadaceae bacterium
GAGGCAAACCTCGCGCGCGCCGAAGCGCGCGCCAGCCTCATCCCTAACGAGGCGGCAAGCGCGATCGCCGAGGCATGCCGCGTCGAATTGTTCGACCTGGCAGCGCTCGAGCGCGACGCTCTCCACGCTGGCACACTCGTCATCCCGCTCGTTCAGCAGCTCATCGCCCAGGTGTCTGTCGAGGCCCGGCCGTACGTGCACTGGGGCGCAACCAGTCAGGACGCGATCGACACGGCACTCGTCCTTCAAATGCGCGAGGGGCTCGACGTCCTGGCCGCCGATCTCGTCGGTGCGGGCGACGCCCTGGCGGCGCTTGCCGAATCGCATCGCCTGTCAGTGATGCCGGGACGCACGCTGTTGCAGCAGGCGGTGCCGATCACCTTCGGTCTCAAGGCCGCGCGGTGGCTGGGTGCGGTGTCGCGTCAGATCGCCGCGCTTCGCGCGCTCCGTCGCGACGCGCTCGTGCTTCAGTTCGGCGGCGCCGCCGGAACGCTCGCCGCCCTCGGGACACATGGGCAGCAGGTCGCCAAGCTGCTCGCGGCCGAGCTCGCGCTGCCGCTGCCTGACCAGCCGTGGCACGCGGAGCGAGACCGCCCCGCCCGCGTGGTCTCGGCGTTAGGCGTCACGGCCGGCATCATCGCGAAGATCGCGCGAGACCTCGTGCTGATGGCCCAGACGGAAGTTGGCGAGGTGGGGGAGCGTGCCGCGCCGGGGAAGGGAACATCGTCCACGATGCCGCAGAAGCGAAACCCGGTCGACGCCACGAACGCCATCGCCGCCGCCCAGCTCGCGATCGGAACCGTGCCGGTCGTTCTCTCGGCTATGGCGCAGGAGCACGAACGCGGCGCAGGCGGATGGCAGACGGAATGGACGGCGATCCCCGACGCCTTCCGACACACCATGCGTGCGGCGATTTATCTCCGGCGCGCGCTCGACGCGCTCGACGTGCATGCCGATCGCATGCGCGTGAACCTCGAGGAGGCGTCCGGGGCATTGATGGCCGAGTCGCTGTCGACTGCGCTCGCGGCGCACGTGGGTCGCCCTGAGGCAATGCGACTGACAGCGCACGTCGTGGAGCAGGCATTCCATGCGCGGATCACGCTGCGCGAGGCAGTGAGTCGCGACACGCGCGTGTCGGCGCTGCTCCATGGGTGGGAGCTCGATCGCGCGCTAGAGCCGGCCGCGTATCTCGGCAGCACGAACGCGCACATTGATCGCACCCTGCGCTCCTGGCGCGAGCTGCGAGAGGCGCGAGCCGAGTGATCCGTGGTGCCGTTGGCGACACCGGGATCGCGTACCGCATCGATGGCAGGCGGGATGGTCCCGCGGTAGTGTTCAGCAACTCTCTGGGCACGGACCATCGATTGTGGGACCGGCAGATGCCGGCGGTCGAGGGCCGCTTTCGCGTTGTGCGATACGAGGCGTGCGGCCATGGCGTCTCCGATCCGCCGCGTGGTCCCGTCACGATCGAGCGACTCGGCCAGGATCTTATCGCGCTGCTCGATCACGTCGGTATCGAGCGCGCCGTCGTCTGCGGGTGTTCGCTCGGTGGCGTGATCGCGTTGTGGCTGGCGGTGAACCGGCCGGAGCGCCTAACGGGAGCCGTGCTGGCCAACACCGGGGCGAAGATCGGCACGAATGAGAGCTGGGACGCTCGCATCGCGGCGGTGCGGGCCGGCGGAACCGTCGCGGTGCGCGCTCAGGTCATCCGCCGCTTTCTCACGCCGGAGTTTCGGGCGCGCGACCCGGAAACGACGGCGCTCATTGCCGGGATGATCGAGGCGACGAACCCTGATGGGTATATCGCTGCGTGCGAGGCGCTGCGCGCCACGGACCTTCGCGCGGATGCGAGCAGAGTCAGTGCGCCGGTGCTGATCGTGGGCAGCGAACGCGATCAGTCGACGCCGCCCGAGCTCTCGCGTGACCTGCACGCGTCGATCGATCGCAGTGAGCTCGTCATGATCGCGGAGGCCGCGCATCTCTCGAACGTCGAGCAGTCCGCGGTGTTCAATGCGGCGCTGCTGAAGTTCCTCGGCGCGGCGCTTCCCTGACAGCAGGTTTCTTCGCGCTCGGATCGCCGGTGGGCGGGGGCGCTTCGTCGGTCGCGGCCGGCGGACCGAGGAGCTCCGTCAACACCGGCTTGAGCGCGTCGGCCCAGATCTGATACCCCTTGACCGTAGGGTGGAGCCTGTCGCCCATCATGCCGTCGAACAGCGTGCCGTCCTTGTCCGCGAGCCTGTCGTTGATGTTGATGTAGCGGATCGTCCTGCCGTCGGCGAACCGTGACAGGGCCGCGTTGATGCGGGTGATCTCCGGGATCACCGCCATGTTGTCGTTGCGCGGAAAGATGCCCGTCAGGATGATCGTCGCGTTAGGCGCCCGGCGCCGGCACGCATGCACGAGGGCCCGGAGCCCCCGAACGATGCCCGCGACCTTCTCGCTGCCGCCGGGCGTATTGCCGACGTTGTTCGTGCCGGCGAGAATGACAATCACCTTCGGGTTGACGCCGTCGAGCTCCCCCTGCTCCAGCCGCCACAGCATGTTCTGGATCCTGTCGCCGCCCCAGCCGAAGTCCGCGGCGTTCCACCCGAAGAAGTTCGCCTTCCAGTTCGCGAGCAGCTCGGGGTAATCCGTCGCTCCCCACCGGCGCGTGATGGAGTTGCCGACGAAGTAGACATCGATTCTGCCCTGCGTCCGCTTTGCCAGGAGCTGGCGGTGGGCGAGCATGGAATTCGAATCGCTGCGCGCCGCGGGGACGTCAGTGCGCTGCGTGCCCTGCTGCGCCGAGACCGGCGCGACGCTCAGTACACTGCCCAAGCCGATGGTGAGCGAAACACTCCGAAGCCGCTTGTGCACAGCGATATCTGACGTTGGTGGCTTGGGTCGTGAGATAGACGTCAGGTCATACTACCACATGAGCGGCATGAGCAGCCTACTTCACATCCTGGTCTACCGGGAAGCTTCCTCTCACCACGAGCCGAATGAAAACGGGGAACGGCCGCTCGGGATGCCACCATCCCGAAGAGCTGTTCCCCTTTCAATCATCTCGTTGCGCGAGGAGTCGTGGGTGGCATGGAGGGATGCCCAGTATGCTGCTCATTTCGCTCATGCGGTCGACCCCTGGGTTCTGGATGCCGGACGGCGGGCACGCATCTAGGACGAGGGTCGGAGCGATGGCTCAACCAGTGAGCGCCGACGCCGCTCCAAAAAGTCACGCTCAGCCTCGTTCTCGGTGAGCGCAATCGCGGCACCGTAGGCGAGCGACGCTTCCGCTCTGCGACCCACGCGACGCAGCAGATCGGCGCGAATGGCGTGGTAAAGGCGATAGCCGCCCAAGTCCAACCCTTCGACGAGAGCGAGCGCCGCCTCCGCTCCCTCCACCTCGGCAACCGCCACCGCACGATTCAGCGCCACCACCGGACTCGGAGCGCTGGCCAGATGCTGATCGTACAACGCGACAATCTGCCGCCAGTCCGTGGCCTCGGCCTGCGGCGCGTCGCTGTGCACGGCGTTGATCGCCGCCTGGATCTGATACGGGCCAGGCTCATTGCGTGCGAGACACTGCCTGACGATCGCCTGGCCTTCCGCAATGAGTCGGCGATCCCACAGCCCACGGTCCTGATCCGCCAGCAGCACCATCGCGCCATCGGCGGTCGTGCGCGCGGCGCGGCGCGACTCGAGCAGGAGCATGAGCGCGAGCAGCCCCTGCGGCTCGGGCTCGTCAGGCAGGAGCTCGGCGAGGAGCCGGCCAAGCCGGATGGCGTCCGAGCAGAGGTCCTCGCGAATCAGGCGATCGCCCGAGCTCGCGGTGTACCCTTCGTTGAAGATGAGATAGACCACGGCCAACACCGCACGCAGCCGGCCAGGCAACTCGGATGCGTTAGGCACTCGGTACGGGATCCGCGCGTCACGGATCTTCCCCTTCGCCCGCACCAGCCGCTGCGCCATCGTTGCCTCCGGAACCAGAAAGGCGCGTGCGATCTCCGGCGTCGTCAGTCCGCCGAGCAGGCGCAGCGTGAGCGCGACCTGGACGCTCGTGGCCAGCGCCGGGTGGCAGCAGGTGAAGATCAGACGTAACTGGTCGTCGCGCACGACACTCTCCTCCTCCGTCTCCGGATCGCCCGCATCGTGCAGCCGCATGGCCTCGGCGTGGCGGTCGTCGCGCGTGGACTCACGACGAAACCGGTCGATCGCGCGGTTGCGAGCCGTTGTGATGATCCACGCAGCGGGATTCGGCGGCACTCCCGCGCTCGGCCAACGCTCGACGGCCGCGACGAACGCATCCTGGACGGCTTCCTCGGCGGTATCGATGTCGCCGCAGGCGCGAACCAGAACCGACACGGCGCGACCATAGTGCTCGCGGAAAACGCGCTCGATCTCCGACGACCGCACGTCGGTCATCGGCGCGTCAGCTGGCGCCATCGTGGTGGAAGGGACGCACCTCCACCGGAAGCGTGGTCGCCTCGGCCAGCTTTGTTCCCCATTCAAGCGCCGCGTCGAGATCGGGTGCGTTGATGATCGTGAACCCGCCGAGGTGCTCCTTGCTCTCCACGAACGGTCCGTCGGTCATGAGTGTCTCGCCATCCTTCACGCGGACCACCGTCGCCGTGCTCGGCGGATGCAGACCGCCGGCAAACACCCAGCTGCCCGACGCCTTGAGCTGGCGGTTCAAGGCCGCGAGGTCTTCCATGATCGGGCCGAGCACTTCGGGCGGCGGTATGGGGCCGTCGGGCTGGTAGATGCTCAACAGGTACAGTGCCATGGTTTCCTCGTTAGGCGAGCTCGTAGGTCGCGATGATCACGCCGGTGGTGGTCGGCACGCTCTCGGTGAGCTTGAACCTGGCCAGGGTGCCGTCGTGCTCGAACATGCGCTGTCCAGCGCCCAAAATCAGCGGGTGAATGAGCAGGACGAACTGATCGATCAGGTTGCGTCGCACGAGTGACCGCACGAGCTCACCGCTGCCGAGTATCGTGAGATCCACGTCGGAGTCTTGTTTGAGCGCGGCGACTGTCTCTTCGGCATCCCCTTTCAGGAGGGTGGAGTTCTTCCAGGGCAGCGGCTCGTTCAGGGTTCTCGAGACCACGTACTTCTGCGTGTTGTCGAGCACCTCGGTGTACGGATTGTCGGTTCGCCCGGGCCAGACCTTGAAGAAATGCTCGTACGTGTTCCGCCCGAACAGCAGAGCACCGCGCCTGGCCATGCCGCGGCCCATGATCTTCATTTTGACTTCGTCATGATACGCGGCGGCCCAACCGCCGTGCTTGAAGCCGTTCCGCGTGTCCTCTTCCTTGCCGCCCGGGGCCTGCATGACGCCGTCGAGCGTCACGTTGTTGGTCACGTTGATCTTGCGCATGAGCGTCTCCCTGAGTTCGGCGCCGGCACGGTGCCAGCGACCCAACCTCTATACGAACGGGGTGTGCGCAGATCGACACGTAAGGGGGATGGGGGATGGGGGATGAGGGATCGGGGATGAGGGTTAACGGGCGTGTTATGCCTCATCCCTCATCCCCCATCCCTCATCCCACCTTAGCGCCAGTCGAACATTGCCGAAACGAGGCGACCCCGCCAATAAGGCTCCCGTCCAGTCGGCAGGACCCACGCCACTTCGCCCGACGTAGGAATCATCATCCCGTTGAGCCGCTGGTAGTCCCCGTGATGGCCCACCCAGGGCGTGAGGACAGGAGTGCCTTTCACGTCGCGGTATCGCATTGTCGAGACGGTCTCGATCTCGCCCGCGGAGCCGAACGTGACATCGAGCGACACGGTGGTTGGTCCGTCGGTCAACATCACACGTGCGGTCCTGTCATCGATCGCTGACCACGACAGCGCCTCCCCTGGCAACAGAACAGTCGGATACCACGCCGCCTCGGCCAGGAACCGCTGGAGCGATGCAGCCGCCATCTCCGGCGTCCCGTGCTGATTCACGATGGAGACGAGTCCGGCGACAGCCGCGCGCATTGAGCCCTCACCGCCGACGTAGCGGTCGCGCACGCGCACCGGTATGAGAGGCAGCATGGCGATCCGCGCGTGCCAGACGAACTCCGGAGGCTCCGTGCGAACCTCCTGTTCCGCGGTGAATGGGGCCCACGCGTTAGGCTTCGTCGCGAACGTGCCGCTGGACCGGAGATGCGCGCGAGCAACGATCCGCTGCCCCGGCGACAGGGCGAACGCGAGATAGCGGGCGACGGGGGCTGGCAGGCCCGCGAGTCTGGAGGGGTCGAACGTGGAGGGCGCGGCTGCGGTGCTCACCGAACGACCAACCATTTTCCTCACCCGATCGGCTGCGCCGCGGGCTCGTAGGCCACGGGGCGCTCTTCGGCAGCCGCCGGCCGCGCCGGCGCCACGAGAACCGCACAGGGTGCCGACCGAACCACTTTCGTCGACACGCTGCCTAACACGAGTCGCCCGATGGCCGACCGCCCGTGCGCGCCGGTGGCGATCATGTCGGCGTGCTGCTGCTCGGCGAATGCGACCAGCTCGTCCGCCGGTTCGCCATGCAGCGACACGAACTCGACCGTCACACCGTCCGGTATGTCGAGACGACGTGCCATTGCCTCGAGGCGACCGAGGACATCGGCCGGCTCGCCCCACGCGCGGGAATCGCCCTGTGGGATCACGATCCGCGGTCTCGCATGAGCGAAATACAGCGTGCCGCGCCCGCCGAGCACGTCGAGCGCCGCGCGAGCCGCATCCTCGCTAGCCGGTGTGAAGTCGATCGCGACGACCGCCCGCCGCGGAACCTCAGACGCGCAGCTCGGCACGGCCAGCACCGGGATCGCGGCGGTGCGGATGACGCGCAGCGCAGTCTCGCGATGCAGGAGCCGAGCGAACACACCGTGAGAGCCGATCCCCAGCACGATGAGCGAAGCGTTATGATGCTCGGCATGCTTCACGATCTCGTCGACGCGATTACCGACGTGGATAGCATGCGGCCAGGGTCGATCAGTAGGAAACGTGCGCGCGCGCTGGGCGGCGAGCTCTCCTTCACGTTCCTCGATCGTGAGACGTGTCAGGCGCTCCGTGTCCACCGCCGTGCTTCCTTCGTAGTCGGCAAACGGCAGCGGCTCGACGACGCTCAGGAGCGCTACGGCCACGCCGTCGCGCCGCGCGAGCTCTACTCCGAGTCGCACCGCGCCGTCGGAGTCGTGCGTGCCGTCCGTTGCCACCGCAATCGACCCGCCTAACGGTTTGCCGGCTGAGATCGACGCGAAGAGCTCGATTTCAATGGTTCGCGACATGGTGTCCTCCGTGGTCGGGCGGGCGTCGGCCGTCACTGGGGCAATGTCAGGTCCAGCTGGGGAAGCGGCTATCGGGCGTGTGCCGGGCGAACGTAAGGGAATCGCGTGCCCCGAGGTCCACGGCCCCCTACAGTCCCCGGTGACGCGCCCGACGGCGCGCGGCTCACGAGAACGGCAGCGTGATCCATGATGAACGCCTTCGACTCGCGTCGAGACCGCGCGCAGCTGCTGCTCACGGTGTTGGGGATCGCGATCGCGCTTGCGGTTCTTCCGCTCACCGCCGGCCTGCTTGGTGCCCTGGTTCTACACGTGGCCGCCGCGCCCCTGCAGCGTCGGCTCGCCACCTACCTTCCGGTACGCGCTGCTGCCGTGGTCGTCGTCGTCGCCACTGCGCTTCTGATTTTTCTCCCCGCGGCATGGCTGCTCGCCGTAGCGATCGATGCCACACCCGATGCGCTGCAGCAGCTGCGCGATAACTCGGCGCTCGCGAGGATCTCGGCGATCCGCGTGGGTGATCTCGACGTGGGGACGCGCGCGGTCGACGCGAGCGGTGCGGTCATCTCCTGGCTGTCCGGCCAGGTATTTAACGTGCTCGGTGGCGCGGTGCGCGCAACGCTCAACGGCGCGGTGGCGCTGTTCGGCCTGTACTTCCTGCTCGCCGCGCCACCGTCCAGCTGGAGTCGCGTGGCGGTGTATCTGCCGTTCTCCCGCGAAGGCGCCGACCTCCTCGCGCAACGATTTCGTCAGGTGACCGAAGCGACACTGCTCGGGACGGCGCTCACGTCGGTCTTGCAGGGCGCGGTCGTCGCGTTAGGCTTCGCGGTCACCGGATTGAGCGACCCGTGGTTCTGGGGAGTGGTCACCGCGGTGGTGTCGGTGCTGCCGGTGTTCGGAAGTGCACTTGTGTGGGTGCCGGGGACAATCGCGCTTGCGGCGCAGGGTCGCTACGGCGCGGCGATGATCCTCGCGGTCATCGGAGCCGCCGTGGCCAGCAACATCGACAATGTCATGCGGCTGGTCGTCAACCGCCGGGTGTCGAACCTCCACCCGATGACCACGCTCGTAGGTGCGTTCGCGGGGGTCGGCGTGCTCGGGTTGCCGGGCATCCTCCTTGGACCGCTCGCCATCTCGTACTTCTTCGAGCTCACTGCGCTCTATCGGCGCGAGTTCGGTCCGCCAGAGGTCAGCATGGAGCCTAACGGCTCGCTCGCAGCGCGTTCACAATGACGGCCAGGTCGATGGCCTCCTGCAGCAGCGCCCCGACCGTCGGAGCCACCGCTCCCATCGCCGCCGCGACCATGGCGACCCCACTGAGGCCGAGGCCCACGGCGATACACTGACGCGCGATGTGCATCGTGCGCCGACTGATCCGCACCGCTTCCACCACGCGGGACAACTCGTCGATGAGGATCACGACATCGGCCGCCTCGGCCGTGATGCCGCCGCCGTGCCCCGCCAGCGCGACTCCGACGGTTGCGGCGCTCAGGGCAGGGGCGTCGTTCGTCCCGTCGCCCACCATCAGCACCGACTCGCCACTGCGCACCAGCTCCCGAACGACGCAAACCTTGCCCTCGGGCAGGAGATCGCCTTGGACGTCAACGAGACCCACCGACGCAGCGACGGTGCGCGCGTTGGCTGCATGATCGCCGGACAACAGCATGATGCGTCGAACGCCCATGCTGGTGAGATCGCGAAAGACGTCGGCGACTCCCGGCCTGAGCGCGTCCGCGTACTCGACGATACCGGCGATCTCACCATCGATCGCGACGTACGCGCGAAGACCGGCATCCTTCGGCTCGAATACGCCGAGCCGCGCTTCGTCGATCGCCGTTTCGTCGAGCACGAACGACCGCGCCCCTACGACGACGCGGTGGCCGTCGACCGTGCCCGCGACGCCCCGCCCAGGCGACTCGACGACACCGACTGCCGCTGGCAGCGTTAGGCCCGTCGCTTCGGCCGCCGCCACGAGAGTCCGTGCCAGCAGGTGCCCGGACGAACGCTCGACGGCGCCGGCCATCCGAAGCACGGCCATCGGCGGCCGGCCGTTAGCCTGGATCACGTGCCTGACGCGCGGCTGGCCGATCGTGATCGTGCCCGTCTTGTCGAAGACGGCAATGGTGGCACTGCCGAGCCGCTCGAGCGCCGTGCCGTGCCGCATGATGATGTGGCGTCGCGCCGCGCGGTTGATCCCGCCGATCACCGCGACCGGCGTGGCGAGAATGAGCGGGCAGGGCGTTGCGACCGCGAGCACGGCGAGCACGCGCAGCCAGTCCCCGCTCGTCAGGTACGCGATGACACAGACGGCGAGCGTCGCGGGCGTGAACCAGACGGCGTACCGATCCGCGATGCGTTGGAGGGGCGCCTTGCTCGCCTGAGCCGACCTCACGAGTGCCACGATGCGCGCGTACTGGCTCTCACGGGCGGGCGCGAGTGCGAGAACAGTGAGCGCGCCATCGAGGTTGGCGCTCCCGCTCATGAGCTTAGTCCCGTGCGACGCGACGATGGGGAGCGGCTCGCCCGTGAGCATGGACACGTCGACGTGTGCGCTGCCGTCGACGACCATGCCATCGCACGGCACGAGCTCACCTGGCCGGACGAGCAGGACATCGTCAGGCGCGACGGCATCGACCGGTACGTCCTCGATCACGCGCTCGTCCCGCAGGCGGTGCGCGATTCGAGGCGCGACGGCCTCCAACGCACGCACGGCGTCCGACGCGCGTCCTTCGGCGTACCGCTCGAGCGCCTCACCGCCCGTCTGCATGATCACGATGACGAGGCCGACGAACGGCTGACCGAGAAGCGCCGACGCGACAATGGCGAGCGTCGCGACGACGTCGGCGGCGAAGTGTCCGCGCAGCGCACCCTGCAGGGTGCGCCACACCACCAGACTGCCGGCGATGATCAGACCTGCGTACCAGATCCCCCGATCATACCCGGCACCTGGTGCGGCGGCGCGTGCGACGAGACCGGCGGCGATGACGGCCGTGGCAAACAGCGGCCGCCACGCCGCGCGCAGCGTCGCGCCGTGCATCCGCATCATGACCAGTCGTTAGGTGCCTCGCGGTCGTCCGGGTTTGGCGCATCCCGGTGCGGCGGCGCGACGAGCACCCAGCACTTCGCGGTGCGCACCAGCTTCGTGGACACGCTTCCCAGCACCAGGCGCCCCAGCGCCGAGCGCCCGTGCGTCCCGGCTGCGATCAGGTCGACGTGCGTCTCTTCGGCGAACGCAACGAGCTCGTGGGCGGGATCGCCGTGGAGGAGCACGTACTCGGCACGAATACCCGGCGACGGATTCAGCCGCCGCACCACGTCCTCGAGCTTCGAAATCAGCCCGCCCTTCGTGATCTCATCCCACGATCTGGGGTCGCCCTGCGGGATCGCCAGCCGCGGCGTGACATGCGCGACGTAGAGCGTCCCATCCTCCCCGAGCAGGTCGAGTGCCGCCCGCACCGCGTGCTCGCTCGACGCGGTGAAGTCCACCGCCACGAGCGCACTGTGCGGCACGCCCCACGCATCGCTCGGCAACGCGAGTACGGGCAGTCCCGCCGCGCGAATGACACGCAGCGCCGTCTCGCGTTGGCTGACGCGAGCGCCCAGGCCATGCGAGCCGAGACCAAGCAGAATGAGCGATGCGCTCGTGGCACGGGCCCGGTTGATGATCGTATCGACGCGAGCGCCGACGGCGAGCTCGTAGGGCCACTCGTGTATACCGGGGTGCGTACGGTCGCGCTGCGCCAGCAGCATGGAGCCACGCTCGTCAACGGCGATCTCCACCAGCTGCTCCAGGTCCGGGACCGGCGTGCCATCGAGCTCGACGATGGACGGGGCCTCGACGACGCTGAATACGTCCGCCTTCACGCCGTCGCGCCGCGCGAGCGCGAGGCCAACGCGCACCGCGCCGTCGGAATCGCGTGTGCCGTCCGTGGCGACGACGAGGCCGCCCGAACCAGTGACGACCGGCTCGTCGGGCACGGGAGTCAAGTTCTCGGGAGTGCGAGGCATAGGTTCCTTCCTTGAAAGCCGCGTCATGAGTGATTCACCTCCGGCGCCGCCACCGATTGGCACCGGGCGGGCGCCTGGGCGGATCGAAGACGTACGTGTGTGCCGTCAGCTTGCCATCCGCGACCGCCGCCGTGATATCGCTGGTCGTCACCAGACCGACGAGCGTCCGGCCGGTCATGACAAGCACGCGATGGATCCGCTCCCGGCGCATGTAGTCCGCGGCCGTCGTCACGAACGTTTCGGGCGTGAGCGAGTGCACGGGCGCGCGAGTCATCGCTTCCGACACCGTATGCTCCTCGAGGAAATTCCACTCGGCGGTCAGGGGGACCGCCATGCGCTCGACGACGGTCGCGCCGGCGTCATCCCAGAGATCCGTAAAGAACAGCGCCGACGGATCGTTCCGGCTCTCGTTAGGGAGCTGCTCTACATCGATGTCATCACCCCGCACGTCGTCCAGCAGGTCCGTCGCGAGGTCGCGCTCCGTCGGTACCCCGGGGAGCGCCGCGGCAAGCTGCAACAGGTCCGTGGCGGAGACCACGCCGACCACGCCGCCACCTTCGACAACCGGCGCGCCACTGATTCGTCGGGAAGTGAACGTGTCCATCGCCTCCCGAATGGTCACGTTCGGATCGAGCGTGACGACCTCGGTGGTCATGATGTCGCGTAGTCTCAGCATTAGCTCCTCCGGGATGACTCCACTCACTGACCGCTGCCGTGCCGACGCGGCGACACCACTACCGTTTAATGAGGACAAGCGTGTGGCCGCGACCGTGCCGCAGCTCGAGCGCTTCGCTCGCGCTGTGCTCGTCCGTGGTCATCGCGATCGACTCGACCTTCGGGATCGAGTGCATGAGATGACGCCGAGCGCGGTGCGCGTCGCCAACCATGATCTCGACGCGTCGATCGTGCGGGTCGTACGTCACGCCTACGAGCGCGCCGCGCCCGAGCATCTGCGCCCCGATCTCGGGGTCGTCGATCTCGATCGTCGCTCGGCGCCCGGCGTTCCGACGTGTGAAGTCGTTCAGCGCGTCGGTCCACTCGCGTGGCTCCGCCGACGTCGCTGTACCGGTGATGCGAAGCCAGAGCTCGAGCGCCTCAGTCGACGACGGCGGCGGTACGGCCAACACGGTCTGCGCCGCGCTGTGGACCACGCTCGATGCAACGCTCCCGAGGAAGATGCGCTCGAGCAAACGCGGGCCGTGTGTTCCAACGACGACGAGGTCAACCCCCATGGCGTTCGCGCAATGGACGATGCCGTCGGCGTCGTCACCCATTCGCACGCGAGTCTCGATCGTGACATCGTCGGGAACGTACGGGCGAAGCTCAGTACGAACGCGCTCGAACAACGTCTGGACTGCGTCGGCGGGGTCTCGCCCCGTGGCGTCTCGGATCGGCGCATCGCCTAACAAGGGCGAAAGCACGTGGAGCAGTGTCAGCGTACCGCCGTTGGCCAGCAGCAGCAGCGCAACCTGCGCGGCGTGAACGCTCGCGGGCGCAAAATCGATCCCCACCAGAATGTTCCGTGGCAGCGCCGAAAATCCCGGCGGCACCGACAGCACCGGGACCGCGGAGGCACGCAGCACGTGCACTGCGCGCTCGCCGGCGATGATGTGGTTCACCCGCTGATGCGGCGCCGATCCCACCACCACCATCGTTGCCGACCGGGCGTGCGCCACGTCCGCGATCTCCTCCGCGATCGCGCCGAATCGCACGTGCATGGCGGGCGGCGCTGCACCGCCGGAAAACCTGGCGACGTAGTCGAGCACCTCGGCCATGCGCCTTGCGCGCCGGGCCTCATCGACGTCGGGCAGGTACAGTGGCGTACCGCCGAGCGCTACGCCGTAGGCCAGGTCCGGCTCGAGCACGGTCACGATCTCGAGCGGAACACCCAACTGTTCGGCGAGCAGACGGGCCGCAAAGACAGCGGCACCGCTCTGGCTCGTCCCATCGGTCGCGAGCAGGATCGGGCCGGCAAGCGCGGGATTGCGCTGCACTGGCCGGTGCCGGGCTTCCGCATCGAGTCTACCGAGGGGAGCGGGCGATAGGGTCGGAGACATCGGGTCGCTCATCGTTAGGGACGAACCCACGCTAGCATCGGGATTTGCGGGCGGCTGTCGGGCGCCTGCCGACCATTCGCCCTGTGATGCCTGACACCCGGTCGCTCGCGAACCGCTACGTTTCCCGTAAGACCGATCCGCGGAGCGACCATGACACGCACACGTGAGCCAACGTTCCGCGACCTCAGTGCGGACGAGGCGACAGAGCTGCTCGCGCGCAACCACATCGGCCGGATCGCGTACAGCTTCCACGACCGCGTGGACATCGAGCCACTGAGCTACGTCTTCGCGGACGGCGCGATCTACCTGCGCACGGCACCCGGGTCCAAGCTGGAGACGCTCGCTCACTCGCCGTGGGTGGCGTTCGAGGTCGACGAGGTGGAGGGCCCGTTCGACTGGCGCAGCGTCGTGGCCCACGGCACGGTCTACGTGCTTCAGGATGGAGGCGGCGAGATCGCCCGAGAGACCTATCGAGTCGCGCTCGGCCGCATTCGGCAGCTCGTCCCGATGGCGCTCACGCCGCGAGACCCGACGCCTACCCGCCAGGTCATCATCAAGCTCCACCTCACCGACATGCGGGGGCGCTCGGCGAGCTCGAGCGACTCCAGGTAAGGAATCTCGATGGTCTGAGCCTTGAACGGTCGAGGTTTCGGTTCGCGGCGACCGTGTCGGGTGTTCCCCTACACGGCGAGTCCCCTTTCCCGACCGAACTTCCGCGCCCCTCCCGACATAATGACGGTATGCGTCCGGCGATCCTCAGTACGACTCGATAACCGAATCCCTGAGGACCATTGACTCCACGCGCAGAGACGTCCGCCCTTGCCAAGGAAGTCCGCCGGCGATCAGCCGGAGGCGATTGGGTGCATCACGTGCTGCGCGTGCCGCTCGCCTACAAGCTGACCGGCGCGAATTTGTTGATCGTGCTGACCGCCTGGGCCGCGTATGCCGCTTACCACGACGCCGCGGCGGACTGGCGAATGCTGGCGGTGATGACGATCGCGCTGGCGGTCGGTCTTGCGGTGAATCTTTTCCTCGTGTCGATCGCCCTGCGCCCGATTCGCGATCTCGAGGAGACGGCGACGCGTGTGTGGGCCGGTGACCTCGAGACGCGGGTGCCGCGGTCTGCGGTCGCGGATGCGGAGCTCGCGCAGGTTGGCGGGATGCTCAACATCCTCCTGACCGCGCTGTCGGAGGATCGCGCGCGCGTGCGGACGCTGGCGCAGGAAGTGGTACGCAGCGGCGACCGCGAACGGTCGCGCGTCGGCAAGGAGCTTCACGATTCGATCGCGCAATCACTCGCGGCGCTGCGATATCAGCTGATCGCGATCGAACGGGAAGCGCAGGATCCCGACCTGACGGAGAAGGTTCGAGCTGTCAGGCACTCGGCTGGCGAAGTGCTCGAGCAGGTACGCCTTCTCTCGCTCACGGTCCACCCACAGATTCTGGATGACCTCGGGCTCGTCGCGGCGCTGCGCCAGCTGGCGCGCACGGCGACCAATGCGGCTGCGATCTCGGTGAGTGTTGCGCCGGAAGTCGAGTCGCAGCTCCGCGACCTTCCGAGTGATGTCGCGGTGGCCGTCTATCGTGTCGCACGGGAATCGGTGGCGAACGCGCTTCGCCATGGAGCGCCGGCTACGATAGACATCCGCGTCGGGCTCGCCAGGGAAGAGCTCGTCATGCACGTTGAAGACGATGGAAAGGGCTTCGATCCCGAAAACGCCGAGAAGGACGGACAGGCGATGGGGCTCTTTCAGATGCGGGAACGCATCGCGCTACTGAACGGAAAGGTCGAGATCGTATCAGGACCGCGGCAGGGCACCGACGTGCGAGTACGCGTCCCCGTCAATCTGGGTCGCCGTCCTGCTGCGCGTCTCGGAGCGACCGAAACGGAGAGTCAACATGCCAGGTGATGTAATTCGTGTCATACTCGCGGACGACCACGCCGTCGTGCGCGCTGGGTTGCGCGCCGTGCTGAGCCCCGCGAAGGACATCTCGGTGATTGGCGAAGCCACGAACGGGAAGGAAGCCGTCGCGCTGGCTGAGCGCTTCAATCCGGATGTCGTGATCATGGACCTGACGATGCCCGACATGGATGGCGCCGCGGCGACGAAAGCGATCCTCGCCAGGGAGACGACCACCCGGGTGCTCGTGCTGACCATGCATGCGGAGGAGGAATATCTGCTGCCCCTGCTGGAGGCAGGAGCGTCGGGGTATCTGGTGAAGAGCGCGGCTGATCTGGAGCTCGTCACCGCAGTGCGGGCCGTGGCGCACGGCGATCCGTACGTGAGCTCGTCGGCGTCGCATGTGCTCATCAAGGGGCTCACGAAAAAGGATCCCGCGCAGGCCGACCACGAGCGCTACAACTCGCTGACGCAACGCGAACGCGACGTACTTCGACTCGTTGCGCAGGGTTACTCGGCGCCGGAGATCGGCGAGCAGCTGTTCATCAGCCCGAAGACCGTCGATACATACAAGCAGCGCATCAACGAAAAGCTGGGGATCTCCCATCGCTCCGAGTACGTGGACTTCGCGCTGAAGGTCGGGATCCTCGGGACGGCAAACTCTCCAACCCGGAGCTGAGCGGCAGAGCCTGACGCTCATGACTGAGCTGCGCGCGGATCGCTGGCGGAGTGACGAAGAGCTCCGTGCGTCGGAAGCAAAGTTCGCCGGAATCCTGGCGATTGCCGCCGACGCCATCATCACCATCGACGACGCGCATCGCATCATCCACTTCAACCGCGGCGCGGAGGAAATTTTCGGCTACGCGGCGGACGAGGCGATCGGTCAGCCGCTATCGATTCTGCTTCCCGAGCGATTTCGCCGAACGCACGATGCGCAGATCCGCGCCTTCGGCGAGAGCAGCGAGCCGGCGCGGCGCATGGGGCATCGCCGTGCCGTTGCCGGTCGACGGAAGAATGGCGACGAGTTTCCCGCCGAAGCGTCGATCTCGAAGCTCGATCTCCCGACGGGGGAACGGATCTATACGGTAGTGCTCCGGGACATCACCGAGCGAAAGTGGGTCGAGGACGCCGATCGATTCCTCACGGACTCCGGCACGCGGTTGTCGCGGTCGCTGCAGCGCGAGGCCGTTCTCGATGCGATCGGTGACCTCGCACTCCCGATGCTCGGAGATGCGTGCGTGATCGACGTGGTGGAGGACACGACGATTCGACGAGTCGCTCGGGCGGTCGATGAAGAGCGCCATCGCCTCATGATGCGACTCGCGGCTGAGTTTCCGCGGACGTGGGACTCGCCATCGCCGGTCGTGGACGTCTTGAGGCGCGGCCGTCCGGAACTCGTAGAAGGTATCGATGAAGACTGGTTGAGCCGCACGGAGGAGTACGCCGAAGCAATTGCCCTCTGGCAGGAAGTCGGCGCGCGTTCGCTGTACATCGTGCCACTCGTGGTCGGTGACCGGACGATCGCCTCCCTCACGCTCGTCGATGTGAAAAGCGGCAATCGGTTCACGCCGGAGATGCGTACGCTCGCGCAGCGATTCGCGCTCGCGGCGGCGCTCGCGCTCGAGAACGCGAGGCTGTACGCGGCGGCGCAGCGTGCGACGAGCGCCCGCGACGAGGTGCTCGCCGTGGTGTCGCATGACCTCCGGAACCCGATCAGCGCGATCGCCATGTGCGCGCGGATTCTCCGCGAAGCGCCGCCGACGGATGTGGCCGAGCGTGACCGGATGCTCACCGCGATCACCGAGGCCACGGTGTGGATGCAGGGGATGATCCGCGATCTGCTGGACGTCTCGGCCATCGAGGCTGGCCGACTCTCGGTGGACCGTCAGCCTGCGGCGCTGGGCTCGATCATTTCCACGGCGGTGGATATGGTGCGCGGCGAAATCGAGCAGCGGTCCATCCGGCTGTCCGTCGACATCCCGGCAGCCTTGCGCACCGTGAACGTGGACGCGAGCCGCGTCGTGCAGGTGATCACGAACTTGTTAGGCAACGCGATCAAATTCACCGACGCGGGCGGCACGGTCGTCGTGCGAGCGGTGAACGAGCCGGCATCGGTGGTGGTTTCCGTGGAGGATTCGGGGATCGGGATCGAGCCCGAGGCATTGACGCGGATCTTCGACCGGTTCTGGCAGGCGCGGCCGACGCCGCGTCGCGGCAGTGGTCTCGGGCTGGCGATCGCGCGCGGCATCCTGGAGGCGCACGGCGGGCGCATCTGGGTGGAAAGCGAGGTCGGGCGGGGCAGCGTGTTTTCTTTCTCGCTTCCGAGCTGATTCACACGAATGTCTTCGGGCGCTCGGGTATGAGTTCAGCGTGGCGCCAAGCTTTCTCCGGGACAACGATTGGGCGGATGAAAGCGAAAACGGCCGGATCCGGCTTTGCATCCACGCTGCATTTCGCCACGAGCCGAGATTTCTTGGGAGCTACCTCGGGACCCGGAGCGTCCCGGGCCGTTCACCAAGAATCCCGGCTCGTGGCGTAACGACGTCAACCCGTTAGGCAGATTCGGCCGTTTCCGCTGCATCCGCTTCATGGCTGTTCCGGAAAAGGCTT
Organism: Gemmatimonadaceae bacterium; assembly: GCA_036509075.1. Lineage (GTDB taxonomy): Bacteria > Gemmatimonadota > Gemmatimonadetes > Gemmatimonadales > Gemmatimonadaceae > JAJKIV01. Next base: position 17,810 of record DATCGG010000095.1, read on the forward strand.
GGCGAATATCGAAGTCAGGCACGTCGGCCCGGCGGAATGACGAACAACGACGTCGTGGCCGCACGAGCCAGCGCGCTCGTCACACTCCCGACGACGGCGTGGCGAGCAATACTATGGCGTTGGCTGCCGACGGCGAGGAGGTCGACCTCCGCCCGGTACGCGAACGACTGGAGCTCGGCCGCCACCGCACCCCGCAGCACTACGGTCTCGATGCGCGCATTGGTTCGCGACGCGAGCTCGGACCGGAGACGCACGAACGCCGCGGTGACGCCCTGCGTGTAAATGGTCGTGAACCCCTCCGCCGCGGCCGACCTCAGCTCACCCGGTGGCTCGACATAAACGAGCATGAGCGAGCCGCCATCGTCGAGCAGCGTGAGTGCCGCACGGGCCGCCGCAATGCTCGCGCGGCTGAAGTCGATCGCCACCGCGATGCGTCGAGGGAGTCGTGTGAGGAGCGGCGTCACCGCGAGCACCGGCATGGACGCGTGCCGCATGACCGAGAGCGCGGTCTCGTCGCGGAACATTCGGTCGAAGAACGCATGCGGCCTGAGCCCGAGCACGATGAGATCCGAGCCGCGCGCGTCCGCGATGCGGACGATCTCCGACGCCGGAGCACCGGCCGCAGTCTCTCGCGACCAGCCTGAGGATTCGGGGCAGCACGACACGAGCTGATCGGTCACCGCGTCCCGCATCTCCTCCGCGATGCTTGGCGCATACGCAATGCCTGCACCCATCGGGTCAATGGCTGGCGGCGGCGATAGAATCACCGTGCACACGTGAGGGCTCGTGGACCAACGCGCCGCGAGCGCCGCGGCCACGCGAGTCGCGGCCGAAGCCGCGGGGGACGCGTCGGTCGCGAGGAGAACGTCGCGATGCAAGGTGAGCGGACGCGGGTCGATGGGCCGCACGTCGCCTATGGGCTGAGTCGTCGGAACGAAGGCACTCATGGGACCCTCCGCCTCAGGCGGCGGCGCGCAGCCCGCGGGCGGCGCTGTCGAGAAGGAAGAGCACACTGGCGTCGCTCACCGGAGCGAAGTCGTCGTACCAGGCGCCGATGCGGTAGAACGGTTCCGGCGTCACGAGGCACACGCACGCGTCGGCCGAGCGCTCCACGATCGCGCGCGCGTTAGGTGTCGCGACCGGCACGGCGACGATCACGCGAGCCGCGCCCAGGGCGTGGACTGCGGCGATCGCCGCCAACATGGAGTCGCCGGTGGCCATGCCGTCGTAGACCAGGATGATCGTCCGCCCGTCGATGTTGGGCACCGGCCCGTTCCCGCGGTACAAGCGTTCCTGCTCCGCGAGCTCCCGCCGAGCGCGTGCGAGCTCGCGCTCGGCGTCCTGCCGGTCGATACGGTGAGCCGCGAGCGCATCGGTGTCGACAGTCTCGAACCCGCCGCTCGCGAGCGTCCCGATCAGAACGCTGTCGGGCCCAGGCGAGTAGACCTTGTGGACGATGAACACATCCAGCGGAACCGAGAGCGTGCGAGCGATCTCATAGGCGATGGGCAACCCGCCGCGCGGGAGCGCGAGCACTGTGACGTCGGGCCGTCGGGCGTACTCACCGAGCAGTGTGGCGAGCGTCCGGCCGGCTTCTCGGCGATCGAGGAACGGGTTCATGGTGGCCTCGCAGGTGGCAATGCGTCGTGCGGTCGGGCAGAAGTATCGGCCCTGGCCAATGGCGATCATGTCGGGGGACTGCCGCATCGTTGTCGGGCAATTGGGGTCAGAGTCGAATTCCATTCTCAGTTCCCGGTCCGTTTGCGAGATGCGGTCTCAACGCGAAGCCGGATCCGGTGGTTTCAGGCAGCTTCCGCTTCATCGCGGTTCCCCCGGAAGGCCTGCCGCGGGGAGATGCGTAGGGGTTCCCCGGACACGCCGACCGGCTCCTCCGCACGATCGTTCCCTCGGTCTCCCGACGCACTGCCCTCTCCCACGAGCCGATCGTTCTGGTGAGCGAACGACGTTCGCCACCCTGGAATGGAGCCGTTATGCCGAAGCCGGTACGATCGACCGCCGCGAGATGGGTGCGGAGAACGATGGTCCTGGCTGGACTCCTCGAGTGCGCCATGCTCGCGCGCGCCGGCGCGCAGACGACCGGGTTGCCCTTCGACGTTGGCGAGCGGCTCCGCTACCGCGTCTCGTTAGGCAGGCTCGGCACCGTCGGCGAAGGGGAGATGTCGGTCGACGGACCCGAGGCAGTCCGCGGAACCGAGACCCTCGTGCTTCGGTCCCAGGTCTCGGCAAGGGTCGGATTCTTCAAGACCACCGAACGCGCCCAATCCTGGATCGACCCGACCCGAATGACGGCGCTCCGCTACCTCAAGCGCACGCAACGCGCGCTCACGCGCGACGACGAGCAGCACGTCGAGCTGTTTCCCGAGCAGCGCCGTTGGGAAGACCAGCGTGGCCACTCCGGGGAAAGCCCGACGAGCGCGCCGCTCGACGAGCTGTCCTTCATCTACTACCTGCGCACGCTGCCACTCGACGCGGACACCACGAATACGGTGGTCAGGCACTACGACGCGGCGCGCAATCCCATCGCGGTGCGCGTCGTGGGGCGCGACACCGTGCGAACGAGCGCGGGAACGTTCTCCACGATCGTCGTCGAGATGCGAGTGAAGGACCCACGCCGATACGGCGGTGAAGGCGTGATTCGCCTGCACTTGAGCGACGACACGTTCCGCTACCCGGTGCGAATCGAGAGCTCAGTCCCCGTCCTCGGCGCCACCGTGCTCACGCTCGAGTCGGTGACGCGGCCGCCGCGACGCCTGGCACATCAGCCGGAGTACAAGCGCGCG
>DATCGG010000096.1:0-3610 GCA_036509075.1 Gemmatimonadaceae bacterium
GACGCGCGGGAGCTGCTTGCGTCGGCGGCCGAGCGGTCGGGGCTGTCGGCGCGGGCGTACCATCGCGTTCTCAAAGTGGCACGGACGATCGCGGACCTCGACGATGCGACGGCCGTCGCCTGGACGCATGTCGCCGAGGCGTTGCGGTATCGACCGTTGGAAATGCGAGAGGGTGAAGCGGTTTCGGCGCGCCGCAGTCCGAGTGACTCCTCCGCCACAGAGCCGGCGGTCAGCAGCAAGCTCGCGCCACGAACGAGAGCGACTCGACCTAAGGAGCCGCCGGTAGTTACGGGGACTGAAACGCCAGGGGTCGTCCCCTCGTCGAACTAGGGGAGGCGTATTATGTCACGACTTCAACGTCCAACACCGCGAGTCGAAAGAAGCGGGATGGTCAGGAATAGCTCGCCGCGTGGACGGGCTCACGCTCGACGCCTACAATAATGACATCTGACGCAACGAGGCGTAGGTGCAAGGGCTCCGAGAGCAGGGAGGTCGCGTTCAAGTCTCGAGCGCCGGCTCGCTGCGTCTCGCCTAACTACTTCCCACGTCGACGCGGCTTCGGCGCTTTCGGCGCCTCCTCGAGAACAGCACCCTTGCGACGACGGCGGGTCGCTTCGCATGATGTGTATCGGAGCGAGGTCGCCCGCGCGGTAGTCGCCCGGGGTCGGGCGACTGGGTGCGAAGCACCACGCTCTATCTCCGAGGATCTCGTTATGCGCCTCCGACCTGGCCTTGTCGCAGTTGCGCTCCTCGTTGCATTGCCGCATCGCCCATCGTACGCGCAGGCCCGCATCAGCAGCGCCGACTCGGCCATCATTGCCCGAGAACTCGCTGCGTGGGACGCTCTCCAAAAAGACGATTCGGGCGCTGCGTTCCAGCGGGTCGTCGGCAATAGCCCCACATGGGTCATCGTTGGACCCGGCGGGATCACGCGCAGTTCGGCGGCCGAGATGGGGCGGCAGATCACGGTCAACTGCGACCGGCGGAGTAACCCGATCGACAGCGCTAGCGTAGACCACATCTCCAATGACGTGGTGATACTTACCTATAACGTCACAGTGGAAGGCCGCTGCGGCTCGGAAACCGCTTGGACAACCACGCCGATGTATTCGTTGACGGTGTGGGCGCGCAAGGAAGGCCGCTGGCAACTCGTGGCCCAAGGGATCGCGCCCCGGCCGGGCCGTTAGGCCTAGACCGTAGGCCGAAACACCGGCCGCGTCATCCCGTGTCCCAGTGGCTTACGGCCGCTCGGGGCACGTCAGCACCGGCCGACGGCGGATGATCGCCCGTTTCTGCGGCGCAAGATCCTTCGCGTCGAGCTTGCACCGGGTCTCGCGCGTGAACCTGTCGAGCCTAACGCGATCCATCGTCGCGACCATGAGGCAACAGCATTCGACCACAACCGGCGGAGCGGGACTCTTGGTCGTGACGACCTCCGGCCCGGGATAGTTCGGCTCGAGGCGATGTTGGCGGTAGGGCATAGATAAACAATGCAAAGTAAACGGAGGGGCCGCGTTGATCTGCATTGCTAATTCGTTCGTTAGGTGGTACTATGATGAGTTTGCCGCGCGTGCCATTATTGCGCGGCCGCGCGCCTCGCGCCGCCTGCGCCCTGCGCAACTCAAAGCTCCCCCATCTTTGTCGGCGTCTGCCCAGTCGGAGCCCGACATACCCGACGGCGCGAATGCACCGCGTCGCCCAAACACCCCTCAAACCTGAGTACGATACCGTCGCGCTAGCCCTGGGGCATGCGGCGCGCGCGGGGGGTGTTCGCAACACCGGCGGGCCGTTGCTGCCTAGGGCAGCGCAGCGCACCGCGCAGAAAGTGTCGCAAAAAAATCTCGTTAGGCCGTTTACTGCAGGAGAGGTTACACCCGTAACTGGCCACAACGTTGCGCTGCGCGGGCCCGCAGATCGACACCAGGGTAAGGTCGCCTCGCTATTCCCGTTGAACTCCCCTCAAGATCTGGAGAACAGCATGCCGTGCCTTCGTCGCCGTCTCAGGCTCGCCTTCGGCATGCTCACCGCCTCCGCTGCTGCCTCATTCGCCTGGCGACGCCTCGTGTTAGGCCGCTTTTTTCTGGTGGCCGCCGCTGCCGCGTGTTTGAAAGGATCGGACATGTTCACGGGTCTCTTTGAGCCAACGCCAGCCGATTGCTCGCCCGGCGACACATTCTGCATGACGACGCTCAGCTTTACACCGACGAGTCGGGTGGTAGGAGTGAATGCTACCGCAAAGTGGATCAACGAGTCGGGCGTGACCCACGATATCGTGTTCGATACGCCCGAAGCCGCGCTCGCGGTTGGGCCAGAGGCAGGCAACTTCCAAGCTGCTCACCAGACCTATCATGTCCGTAAGTTCGCGGCCGCTGGCAGCTATGCGTTTCATTGTACGATTCACGGAACGGCGACGAGCGGTATGAGGGGTACGGTTGTCGTCCAGTAATATGTTCGACCGAAGCCCCTCCCTGCAGTGGCAGCATCCCCCCCGACAATTCGAGCGAGCAATGACCAGCGCTGGTCGTGCCTTCGTCGCTCTCGCGCTCGCCGCCTCGTTGGCTGCGATGACGAGTGGGCAGCACGTTGCCGGCGACCTGCCGCTTGTTCAGGCGAACGACAATCGTGTCGCCGCTGGCTCTCGTCGAGACGATACGCTCGATCTGCATCTGGTGGTCCGGATGTCGGACTGGCGACCCGAGGTAGCCACCGGACCTTCGGTGGCGGTCGCCGCGTTCGCTGAGGAAGGAAAGGCGCCGCAGATTCCCGCGCCGCTCATCCGCGTGCGTGAAGGGACAGTCATCGTCGCGTCGGTGCACAATGCGCTCACCGATTCCACGATCGGCGTCATCGGTTTGGCCGATCATCCGACGACGAAACGCGACACCCTGTTCGTCCGTCCGGGCGAGACCAAGACGGTGCGATTCTCGGCCGGGATTCCCGGCACCTACCTGTATCGCGCGGTCATCGGTGCGCATTCGCCCAGCGACCCGCTGCATGAGCGCGAGCAGGCCGCCGGCGCATTCGTCGTGGACCCGCGTGGCGACGCGCGGCGAGATCGCATCTTCGTCATCAATATCTGGGGAGAGCAAACGACGCCGACGTTGCACAGCAACGCGCTGACGATCAACGGGCGCTCATGGCCCTGGACCGAGCGGCTCGATGCGGTGGTCGGCGACACGGTCCGATGGCGCGTGGTCAACGCCTCGAACCGCTCGCATCCCATGCACCTGCACGGCGCCTATTTCCGCGTCGACTCCAAGGGCGATGCGTTCGCTGACACGACATACACGCTCGCCGATCGCCGGCTCGCCGTCACCGAGGAGATGGCCGAGCAGCAAACGATGCTCATCGCGTGGTCACCGGTGCGTGCCGGCCGCTGGATCTTTCACTGCCACATCGCATTTCACGTCACGCCCGAAGCGGCCCGGCTCGTGCCCGCCGAGCATGGCGGACATGACGGAACGTCGAGCGATCCGCTCGAGCACATGGCAGGCCTGGTGCTCGGCATCGATGCCAGGCCGTCACCCCACGCGCACGAACCGTTGCGCGCCGCGCCGCGGCGGCTCGACCTCTACGTGCAACAGGGCGCACGGCGTGGCCGCGCGCTGCG
>DATCGG010000097.1:0-2748 GCA_036509075.1 Gemmatimonadaceae bacterium
GACCGCGAGGCGCCGCCGGCGGCCGCGCCGGGGACGGGTGGGCCGCTCGCACTCAAGGTGGATGCGCGCGTTCACCTGATCGATCCGGAGTCGATCGATTGGGTCGAGGCGGCCGACGATCACGTCGTGGTGCATTGCGGCGAACGTACGTGGCGCACGCGCGAGACACTCCGGCACGTTGCCGCCCGGCTCGACCCGTCACGATTCGTTCGCATCCACCGGTCCACGATCGTTAGGCTCGGCGCCGTGCGCGAGCTGCAGCCATGGTTCCACGGCGACTACGTGGCGATTCTGCACTCCGGGGCGAAGCTGCGCCTGAGCCGGAGCTTCCGGGACGCGGTGGCGGCTACGCTGGGGCGGCCGCTCTGAAGGGGACTAGGGACAGGGACTAAGGACTGGGGACTCGGCCGGCATGACATTAGCGCCGAGGACCCCTCCTTTGCAGTAATCGCCTCCCGGCCGAGTCCCGAGTCCCCAGTCCCCAGTCCCCAGTCCCTCAGTTGACCAACAACAGACTACAACACGTTACGCCACCCTCGGCCTTCGCGAGCTCTCCCGCTGGTACCGGATGAACCGTTAGGCCGGCAGCCTCGAGGCGTTTGCGCGTGCGCACGTGCTCCGCTGGGTATACGACCGTCCCGTCGATCAGCAACGCGTTCGCGGCGTACGGCTCCGAAGGGTCGACGTCGATCGTGCGAAGCGGCTGGAACCGGTCCGCGTCCACCCACTCCGGGTTGATCAGGACCATATCGTCGGCCACGAGTGTCACGGCAGACTTGAGGTGCAGACAACCCTGGAACTGCACCGCCTCGACCGAATAGCCCTGCGAACTGACGATCGCACCGAGTTGCTTGACACCGCCGTCGTTGCTCCGATACCCAACGCCCACATAGAGCCGTCGCCCGATGCGCAACACGTCGCCGCCATCGATTGTGCCCGGGGCGAGGATCGCCGCGACCGGGCGATACGTTTTCACCGCCTCAGCCACCGCCGTGGTCTCCACGCGACGGGACTCCGCGCCCGGACGCATGATCACCGCGAGCTCATCGAGCACGATCGCCGCGTCCTCGATGAACACCGAATCAGGCATGTCCGGGCCCGAGGGGAGCCGCTTCACCTCGTAGCCGAGCGCACGGAGGGCCGCTTCGTACTCGTTATGCTCGGCGCGAGCACGGGTGAGGTCGATGGTCGTGCGCTCGAGGTGCGTGAGCTCGCAGTTCTCGATCGCCGGAGAGATGTCGCGCGTGAGCGCGAGGCGTCGGGTCGGCTGACTTGGCATGCGCCAACGGTGCACCCGATTCGAAGTCGGGGCTAGATCCGTCTCGCCCCGCCGAGCGTCCGCTTCACCGCACGATGGCGTGATTCGCCGTGTCGTCGCTGACGACGCCGGATCCTCCTGACATTTTTGGCGCACCTCGACCACGAATGGTGCAGCGATGCTCCGTTGGCTTCGTCTCGTGACGCTCTCCGGACTGGCAGGCCCGAGCATTGCCGGGTCACAGGCAGTCGATCCTAACGCTGCCGCCGTCAGCATCATGTTCCGGGGGACACCGGCGCACACAGGTGTCGCCGCGGGCCGGCTGTTCGGCGGCCAGGGTGGTGTGCGCTGGCGTTTCCAGACGCGCAGTGCCGTCCGGTCCACGCCGGCCGTGACCACCACGCGCGTGTTCGTCGGCAGCGGCGACAGCACGCTGTACGCCCTCGATCGATCGAACGGGACACCGGTGTGGACGTTTGCCGCGGGCGGTCCTGTTCACTCATCGCCGGCGGTCTCGCACGGGCTCGTGATCGCCGCCACGCTCGGCGGACGCATCTTCGCGGTGAGCGAGGCGAGCGGCGCGCTCCGCTGGTCCGTCCAGACCGGACCGACGCTGCCGCCGAACATAACGCCGGCCGGCGAGTGGGATCTCTACGTTTCGTCCCCTGTGGTCGTCGACCGGACGATCGTCATCGGGGCAGGGGATGGAAACGTCTACGCGTTCGACCTAACGACCGGCAAGGAGCGCTGGCGCCTGAAGACTGGCGGGAGGGTGCGAGCAACACCATCGGTCAAGGACGGCGTTGCCGTCGTCGGCTCGTGGGATGGTCGCGTGTACGCGATCGACATGGCAGGTGGCAGAACGCGCTGGGTACACCGTACCGTCGGTGACACGCTCGACCTCAAACGCGAGGGCTACGATCGACGCGCGATCCAGAGCACGGCAGCGATCGCCGAGGGCAACGTGTTTCTCGGGTCGCGTGATGATGGCTTCTACGCGCTGGACTTCGCGACGGGGGAGCAGAAGTGGCGCTCGAGTCACCACACGTCATGGGTCGTCGGCTCGCCAGCGGTACGGGACGGCCGGGCGTACGTCGGGAGCTCGGATGGCCACTTCATTCATTCCGTGGAGGTCGCAAGCGGTCGAGAGCTGTGGCGCACACCGGTCGGCTCCAACGTGCTGTCGTCGCCAGTGCTGACGGGAGATCTGCTCGTTGTCGGCATCGCGAACACCAACGCGGGGCGCGGCGAGCTGCTTGCGCTCGATGCGTCGAGCGGTGTGGTGCGGTGGCGCCTGCCGTTTGGGGATGCGGTGTGGTCGTCGCCCGTCGTGGCCGGCAACGAGATCTATATCGGCTGCGACGACGGGGGTGTCGTCGCCATCGAGGAAGCGAACGCGTCGATTCCGCGACTGGCGGTCTACTATGACTCCACGGCCAGTAGCCGGCCGTTCGTTGGTGGCGGCCGGCTCGCCTTCGAGTACTTCCGGG
>DATCGG010000098.1:0-2513 GCA_036509075.1 Gemmatimonadaceae bacterium
GTTTCGTCGAGGCGCTCGAGACTCGGCGCGACATGCGTGGCCTGTTCGAGATACTCTCACGTCGATTCGTCGTTCCCACTACGGTCGGGAACTATAGTCCCCACTGCGTGCTCGTCGTCGAGCCGCGAAGAGGACGCGGCGCAAGTTCGGGCTCAGCGACGCTCCAGTCGAGCGATCGCACGTGCACCGTCCTCCGCGGATCGCGCCGCGGGCGGGTCAGCGTGCTGCCAAACACGCGTGACCCACGCGAATGGCGCGACTGCGTGGGCGTGCTCGCCGAGACGCTCGGCGATTCGCCCGATCTCCCGCGCCTCATGGGTGAAGGCCCGCGTGCCTAACGCCGAGACTGCGCCAGGCGCGCCTGCTGCTCAGCCGTGTCGTTCGCCGCGTCATCGCTCGCTCTCCGTCCGGGGTCCGAAGGTCCAATGCCGCGCTTTGCACAAAGCGACATACTGTGCCGCTACCTGACCGTCGTCGCGTGATGCCGATGTCGCTGCTTCCGAGCCTGCTGCGTCGACTCTCGCTGCCGAGAGGCTACGCGTATGAAACAGGCCCGTCCCTTCGTGGTGAATGCCCTCGTCAGCGGCCTCATCATCGTCGTTCCCGTCTACCTCGCTGTGCTGCTGCTTCTCAAAGCGATGGGCTCGGTGTTGGGTCTTGTCAGCCCGATGGCCAAGCTTCTGCCGGACTGGCTTCCCGCGACAAACATTCTCGCGCTGCTCCTGCTCCTCGTCACCTGCTTCGTCGTCGGTGTCGCCGTCCGCACCGCCGCTGGGAGAGCTGCGCGGGAGCGCCTCGAGAGATCGCTCTTCTCCAGGCTCCCCGGATTCGCGCTTCTTCAAAGCCTCACACAGCAGCTCACCGGGCAGGGCCAGGAGAAGGTATGGAAGCCTGCGCTGGTCGAGATCGAGGACGCACTCGTTCCGGGATTCTTGATCGAGGAGCTCGAGGACGGGCGCGTGACCGTATTCGTTCCCTCAGTACCCACGCCCCTGGCGGGCGCGGTTTACATCATCGACCGGGAGCGGGTGCATATCCTGGATATTCCCTTCACGCAGGCGGTCAGCACGATATCCCGCTGGGGGGCAGGCTCGAGCAACCTCGTCGCCGCGATGGGCACGGGCGCATCGCCGAAGGGCTCGCCGCGCGGCGATCGCATTGCTGGTGCCCCGCCGCCAGCGCTTCGATCGTGACGGCGTTAGGCGTCGCGAGCGGACGACGCGATTAACGCAACTCTTCGCATCGTCGGCGCGCCGACTGACCAATCCTCGGTCGGTCCTGTTGTGCTCCTGGTTGGATGTAACCGCCGCGAATCCCACAACAGCACACATCAGGTTTCGATGTCCATGCAGCATGTGTGTCGTAGTCGTTAGGTAACCCCACGCACGAGGTCGCACCCATGTCGCGCATTGCCGCCCCAGTACTGCTTGCTGCCGCCGTCGCCCTCCTCCCTTTGAGTGCGGACGCGCAGTTCACGATCAAAGTCGGCGCCTCCTTCGCCTCCACGACGGAATCGGACTTCACACCCGACGTCAGTAACAAAACGGGGTTCGCGGCCGGCATCGGCTTCGGGTTCAAGCTCGGGAGCGGCGCGTTCGCCCTGCATCCCGAGCTCCTCTACGTCCAGAAGGGTGGCGACCTCGGCGCCGGTGGGAAACTAAAGATCGACGAGCTGGACGTTCCGCTCCTTGCTCAGTTCAACCTTCGGTTTGAGACCCTCAGCCCATACCTGTACGCCGGACCGCAGGCCGAGTTCGAGCTCAAATGCCAGAGCGCCGGCGAAGACTGTGTGGACAGCGAGTCCGTCCGTTGGGGCGGGGTGCTGGGGCTGGGCGTACTCATCGGCAAGAGGGTCACGGGCGAATTGCGCTACAACTGGACCTTTAACGAGATCTCCGACCAGCTCAGCTCGAAACCGCGGACGATCCTGTTGCTCGCGGGGCTCTCCTTCTGATCCCGGCCGGCGCGGCACTATGGGGCGATGCGCCGCGTGCGCATCGCCAGTCGTCGCCGTAGCGTTGGCGCGATCGACGAAGTCGGATCCACAACGGATGCAGTCGGAAATCATGCCCGTCTACCGGGACCACGAGTGCCCGGCCGACGACGCGTTGCGGGACTCGTTAGGTTGCGTGCGCCCGCGGCGCGCTGCGCTTCAACCGGCGAGCTCGCGACGGCGCTGGGCAATCGCGCGTTGAACGTCCTCCAACGATCCACGCTCTCCGTGTACCGCGGTTAAAGGTCGTCGAGGACGTCACGGATCGCCTGCACAGCGTATGCGGACACCTGCCCGAGGCCGAGTACGCCGAGCTCGTGCGCCACATCGCGGAGCTCACCGCGAAGTACGAGGACCCCGGAGTGCGGGCGTCGCGCCCCCCACGCATCCTGCCTCCCCTGTAGTCGCGGCTACAGGATCGCCAGGGTGATCGCCCCCGGGAGTGCTAGCTCCCTGTGGAAGGCGCGCTCGCGGGCTGAGCGGTCCGACGCCTCGGGGCAAGGTAAGGTACCGTACGTTA
>DATCGG010000099.1:0-9117 GCA_036509075.1 Gemmatimonadaceae bacterium
CTGTTGCTGCCGACAGAGGAGGTGACCAGCATTTCCCGGTGACCGGCCGCGGCCACTTGACTCGGCCCGCAATGATTTGGTAGTACTCGTGGGGACACCGGGAGGTACCATGGCCGACGAAACGGGCATCCTGCGCACCGATGTCGAGATCGAGTCTCCTCTGCGGGAGGGGGACCGACGGCTCCTTCGCGACGTTCTCGTTGACACGGGCGCCGAGCTCTCATGGGCTCCGGCGCCCGTGCTGGAGTCGCTGGGCATCGCCCGTCGCAAGCCGATTCGCTTTCAGCAGGCTGACGGAACAGTCCTGGAGCGATGGGTGGGGTTCGCCATCGTCCACGCTGGTGGCACCTTCACGACCGACGAGGTCGTGTTCGGTGAGCCCGACGACCTCGTTCTCCTCGGCGCGCGCTCCCTCGAGGGATTGAACCTGAAAGTGGACCTGGTCGGCAAACGGCTCGTGTCGGCCGGACCGATGCTCGCGGCCCTTACCACCGCCTGAGGCATCGAATCAGAGATTCACCGCGCTAAGCACCTTGACGCCTAATCCAGTGGCGGAGCACCCCGCTTCGCCCTGTACGATGAAGGCCGCAGCGACATCGAGATCGCCGGCCGAGAGGCCCGCCTGATGTTCGGCGATGTTGACGCGAATGCGATCGCCCGTGATCGCGATGCCCGCCTGCGACGTTCCGATGGAGACGATGCAGAAGTTCGACGCGCCCGCGCCGGCCGCCAGCTGGACGGGATGCGTATGCCAGGCATCGGGGTTCTGATTCGAGTCGCGTCCAATCGCCGGGTGAATCACGGCAACGACCCCGCGCCCGGTGCCAAGGTCAGCCCACGCGTACCCGAAGACTGCAACGCCGCCGATGAACGTATCCGCGAAGCGAGGGATGTCACCGGCTACATCGGATGCCAGCTTCAATGCACCACCACTGGTGGCCGCTCCGGCACTCTCCACGGTCGTATAGTCGGGAACCGCCGCCGCGACAATCGAGCTGCCTCGCCCAAGCATCGAGGGATCGTGGGCCGCCAGGGCCGGGTTTGCGGCCTGTTTGGCGGAGCCGGGATCGGCGCAGGCTGCGAGTGTGACTGCGACTGCCAGGGCCGGGATGATGCGCATCGCGTTTTGCATGTTGCCCTCCATTTCCGCAGGAACGTTGGCCTCGATGAAGCCGCTCCAAGAATGAACGTGCGGCATCGAGCCGGCCTCTCGCGTGATCCGGGATGGTACGCGTCGAGAACGTACAAAAGGAAACCGGGAGGCGCGGTCGCCTCCCGGTTCCTGTTCGACTCGTCGTGCGCTACGTGCCTAACGTGCTCACCGCCGCGCTGCGCCCGCGGTCTCGAGCGAGAAGAGATCCGTCAGCTTCTTCACATCCTTGGCACCGACCACCATCCGGTTGTTGGCGGCGACGTAGCTGAAGTCGACGTTGACGCCATCGTCCGCGATCCGCCGGAAGATGCCTGCCGCGATCCCCGGCCGGTCCTGCACGTCCATGACCGCGACCTCGCGCTCCTCCGTCACTTTGAACCCGGCGTCCTCGAGCGCGCGACGAGTACGTGGCGCGTCCTCCGTCAACGCGTGCAGGGTGCCGCTCATCTCGGCGTAACCCTCGAGGTTGATCCCCGCTTTCGCGATGGCATCCGTCGCCTTCGCGAGTGCGCCTGGCTTGTCGGCGCCGAGGTTGACGGTGAGGTCCTTGGCGAGCTTCTGCATACTCCACCTCCGTTGCTGCTCGTCGACTCACGCAGCCGACGGCGCGGACGGCGTCGCTCGCGGACGTCGGGGAGGAGTCGACCATCTGAAGATGGCTGACCCCTCCCACGACACAAGGTCAAGAGGGGCTCTGGCATCCAAAACGGAGGGGTCGACCCCCTGGCGTCTGGATGCCTGCCGCCGACGTCGAACCGCGACCCAATTTATAGTGCCTATCGCATCGACACGGCTGTCAGCTTCCCCGAGCTCTGAGCGATGAACAGGATCCCCTGCGCACTCAACGCGAGCTGCCCACCCGCCGGATACGTCCATACCGGGGTGTGCGACGCGAGATCCACCGCATAAGTGGTCGCGGCCGTGCTCACGAGCAACAGATTCTTCGTCACGATCATTGGACCCGCGGGCGGGCCGTCCGACGGCGCCCACGACCACTGGAGCGAGCCGTCGCTTTCCTTGCGCGCCTCGACCTGCGCTCCGTTCGCGATATACACCACGCCATTGGCGACGGTCGGCTGCCCCTTGAAGCCGCCCGCGAGCGCGTAGCCGATGCTGTGCGACGTCATGCTGAACGAGATGAGACGGCCACCGTTCGTCGCCAGCACGTTGGCCGCGTCGCCTAACGTGGGCGCCGTGTTCATCGACCAGCCATCCCACACGAAGCCAGGGTCGGCGATCTCGTATGCGATCGCGCCGGTGTTCGCGCTCGTGACGGTGAGCTTCGGCTGGTAGCTGCCGGTGTAGGCGTACACGAACGTGTCCTTCACCGCCGGCGTGAACTGATCGTATTGGTTGAGGGTCGCGAACCAGCGCTGTGACAGGTCCGCGGTGTTGAACGCGTACATGCCGCCGTAGTACCCGCCCGCCACGTACACCGAGGAGCCGACGATCACCGGCGCGAAATAGTGAGACCACTGGTTGAGATACGCGGTGCGGAACCGCACGGAACCAGTCGCTGCGTCGAGTGCATAAAGGAAAGAGTCGTCGTGGCCGCCGGTCTGGAGGTAAACGGTGCCGTTCGCGTAGGCGGGAGGATTCACCGAGTGAATCGCGCCGAAGTCGCGGGACCACAGCTCCGCACCCGTGCGCGCGTCGAGCGACTTCGCCTGCTCGATGCCGAAATACGCGTTGGTCGTAACGAAGACCTGTCCCTGACCCGCCGTCACGGGATTGAGAGCGGCGCTGGACACCGTCTTCGTCCAGAGCTCCTGGAATACGTGCGTGTCCATGGACACCGGGTTGTAGCCCGTGTGGCTCGCGTTTCCCTGGTAGGTGGTCCACTCGACGGCGCCGCTCCAGTCGGCGAGCGGGCGCGTGACGGTAATGGTGTCCGCGGCAAACGCGCCGCCACTCGTCGCGGTGACCACGGCCAGCCCGGGCGCAACGCCGGTGACGAGACCCGTTGTACTTACGGTTGCGATCGACGCGGGCGCACTCGCCCACGTGACAGCCGCGTTAGGTATGACCTGGTTGTGGAAGTCCCGCACGGTGGCCGAGAGCTGCACGGTCTTCGCGGAGTCGACGGTGGGGTTGCGTGGCGCGAGGTCGACGGCGGCGACGATCCCGAGCTCCAGGCGGAACGCGAGCGTCAGGCTCTTGCTCTTCAGCACGCCGGCGAAGCCAGCAGGCACGTTCTTCAGGTCCTTGGCGTTGAGCACCACACGGATGTCAGCGAAGCCCATCTTTCGGCTGGCGATCCACACCTCGGCGCGGTAGTCGTCAGGCGTGATGTTGGTCGGTTTCGTGGACCAGTCGACCGAGTACGACTGGCCGGCGGTGTTTACCGCAATGGCGCTCGACGGGAAGGTCACCAGCGGATTGGAGCAGGGGAGCGCCGAGACTCGGCAGATCCGGATCTGCGGTTGGAGGCCTGGGTCGAACGTGCCCGGGTACGTGCGCGACGGGGCGACTGGCGGCAGCCAGAAGAAATGCGGGTCGCCGTTGCCCTGGGTGGCGTCGGAAATCGCGGCGGACGGCTCGAGTGGCGTTAGGGGCGTCGCCAGCGGGGCGGTCGGTTCGTCCGGTGCGGAGCAGGCTGCGAGGACAGCGAGACTCGCGAGGGTGTGGACGAGGGCGAGACGGCGGGCGCTCGTCGGACGGACGGGCACACGGAGGTGGCGACCAGGCATGAGACGACTCGTTGTGGGTGGGCTCCGGGCAGAGGCAGCGCGGCATTCGCTGCTGGAGCCAACGGGGTGTCCACGATAGCATCGACAGCGAGGGTTGGCCACAGACAGATGGACTGATCCGCGTAGCCAAAGAGACCGAACGATCGGTTCGTCCCAGCCTAACGCGTCATATCCCAGTCGCTGGTCGTTAGCGAACAGTCGTTAATTAACGACCAACTAAGGGGTGCGAATGCACGCTGGCCGCGATGGCCTTGATTATTCGTCCGCGTCCACGTCGTATTCGTGAACCTCGTAGCCTATCGGTTCCGGCTCACCCACCGACGGCAGCTCGACCCGCTCGTAGATCTCCTCCAGCGTAAGCTCGACGTCGAGGCACGGGACGCCAACGCGTCCTTCGCCCACGATCTCCTCGCGCCGCCACTCGCCGCTATTGGCGTCTCTGGCGTGTCGCTCGACACGACGGCGTCGGTGATCGATGATCAGGTACGCCTGGAGCGACGAGATCGAGCGATACGCATCGAGCTTCTCACCGCGGTCGATTCGTGCCGTGCTCGGCGAAGTGACCTCGACGACCACGCACGGATTCCGAGTGACGATGTCCGACTCGGCGACCGGTGTGCAGACGACCGTGACGTCGGGGTAATAGTAGCGATCGCGGGCGACTTCGACGCGCATGTTGCTCGAGAACACATCACACGGGCCGGGCCTGGCTACGAGGGACAACCGCACCAACACGTTGGTGGCGATGCGGTCGTGCCGTACCGTGCCCCCCGACATGGCGTACACCTCGCCCGCGACGTACTCGTGCTTGATCTCGGAGCTTTCCTCGAAGCGGAAGTACTCCTCGACCGTCATCGTGGGCAGCGCGGACGCGTCTCGCATGCCGCACGCTACGCTCGGCGACGCGGAACGCGCAACCGAAGAGTCGCCGAGGCGGGCGTTCGCGTGCGTCTAACGCCGACCGCTCAGCGCCGACAGACGCTCCGCGGCGCGCAAGCGGCGAGGTTGCAGCATCGGGTCGGCGCCCTTCCACGAGTCGGCGACTACGCGATAATGCGCGACCGCGCTATCCCGGCCACTCGCGGCCTCCCACGTCTGCGCGAGCAACTCGTGCAGCTCCGTGCGTGACACGTAGAGGTTCGATGCTTCGAGCGATCCGCGAAGTGCGGGTTGTACCACCGCGATCGCCTCGGTCGGTCGGCCGAGCCGCATGAGCGCGCGCCCGAGCTCGTAGTTCGCACGCGTGTGGCCGAAGTTCCGCGACACGATCGACTGCTGGAGCTCCGCCGCGGCACGCTCGTCGTCGTGGCGTGCTTCGAAGAGGAGTCCGCGCACGTAATGGTGCAGCTGCAGGTCCCGGCCGTACCCGCTTACCGCGCCTAACGACTGAACGGAGTCAATGAGACGTGCGACGCCTGCGGTATCGCCCGCCGCGACGCGAGCGCTCGCCGAATGCGCGAGGTTCCACGTCTGGCGCCGAGCGGCGGTGGATCCCGACTCGACCTCCTCGCGCCCGCGCGCGATCGAGTCGAACAGCGCCGCCGCCTCACGCGGCTGGCCGCGCTCGAGAAGGATCTGGGCCTCGAGTGACGCGATGCCAGGGGCCGTCCCCGGCACCACGGATCCCGCGGTCGAGGTCAGGGCACGCATCCGACGCGCGGTGTCGAGAGCGGCGGCGAGTCGTCCCTGCTGGCGCAGCGAGATCGCGAGCATCCAGTACGCGTCGATTCGGTCGTGCTGACCTCCCGACGCCACGACATCGGCAAGGAGCTGCTCTGCCGCGTTGTAATTCCCGGAGCGAATCAGATACGCCGCGCGCCGGTTCAGCGCGTCCTTCTGCTCGATGACTCTTGGCGAGACGACACGAAGCATCGAGTCGGCGGCTTCGCCACGCCCCTCGGCATCGAGGACCTCGATGAGGGCCTCGGTCGCGAGTCGAGAGTCCGGCTGGAGCCGCAACCATTGCCGGGAAACTCGCTCGGCGGCGGGAAGCGAGTCGGCAAGCTGAAACGCGCTCACCGTCCATCGGAAGGCATCGCACGCGCTGCAGACGGCCGCGGCGCGATGAAGCCCCAGGGAATCCATCGCGATCACGCGGCGGAGCGGCGTAAGCGCCTCCAGGTGGCGCCCCTCCTCGACGAGCGCGATGCCGGCGAATAGATGCCCGGCCACCTCCGCGGGGTAGCGGGTCGCGAGGGTCTCGGCAATCGGGCGCAGCGATGGGAGGGCCATCCGATTTGCCCACCCCGCCATGATCGTTAGGCGCTCGCGATCGGACGCACGAGAAGCCAGCTGCCGAGCGCGCTCCAGGCGCCGGCGTTCCATGATGACATTCCCGGCATCGAGCGCCGCATAGTACTGCGCCATCGCGAACAGGGAATCCTCGCCAACTGCCGCCTCGAAGAAGTTGCGCGCGACCGCCACGTCGCCACGGAAGTGGGCGCGCAGGCCCTGCTCATACATGCGATAGGCCGTAGCCGATCGCGTCGTGACGTCGGCCACCGAACCGTGAAGCGTCGCAATCCCGAGCCCGGTGATGAGGCGCGCCGTCCCGCTGTCGGCCAGGGAAAAGATGTCCGGCGCTTCCACCGAATAGGCGGCACGTACCGCACCGCTCGGCAGATCGATGCGACGGAGGTCGAGGCGCAGTCGCCCGTCGCGATCATAGAGCGCACCGTCCACGAGCTCGTCGGCGCCCGCTTGCTGCGCGGCCTCGGCGAATGCACCGCTCGAGCTGTCGCCCGCGGTGCCGACACGCCTCAGGAGGTCGTACATGCGTGCCGTGCTCACGACACGGACTCCGCTCGCGCGGCCGAGGTTCGTGGCGAGGAGGTCGGTGACGGAGCCGGCGATGGCGGCGGGATCACGTTGTCGATAATCCGTGATGCGCCCGACGGCGATCGTCCGCGCCGATGGATCAGATGTGAGGCGTGCCCGGCGCACGGCCAGCGCACCTAACGCGGCAACGGCGACAATCCCCAGCGCCGCGACGGCCGCAACCGCCCAATGTCGGCCGATCGACGGTCGGTCGCGACGTTTCTCCGCCGGGAGCTCGGCCGTGATCCCCGACCGCCGTGGCTCGATCTGAAACTCGGCGGGGGGAAACCAGAACGCGTCGCGCGGCTTGTCGGCGGCCTGCGGATCAGTCGTTAGGCTCGCTGCCGGTTCGGGAGTTGCTCGCGGAGGACCCACCGGTGCGGGATCCGCCAATGCGGCCACCGCGGTGGCGACTGAAGGTCGTGTGGCCTCGGCGTTCTGCTCCCGGCGCAGCTCCGCCGCGTAGCGTACCACCTCCCGGTCGGGAGGCAGCGACAGCTCCTCCTCCACGAGCGTCTCGTAAATGCGCGCGTGCTGGATGGCGCCCAAGCGGTCGCCCGAAGCCACGAGCGACTGCATGACCGCGACGGCGACGCGCGCCTCGAGCGGGTCATGCGCCGCGCGCGTGCGCCACCAATGCACGGCACGGTCGTGCTTCCCACTTGAGGACGCCTCCCGGCCGAGCTGCTCGAGCAGCTGCGTGTACATCCGGCCGACCGCTGAACGCTCGCGATCGACCCAACGCTCGAACTCGTCGGCGCCGGGGATGTGGAACCCATCGAGGAATGGGCCCTCGTACGCCTTCGCCGCGCGCTCGAGGTCGTGCATGCCGATCGCCGCCTCGAATTCCGTAACATCGACGGACAGCAGCTCGGTGTTGAGCCGCAGCTCCCGCATCCCCTCGATGATGTCGTCGTTCCCGACCTCTCGGCGAATCGCGTAGAGCGTTTGTGCGAAGGTGTGGCGCCCGCGCTCGTCTTCCATGTCGGGCCAGAGCGTCGCGACGATCTTGTCGCGTGGAGCGCCGGCCGGGCCCGCTCGCGCCAGGAGGGCGAGGACGGCCAGCCGGCGCGGCTGCGCGAGCGCGCCGGACACGACGCGTCCGTCGCGACTCACCGAGAGGCCACCTAACGTCCTGAGCCGAAGCACCTGCGCCCGCCGTCCCGCGCCAGAGGGTTGTGGAATCGCCCTTACTGTGCGTCGAGGGAGAGGGCGGGCGCAATGGGAGCGTCCAGCCTGAGCGGTTGTCATCGTGGTGTCATCCCGAGCGCAGCTGCTTGTCATCCCGAGCGCAGCTGCTTGTCATCCCGAGCGCAGCGAGGGATCGCGCTCATCCCGGTAGATGACCCTCTTTCGGGATGACTGCGATTCCTCGCTGCGCTCGGAATGACAAGGGCCCTAACGAGTCCACGAGAGCTTCTGGTCGGACGCCCCACCTGACGGCAACGTCAGGCGCACTGGCGTGGCCGCCACATCCACCGGCGCACGGTAGACGCCGGCTGCATCCGTGGTGGACGTGAACGCGAGCTCCTTCCCGTCCGGCGACCACGACACCGTGCTGCAGAACCCGACGTCATTCGTGAAGAATTTCCGACCCGACCCATCGACGTTCACGACGGCGATGCACCGCCCGGCGTTCAGCATGCCCGTCTTGTACGCGAGACGCTTGCTGTCGGGCGACCACGCCGGCGCGGTCTCCCTGAGCGAGCTGTCCGCCACGACGGTGCGTCGGCCAGTAGCCAGATCCACGACGACGATGTCGGAGTCGGTTCGGCGGGTCGCCTGAAACGCGAGCTTCGTCCCATCGGGCGACATGCGTGGCGCTTCGATCGCCGCGCCGCCCAGTCTCAGGAGAGTCTGCCGGTTGGTCCCGTCGACGTTGATCGTGAGCACGTCGGCGTCGCCCTTCGGCGTCCGGTGCGTGAACAGGACCTTCGATCCGTCCGCGGTAAAGCTCGGGAACAAGTCGCCCGACAGGCCGGTCAATGGTCTGACCCCGCTGCCGTCCGCGTTCATGATGAACACGGTGATCTTGTCGACGAACACGATCTGCGAATGGTCCGGCGACCACGCCGGTTGGGCACCTGCGACCAACCGCGTGAGGTTCGTGCCGTCGTCGTTCATGGTGTAGATGGACCCCTGACCTGCCGAGTCGCGCTGGAACACGATGGTGTTGGTGCCTAACGCGAGAGCCGGGCGAGCCGACCCCGGCGGAGCCGTGGGGGCCGCGGTGGACGGTGCAGTCGTATCGGTGCACGCGACGGCCAACCCGGCCACAGCGGCCGCGGTGGGGATGGTGATCTGTCGCCGGAGTGAGAGTCGGATGATGGACATTGCGTTCTCCACGGGCGCGGGGCGCCCTGTCTATGCGTTCAGTGGGTCGTCAGGTGATGGCGGGGCGTCGCCGCCCACCGGCGCGCGGGCCCCGCCACCTAACGTGAATGAGATCGAGCGAGT
>DATCGG010000100.1:0-7387 GCA_036509075.1 Gemmatimonadaceae bacterium
TGCTCGCGCTCCTCGGTGGCGCGAGAGAAGCTCGTCGCCAGACGCTCCTGCCAGTTCGTCGCATACGTCGCGATCGCACCGGCCATCGCGAGGAGCAAGAGCTTCGCCCCCTCGTCGAGCGGGGAAACGCCTGCCGCCTGACTCGCCGCGACGGGATTGAGCACGGTGGGAAGTCGCCCCGTGAGGAAGAAGAACGCGACGAGCGCGCCGTAGCAACAGAGCGTCATGCACGCGACAGCGGCCGCCTTGCGCGTGGACGCGGCAATCGGCAGCGCAGCGAGAATGACGAAATACATGAGGAAGATCGGCGTCTTGAGCGCGAGCGTGGCCGACTGCGCGAATGCGTAGCCGCCGATGATGGCGGTAACGCCGGCGATGTCGGCGACGGGGTTCGCCACGCCGATCCAGACGGGGAGCTTCGGAAGCCGGTAGAACAGCTCGCCCTGCAGGATCGTCCAGGCAAGGATGGGAACGAGGA
This sequence comes from Gemmatimonadaceae bacterium, assembly GCA_036509075.1. GTDB lineage: Bacteria > Gemmatimonadota > Gemmatimonadetes > Gemmatimonadales > Gemmatimonadaceae > JAJKIV01. Next base: position 479 of record DATCGG010000100.1, read on the forward strand.
CGGAGACGTTGACCCAGTTGAGGGCCCGCGTGAGGTTCGGCGCGTAGACCAGCGCGGCGATCCCGAGCAGCACAAGCACGATGAGCCGCGCGCGATTGAGCATCCGCTCGGCACGATCGCGCTGGCGGTCGAGCACCACACGCGCGGAATCGACGGGCGCGGTGAGCGCGCGCGGCGGCGAGGCGCCGGACTCTGGGTCCATGACCCTATTCTATACTCCGGGACTGGGGGCTGGGGACTCGGCATCGGGACGTCGGGACTCGGGACATCGGGACTCGGGACATCGGGACTCGGCCGGGATGCTATTACTGCAAAGGAGTTTTCCTCAGCGCTAAAAGCATCCTGGCCGAGTCCCGAGTCCCGATGTTCCACTACCGACGGACCGCGACGGTCTCGAGCAGCGCCTGCCTGACCGAGTCCGCCTTCCCCGCCCGCGCCAGCGCCGCCCAGAGGCGTGCAACGGTGTCCTCGTCCACCAGGCCCGGCGGGGAGCCTAACGCCGGAAGCGACAGGTGCTCGCCCGCCCGGAACGCGTCCACCGCCGCGATGGCTTCGGGGGTGTAGACCAGCGCGTCGGGGACGTCGCGCCGCAGTTCTTTCTCGTTAGGCCTGAACAGCCCGAGCGCGTTGAGGATCACCTTGAGCTGCCAGATGTCGTTGCCGGTAAACTGTTCCAGCTGCCGGAAGCCGAGCGTCTGCGAGATCGTGTCGTAGATACGTCGCAGCTCGGCGACGGGCTCGGGGTTTTCGCAGACGTTGATGTTCACCGTGACGCCGTCGGCCCGGCGCGAGCGGCCGGGTCGTGAATCCGCGACGATCACCGCGGCCGACTGCGTACGTCCCTTGCGCGCGTCGCCACCCTTCGCGTAGCCCGCGGCGATCGCGTCGATGAGCCGGTCCGCGAGATGTCGTGGCGTTCCTTCGCTCGCTTCGAACGATGCCGCAACGGCGTCGACCACCTCCGGGCCCACGAGCAGGTTGCCCTGGGTGACGTAGTTCGTGCCCGCGTGACCTCCCGCCCATGGGCTGTTGTTCGCGCCGGTGTGCTGGGCGCTCTTGCCGCTGACCGCGATCACGCCCACCTGGCGCGAGACGGCCTGCGAGTCGGCGGCAAGCGCTCGCGCGAGCGCCTTGGCCGGCTCCTCCCCCTTCGCCATGGCATCGAGCAGGACCTGCCCGTACTCGGTTCGTGTATTGGCTTGGGTCGCGACCGCGCCGATCCCTGCCCGAACCCACGGGACTCCGTTGCCGACACACGGTACCCGGGTCGTCACGGCGACGCCGACCTCGCCGGTCCGCGGATCGATCGCGACGATCGAGAACGTATGGAACTCGAGGGCGTCACGTGAGCTAACTCCCCACGCTGCCGGTTCTTGTGCAACCAGGGGGAAGTGGGCGAGGAAAAGACCGGGACAGCTGGCCAGGGCTGTTACGACCAGTTTCGTACGCATAACGGGAGACGTTGGAAGGGAAAGGCGGGCCGAGGAGGGTGAATGCGTGTGAGAGTCGCCGAGAGGCAGGTCGCCCAGGGGTGGGGCATGAAGGAGCCCTAATTTGATGCTGGACCGTGTGGTCGGGGGGACGTATTGTGATGTGCGTCACAATTCGCGGTCATATCGCCGTCCCACTCCGAGGAGAAAGATCCATGCGTAAGTACGCGGTCCTGGCTCCCGCGATGCTCGTCGTTGCCGCTTGTCAGGACTCCACGTCGCCGACTCCGACGACGGTCAGGCTGGACCGTGTGAGCGCGGCGCGCAACGCCGCGCAGAACGATTACATCGTGACGTTTCGGGACGATGAAGCAGATCCTGAGGGACAGGCAAACGGGCTCGTGAAGACGCACGGGGGATCGCTGCGGCACGTGTATCGTTATGCGCTGAAGGGGTTCGCGGTCGCGAATCTGTCGGATGGGGCGGTTGCGGCGCTGCAGCGGAACCCTCATGTCGCACGCATCGAGCGCGACGGGATCGTGACGGTCGATGGCACGCAGACGCCCGCTCCGTCGTGGGGGCTCGATCGCATCGATTCGAGGACGGGAACGGACGGGAGCTACAATTATCCTAACGACGGCACCGGCGTCACGGCCTACATCATCGACACCGGTATCAATTCCTCGAGCGCGGACTTCACAGGTCGGGTTGGCACGGGTGCCGATTTCGTGGACGCCGATCCGCCTGACGACTGCCACGGTCACGGCACCCACGTCGCCGGGACAGTGGGAGGGACGACGTACGGCGTCGCGAAGAACGTGACGATCGTTGCCGTTCGCGTGCTCGACTGTTTCGGCAACGGGAGCGACGCCGATGTGATCGCAGGCGTCGACTGGGTCGTCGGTCAACACCAGGCCGGCCAGCTGGCGGTCGCCAACATGAGCTTGGGTGGTGACTTCCTGCAGACCTTGAACGACGCCGTCCAACGGGCGACCGATGACGGTATCGTCATGGCGGTGGCCGCCGGGAACAGCACGGCCAACGCTTGCAATTACTCGCCATCGAGTGCGGGCAGTGCGATCACGGTCGGCGCCACGACGTCATCGAACACGTTGGCGACGTTCTCCAACTCCGGGAACTGCGTGGACATACTGGCCCCGGGATTGAGCATCACGTCGGACTGGATCGGAGGCGCGAGCGCGACGAACACGATCAGCGGCACCTCGATGGCGTCGCCTCACGTCGCCGGCGCGGCGGCACTTTATCTCTCGGCCAACCCGACCGCGACCGTAACCGGTGTGACGAACGCACTGGTCACCAATGCGACCAGCAACGCCATCACTATGGTGCCGAACGGGACGCCTAACAAGCTTTTGTACGTCGGGTTTATGGCCCCGGGCGGTGGGACGAAACCGACCGCGACGCTCTCGAAGACGTGCGTGGGATTCACCTGCACGTTCGCGCTCACGTCGTCGGGAGGGACCTTCGCACCGGTCTGGCGTTTCGTTGGCGGCACCGTGAAGAGCTCGGTCGGCACGACCCAGTATACCCTCACGTATGGCAGTCGGACGAGCGGTTCGGTCTCCGTCGACGTCAGGAATGCCGCCGGAACGACCACCGTGAGCCAGAGCGTCACGTGCAACCCGAAGAAGTGCCAGTAGCCGCCTAACGTATTAGCCCGGGAAACCAAGGGGTCAGAGTCGTTTGAAAATCGCCTCTGACCCCTTTGATTTGCATGCGGTCATTCCTGGAATCGCGTCATGCGGAACATGTCGAGATCGAACCGCGGTTTTCGCTCCGCTACCAGGTCCGCGGCGATCTCTCCAATCGCCGTCGCGAACTTGAACCCGTGCCCCGAGCACGCACTCACCACGACCACGCGGTCAGCGTGCGACGGATGCCGGTCGATGATGAAATGGAGATCCGGCGTATTCGTGTAGAGGCACACCTGCGAGTCCCGCAGCTGCCACTCGGCATTCGGCATGAAGCACCGCAAAAGCTCGGCAACCCGCGCAACGTCCTCCGGCGACGTCTGTCGGTTCACGTGATCGGGATCGACTGATTGCCCCTCGTAGTGCACGGCCGCCTTCACGCCATCGCCGAAGTCCGGCAACGTATAAAAGGTGCGGTCGGGAGCATACTCCCACAGCGTCACCGGGCACTGCGGCGCCGAGTAGTCCTCGGAATGCGAATCAGGGGCGAACCAGTGAATCGGCTGGCGCTCGACCGCGAGCGTACCGGCCAGCTCCGGCACCAGCCGCGGCATCCAGGCGCCACCGGCGATCACGAGCCGCGTTGCGCGGTATTCGTTGTCCGTGGTCCGGACGACGACGCCGTCGCCGTTCGCCTCCCACGCCACGACGGTCTCGTCGCGTCGGAGCTCCGCGCCCGCCTTTTCCGCCAGCCCGAGCATCGTGGCGATGCAATCCTCCGGGAAGAGTACCCCCGCTCGCTCCTCGACCACGCCGACCATGCCGGCCGCCGGCCGCAGCCCCGGAAAGTTGCGAGTCACCTCCGCGGCCGACAGCACACGGTGTGGCACATCGAACTGCTCGGCGCTCGCGCGCGCGCCGCTCGCCAGCATCCCATCCGGCGCGCCTAACGTTATTCCGCGTGTCCGGCTGTACAGCGTGCGACCCGCCGCCTGCTCGAGCTCGCGCCAGAGATCGAACGCCCGGCGAACGATCGGAACGTACGCCGGGCCCTCGAAGTAGGCCTCGCGGATAATGCGCGTCCGTCCATGCGACGAGCCGAGTCGGTGCGGCGGCGAGAATCGATCGATGCCTAACACGCGAGGACTTCGGGCTTGCGCGCGCGTCAGCGCGTACACCGTCGCGCTCCCCATCGCGCCCAACCCGGCGACGATGACGTCGTACGACTGTTCGTGACTCGTCATAGCGTGAAGTGAATGCCGGCGCCGAAGTAACGGACCTGATTCCGGAAAAACTGGCCGTACGGCGACGGGCCCGTGTACGCCTCGAACAGGAGACCCCAGCGTCGTCCGGGTGGATCCGTATCGCGCGGACGGTCGAACTCGAATCCCGTCCGAATGCTCACGGCAGGCTTCCAGTCCTGTTCCTCGGAAGCCTTGACATCGCCCCCCGCGACGAATCGCACGCCGGCGACCGTGCCGAATCGTACCAGACGCCGCTCGGGCCGCAACTCCACACCGCCGTGCGCGACATAACGCTCGAGGTCCTTCGGGTCGCGTCGCAGGAGATACTCCCCTCCCCCGTAAACGCGGAATGGACCGCCATCGAGCGAGAGGATCATCTCCGCCGCCTCGAACGAGATGTTCTCGCGGACGAACGTCGGATTGTTCTCCCGCAGCAGAAATTCATCGCCGAGGTGGGAGCTCTGGTGGTAAAGCCTGAACCGCATCGAGAACGCACGACGTCGGAAATTGATTGGAAGTCCGATGATGTAGTCGGCGTTGATGAGATCGTACGACGACGAGCCGAGGTCGAACTGCGCGAACACGCTGCCGGCAAGGCTCATCTGGAAACCGTCGCCGGGCTTCGGGCCACCGACGCGGAGAAGTCCGAACGCGTCGCTGATGCCCACGGACCCGACGTTCATTTCGCCCTGATCGCTCGTCTCGTGCAGATAGCTGACGAACGAACGCTGACCCTTGGGATCCGCGAGCAGCGGACAGAACACGTCGCCTCGAGGCAACGGCACGTATCCCGACACTTCGCTCGCAGGAATCCCAACGGCACATCTCGTGGGTGCGGGGATCTGTGCCGCGACGCCGGTGGCGCTGCCGAAAAATCCGGTCACGATGGCAATCGAGGCGCCCACCCATCGTCGAAATCGCATCCGTCGCCTTCGTATCCCTGTCGTTAGGTTGCCGCGCTGCCCGTCACGGGGCCGGTTCGGCTACGCAGCATGCGGCGGGCCACCACCGCGGCCAACGCGCTTGCGTGCAACCCAGATCGCGACTGCGAGGCCCAGGCCCATGCAGCCGAACACGAAACAGAGCGCGGCAGGTACGACTCGGCCAAGCTGAACGAGGCGGTACGCAGCAAACAGGTAGTAGAGGCCGAACACCAGGGCGAAGGCCGCGAGGAACGGGAGCAGCACCAGTGAAAAGCGACGCATCACGATTGGCGGTTCATGGTGAGGGTAACGTACAGCCGGCCGGGCCCCAAGGCGATCTTCAGCTGACGTCGTCCGCCGAGACGTCAGGGTCCACGACGACAGTCGGCGCCGGCTTCGTATCCACACCGGGCGCGTTCGCCTTCGCGCCGGTCGCACCTTCATCATCACGCTTCTCGCCGCCGATTTCGTCGAGCGCCTCGGATGCGATCCAGCCATGCATCGCGGCATGACGCGCGACGGCGAGCGTATCGTCCGCGAGCACGAGCGTCGAACCCGCCTCGGCGACCTCGCGCGCGAGCGCCTGAATGCGTTGGCTGCGCTCCGGGTTCGTGCTGACGTTTCGGATGTACACCGCCTTCACGCGGCCGGGCCGCTCGCGCACCAACTCCGTGTAGATCTCCGGGTCTTCCTGGCCGCTGTCGCCCACGAGCAGGAATGGCAGTTCCGGGTACGTGTCGAAGATTTCGCGAATGACGACGCCCTTATGGCGTGTGTGTCGCTCGTTGAGCTTTCCGAGATCCCAATCGCGGAGCAGCAGCGGGCCCGTGGGGATCCGCTGTGCCTCGAGGAAGCCGTCGATCACGTCGTACAGATTCCACGGACTGCTGGACACGTAGAAGATCGGGTTCGCCTCGGCGCCCGTGGCTCCGCGGTCGAGCGCGCGGTAGAACGCGGCCACGCCCGGAAAGGGAAGGCGGGTGAGTGCGTTCTCGAGGAGGACCATCCGCGCGGCTCGCAGGAAGCTCGTCACCTCGGACTGCAGGACGGTGTCGTCCATGTCGCTCACGACGCCGAACGTTGCCGTCGGTGCGGGCGCGAGCACCTGAGCCGTCGCCCGAACGGGGTGCCCGTTAGGCGCATCGGCGAGGTCGAGCGAGACGGTGTGCCACCCTGACGGTGTCAACGCACCGGGGGCCGTGAGCCAGTGTCGGAGGAAGCCTTCGCCGTCGGCGACGATCTCCGTGTGCGCCGAATCGCCTCGCCCGGCGAGCTTCGCCCGGACGCGCGCGAACGGCAGCGGGTCGCTCTCGATTCGGCGGAGTGTCGCGAGGAGGTTGCGCCACCGCGATTGCGTGGCGTGCGGCGCACGAACGCCTTCGTCCTGGAGCACGCGACCGAGCACGAGGGCGCGGTCGGCCGTGCCGAATCCTCGGTAGCCAACGATCTGAATCGGATCGCGGTCGATCGCGCGGCCGATCGCGCCGGCGGTGCGCCGCGCCTGCCACGCGAGCTCGCCGAAGACTCCGAGGAGATCATCTCTCCATGACATCTGAAGGAGGGACTGGGGACTTAGGGACTGGGGACTCGGCCGGGGGGCTCCTACTGCAGAGGAAGGCTCCTCGGCGCTAAGAGCTTCCCAGTGGAGTCCCCGAACCCG
>DATCGG010000101.1:0-28397 GCA_036509075.1 Gemmatimonadaceae bacterium
GGCGATGCCACGAGGGCGCCCGCCGCGTCGATCGATGAGAGGACGATCGGGTCGAGAATGCTGGCCTCCGCGGCAACGCTCGCGAAAAAGCGCGACGCGTCCGCCTCTCCGAAGCTCTCGATCGTCGACCGAATGACGCGAAGTGCGCCACGAAGCTCGTGATTGATCCGTTCGCGGCTGACGGACGTCGTGGCGGTCTTTGCGTCGCCAACGAGTCGCCGAAGGTGTTCCGCGAGCGATGTGACCTCGCTCCGGAATCGCGATTCCAACGCCGCGGGCGGACGATCGGCGCGCGAGACGATATGCGGTCCTGCATCGCCGAAGAACAGACTGGCAACCGGCACGACCTGCTCTTCGTCGCGCGATTGCTGCTGGAGTGCCAGCGCTGCGATGGCGAACCGCCGCACTTCGGGCGCCGTTGCGTCGGGACGACCGGTGGTCCGCAGCTCGCGCGCGGCGCGTCGTAGCGCATGCGCCGATGCGTCGTACAACTCCTTATGCTGCGGTCCGAGCGTTCGCCCATCGACCGCGGTCGTCTTCGCCGCCGTCTCCAGCGCGTCCGCAACGTCGGCGAGTGGCGGGAGATCCTTCAATGCCGCGATACCCCGCAGCGCGCGCACCCGCCCCAGCGCCTCGTCGAGCGCGTTGCGATCGGTCGGAGCGCCGACATACGCGTCGAGCGCGGCGGCGACTCCTTCGACCTCCGATGCGAAGTACGCAGGGCTCACCGCCGCGCTGATCGGCGTGCTGGCCGTCGCAGGTTCGCCCTCAGGAACAAGCGACCGCAGCTCGGCGACGCGCGCCGCTGCGCGCTGTTCCTCGGCGGCGCTCCAGCTGCGAACAGTACGAAGCAGAATCCGGATGTCGTCGATGGCGGCGACGAGCGCGGCACGCACGTCGCCGCTCCAGCTCACGGAGCCGTCCCGCAGTCCGCGCCCCACTCGTTCCACGGAGCCTGCCAGCTCCGCCATGCGAATCAGCTTCGCCATTGTGGAGCTCCCGCGAAGGGCGCGGGCAGCCGTTATGAATGGCGTCGACTCCGGCGGCGCTTGCACCGCCGCGCCCACCAGCGCGTCGAGCTGGTCGACGTACTCGCCTGCCTCGAGGATGTAGAAGTCCAGCAGCCCCACCGTCACGCTCATTCCCGCTCCGAACGAGAGACCGACGAAGTTAAGACGCTCCCCCAAGGACGGTCTACCCTCGGGTTCGCGCAACATCCATCACTGCACGCATTTCGCGAACGGCCTCCGAGAGCCCGACGAAAACCGCACGGCTCACGATAGAATGGCCGATGTTGAGCTCCTCGATTTCGGCGATAGCCGCGACCGGCCCGACGTTACTGGTCGTGAGCCCGTGTCCGGCGTGCACGGCGAGACCCATCTGGTGGCCTTCACGCGCCGCATCCTCGAGCGCTCGAAGCACGGCTGCCTCGTTCGGGTGGTGCGCGTAGCGGCCAGTGTGCAGCTCGATGGCCACGGCGCCGAGGTCCCGCGAGCGCGATACGACGTCCACGTCGGGGTCAATGAAGAGGCTCGTGCGAACGCCGATCGCCGCCAATTGCTCTATGGCCGACCGCAGGCCCTTCGGATCGCGCGTCACGTCCAGACCGCCTTCGGTCGTCACCTCCTCGCGCCGCTCCGGGACGAACGTGACCTGGTAGGGACGCAAGCGGCTCGCGATCCCGACCATCTCCACCGTGCACGCCATTTCGAGGTTCAGGACCGTCCGGACTGTAGTCGTCAGGCGCTCTACGTCGTCGTCTTGGATGTGGCGACGATCTTCGCGCAGATGAGCGGTGATGCCGTCTGCCCCTGCGTTCTCGCATTCGACCGCCGCGAGAACGGGATCTGGTTCGATGGTGCGACGTGCCTGGCGAAGCGTCGCAACGTGGTCGATGTTAATGTAAAGTCGCTGGTACATGGCAGGTTGAGCTACCATAGCGGGCCGCAAAGGCGTGGAGAGAATCCAGTGAAGCGAACGATCCTGTTGTTGTCCTTGGTTGTCGCCGGTTGCAAGTCCGGTTCGGGGAGCAGTTCCTCGGCGCCGACCCCGGCTGCCGCTCCGGCCGCGAACCTTCCGGGCGCTGCCGCACCGCGGGCTGCCGTTGAGCGCTTCCTGGCGGCGGCGAAATCGCAGGACCTCCAGGAGCTATCCATCGCGTGGGGCACCGCCAAAGGGCCTGCACGTGACCAGTTCGAGCGCCCCGAGCTGGAGAAGCGACTCATCGTCATGCAGGGATGTTACGACGCTGACAAGTTCACGATCGGCGATGAACAACCCGGCGACAACGGCAAGCGGATCATGAAGGTCGACCTCACGAAGGGACCCGTGACCAAGTCACCGCGATTCACGACGGTGAAGGGGCCGTCCGATCGCTGGTATGTCGAGGATGCGGACTTCGGCGCGGTTACCGCGCTCTGCCGGCAGAAGTGAGAGCAGCCTGATCCCGGGGAACGCAAGCGACCTTTGCCGGGTTAGTATTCCGACAGCTCGACGAGGACACCCGCGGTCGATGACGGATGCAGAAACGCGATGCGTTTCTTCTCGGCGCCGATGCGGGGGGACTCGTCGATGAGGCGAATCCCGGCCGCGCGACAACGCTCCAGGGTGGCGTCGAGGTCGTCGACCGAGAAGCACAGGTGATGGATGCCGGGACCACGCTTGGCCACAAATCGGCCAATCGGTGAGTCAGCGGAGTCGGCCTCGAGCAACTCGACGAGCGGGTCGCCGGCAGCGAGGCCGACGATCGACGCTCCGTCGGCGTCGTCGAGCGGTACCTCGGGCAGGCCGAGGATGTCACGATAGAACGGCAGAATCTCATCGAGGGAACGGACCGCGATGCCGATGTGCGCGAGTCGCGTTCCGCGACGGGTTGATGTCTTGCTCATGGCGCGTCCTCAAGGGGGCGCGAGAAACTAATCCGAATGGAAGCCGGGCGGACCCCGGCTAGTGGAGGCAGAACGAAATGTCCAATGCAGTGGCGGTAACCGACGCGGACTTCGAGCAGGAGATCGAGAAGCACGATGGTCTGGCGGTCGTCGATTTCTGGGCGACGTGGTGCGGCCCGTGCCGTATGATCGCGCCAATCCTCGACCAGCTCGCCGTGGAGTATCAGGGCAAGGCGAAGGTGGCGAAGCTCGACGTGGACTCGAACATTCGGACCGCGACGCGCTTCAACGTCCGGTCCATCCCGGCGGTGCTGTTCTTCAAGAACGGGAAGCTGGTTGACCAGGTGATCGGCGCAGTCCCGAAGCCCGCCCTCGAATCGAAGTTCAAGCAGCACGTCGCGGCGGCCTAACCGCAGGAGCCGGAAACGATTGCGGTGATACGCCGCTCGGCTCAAGTTATCGCCTGAGAGGTCCTCCCTCTCAGGCGTTTCTTTTTCATCCCAGGCGATGCCCGCACCTGCCGCAAAGTTGCGGTACCCTCACGGGCGCGTTCTCCTCGAGAGAACGAAGCTCGCGTACGTTCACCTTCGGAATCTCCTCAGCGATGCCAAGCGCGACCGCACTGCGCGCGTCGCTGGCTACGTCGCCATCTGGCTACCTGAGGAATTCCTCATGCTATTTCTCCGCGAGGGCGAGGTAGTCAACGCGGTTCGCGCGACACAGCGCGGCAACGAGGCCATTGCGATCTCCTCGGCCCTCAGTCGAGTGCCCGCCGAACCGGAATTTGGCGAGATAGCCTTTTACGAGGCGTCAGCCGAGCTCCTTGTGTGCATGTTCCACACGCTGCTGGTGCCATCGGATCCTTGGCCAGACGGGTTCGCCGCCGGCGATCCAAAAGTGCTGTTTCCGCACCTCCGTAGCGGGCAGTTCAGCGGCGTCGTGGAAGTGGTGAATCGAGACACGGCGAACTATCTGGTATTTCGAGACGGGCTGATCGAACAGACCTTCGTCGTCGACGATGACGGATCGGGACGCACAGAACAGCTCTCGCGTCTGTTCGGGCCTGCGTCACCGCGCCCAAAGGCGCGGGTTGGTGCGTGGCGGGGTCCGCCGCACATGCCGACACAAGCACCTGCCGCCCTCGTCGCTGCCTACCGGCAGCTCATCGAGCGAATGTACGCCGAGCTTGGATCTTATGGCGTCCCCGTACCCTCGGCAGTCGGGGAGCGGGTTCGGGATGCGCTCCTTCGGCGGTATCCGGCGTTGAGTCGGTTCGCAAGCGGATCGAGGCTGGAAGACCCCTCCGAGGACGGCTACGAGGTCACGGCTGGAATCGCGGCCTGGGTGACGGATACAGCCAGGGAAGCGCTCGATGGCGACGAGGACGCCGCACGCCGCGTGGTGGGGGAGGCCGCGCGGGAGCGCCGTCACATGCTTCACGCCGCGGGATTTCTGTCGGCTCTGCCGTGGGAGTTGGAGTGGTAGACGGCGCAGAGCACCACGGGTCGCTGTACGTCGTCAGCACTCCGATCGGCAACCTGCGCGACATTACCCTCCGGGCGATCGATGTCCTGCGGGCAGTCGATCTCATTCTCGCCGAGGACACGCGCCATTCGCGGCACCTTCTCGACCATCACGGGATCGCGACGCCGATGCTCTCGTACCACGAGCACAACGAGGCACGTGCAACGGAGACGGCGATCGCTCGTCTCCGAGAAGGACGCGATGTGGCGTTGATTTCCGACGCCGGCACGCCGCTGGTGTCAGACCCCGGCACGCGTGTCGTGCGAGCGGCCGCGGAGGCTGGTATCGCCGTGGTTCCGATTCCTGGCCCCTCCGCCGTGCTGGCGGCCCTCGTAAGTTCCGCTCTTGGGAGCGAGCGCTTTACGTTTTTTGGTTTCCTGGCGCGGAAAGGGCGCGAGCGAGAGGACGCTCTTCAGGAGCTCAGCAGCCTTCGGCACACGAGCGTACTGTACGAGGCGCCGAACCGCGTGGCGGCTACGCTCGGTGAGCTCGGGGCTCGCGGTGCGGGGGAGCGGCGGGTGGTCGTGGCCCGGGAGTTGACGAAACAGTTCGAGGAAATTCGCCGCGGAACGGTGGCCGAGCTCTCGGCGTATTACGAGAGCGCTCCGCCGCGCGGGGAGGTCGTGATCGTGCTCGAGGGTACCACTCTTCAACCGCTGGCGGAGGACGAGTTGCGATCTCGGGCCCGCCTGATGCGCGCCGCCGGACTCAGTGCACGCGATGTTGCTGCCGCGCTCGTGCGCGAGGGCGGCGCGTCACGCAATCTTGCCTATCGACTCGCTCACGAAGCATGAGAATCGTACGCGCATACGCCGCATCGCTCGCGGCGCTGGTCGCGCTGGCGACCTTGGGCGCGGCCCGGAACGATGGCCCGCGCCTCGCCATTGCTCGCCTGCAATACGAGGGCGGCGATTGGTACGCCAACCCGTCGAGCCTTCCAAACCTCATTGAGGCGATCAACGAGCGGACGTCATTGCGGGTCGACAAAACCGAAGGTCGCGTCACCCTGCTCGATGACCGCGTGTGGGACTATGCGTTCCTCCACATAACGGGTCACGGCGACATTCGGTTCAGCGATGCCGAAGTGGACCGACTGCGGCAGTATCTCCTGCGCGGTGGGTTCCTGCACGTGAGCGACAACTACGGGCTGGATGCGAATTTCCGGCGAGAGATCGCGCGCGTTTTCCCGGATCGTCCGCTGGTCGATGTGCCGCTCACGCACCCGATCTATCATTTGGTGTACGAGTTCCCCAACGGTGTCCCGAAGATCCATGAGCATGACGGGAAGCCGGCGCGGGGGCTGGGGATCTTCATCGGCGATCGACTCGCGGTGTACTACGACTTCTCATCCGACCTCGGGAATGGTTGGGAAGACACGGGCACCTACAACGACCCACCTGAATTGCACGAGGCGGCGCTTCGCATGGGCGTGAACCTGTTCGTGTACGCGGTGACGAGCCGCCCGGCGGCATGACGGTCATCGATCTCGTCGATCGCGAACGCGGACGCATCTCGCGACTGATCGCCGCCGCGGGTGGCGCGGCCGCGGTCGGGTTGGCGGCATTGCTGCTCGCGGTGGGGGTGGTGCTACTCGGTCGCGCCCGATGGATCGACCTCCCGCGTGTGGTCCCGTTCGTCGTGTGGCTGGCGGTCGCAATCGTCGCGATAACGGCCATCTGGTGGACGCGTCGTCGCCTCGCGCGCGATGCGTCCGTGAGCGGCCTCGCGTTCGAGGTCGAGCGCGAGCAGTCCCTGCGCGCCGGCGCGGTTCGCGGCGCGCTGGAAGTCGCCAATACGGGCACGCTCGGTCGGTACAACGCCGAGCAGGTGGCGAAGCGGCTCAAGGAAAAAGCCGGCAACCGAAGCCTAACGCCGACGCTGACGCGACGAGCTCTGGTCAGGAGCGGCGGCGCGGCCGTCGTGGGGACGCTCGGGATCTTCCTCCTGGCGACCCGGTCGTCCGCGACACCAGACGGATGGCGCGCCATTGCGCATCCCGTTCGCGCGTGGACCGGAACGCTGCTCGCTCCCATCGCGTTTCAGCGTGCGCCGAAGAGCGTGCTGCGCGGTGAGCGGCTCACACTATCCATCGCGGCGCCGGAACGTCGGCGCGTTACGCTGTATCAACGGGCGAAAGGCTCGGCGTGGCGGTCATCGCAGCACGAAGTCCACGACGGCGTCGCGAAGGTCCGGCTCGCGCCGATGGATGCGGACCTCGCCTTCTTCGCGACCGACGGCAGGACCGTAAGCGACACGGCGTCGGTGGCGCTGGTCGAGCGACCATTCATCGGCGACGTCTCGGTCACGGCAACGTTCCCGCGGTATCTGGATCGGCGCGCCGAGACGCTGCCGGTCGGGGAAGCGGCGCAGCTGCCACGAGGTACCGTCCTGACGATCTCCGGTCACTCGTCCACCGAGCTCACGGGCGTGTCACTCGCGAGGGCGAGAGACACGGTGCGCCTAACGCCGGCCGGCCGATCGTTCACGGGGCGGCTGCCGGTGGTCGAGAGCGGCCGGTACGAATGGAGCGCCGCCGGTGTTGCCGGAGCGATCACCGAGTTGCCGGCCGCGCTCGAATTCGAGGTCGTTCCCGACTCGGTGCCACACATCGAGATTCTCGCCCCCGCGACCGACACGACCGTGTCGGCTGGTGACACGATTCCGATGTCGTTCCTCGCGACCGATGACCACGGGCTCGCGAGCGTCGTGCTTCGGGTGTGGAGACAACCCGAGGGCGGGACCGCGATGCCGGAGACGAAACGGCCGCTCCTCTCGCAGCCAAGCACGCAGTGGACTGGCAACGCCATCGTGTCGCTGCCCGACCTCGGCGTCCAGCCGGGCGAGGCGGTGCACCTGGTGGCGGTGGCGATCGATGGGTCGCCATGGCGTCAGAGCGGATCGACGCGTGAGCTGGTGCTCCGCGTGCCCGGCATGACCGAGGCGCGCGCGAACGTGCGTGCCGCCGCGGATTCGGCGGTGGAACGAGCCAAGGCGGCTGCGGCCGCGCAGAAAGCGCTGCAGCAGCGGACCGCCGATGCGGCGCGCGCGCGCCAGCGCAACATCCCGAAGAACGGCGATCAACAGGGCTCGGGCAACAAGAGCTCGATGTCCTACGAGGCCGCACAGCAGGCGCAGGCCCTGGCGAAGGAACAGCGCGAGCTGGCAGAGCGGATGCAGCAGCTTCAGCAGAACGCGCAACAGATCGAGAAGCAGCTCCAGCAGAGCAACGCACTCGACAGCGCGCTGTCGGCGCGGCTGCAGGAGGCGCAGAAGTTGTTGAAAGACGCGCTGACGCCGGAGCTCGCGGAGAAGCTGCGCAAGCTCGAGGAGTCGGCGCAGAAGCTGTCCGCCGAAGACGCGCAGAAGGCGTTAGGCGACCTGGCGCAGCAGCAGAAGGGGCTGCGCGAACAACTCGAGAAGAGCGTCGAGATGCTCAAGCGCGCGGCACTCGAGGGCTCGATGCAGACACTCAAGGAAGAGGCGAAGGACCTTTCCAAGGCGGAGCGCGCGAACGCGGACTCGATGGCCAAGGCTCGCGATCAGGCGCAGAAGCAGGAAGCGCAGAACAACGCTCGTGACCTGGCCGACCGGTCGCGCGACCTGGAGAAACAAGTCGAGGAGCTGCAGAAGCGACTCGAGCGCGAGAACGCCGACGCGGGTGCGCAGCGCGTCAACGACGCGAACCAGCAGGTGAAGGAATCGGCGCAGGCAATGGAGCGTGCTGCGCGCAATCAGGCGCCCGATCAGAAGCGTGGCGAGAATCAGCAACAGAACGACCAGCGCTCGCAGCAGCAGATGTCGCAGCAGATGGCGCAGGCCGCTCAGCGACAGAATGGTCAGCCGCAGAACGGTCAGCCGCAGAACGGTCAGCAACAAAGCGGTCAGCAACAGAGTGGCCAACAGCAGAATGCGCAGGGCAACAAGCCGCAGGACAAAGACGGTCAGGCGCAAAAGGGCCAGGAGAAGCAGGACGGTCAGCCCGGAGCTCAGAAGCAGGGGCAGCAGGGGCAACAGTCGCAGCAGGGGCAAACGGGCCAGCCCGGCCAGCAGCAATCCGATCAACAGTCCGGACAGCAGGGTGGTGGGCAGCAGTCGGCAGGACAGCAGTCGGCCAACGATGCCGCGGATGCCATGCAGAAAGCAGCCGACCAGCTGGCTGATGCTCGGCAAAAACAGATCGACGCATGGAAGCAGGAGTTGACGGGTGAGCTCGATCAGTCTGTCCAGGAGATGCTCCAGCTCTCACGACAACAGGAGCAGATCGAGCAGAAAGCACGGCAGAATGTCGACAAGCAATCGTTGCAGGCGGAACAGAGCGCACTTCAGCAGGGAGTCCAGCAGGCAGGCAAGCGACTGACCGAGGCGGGGCAGAAGTCCTCGCTGCTCTCTCCGCGGGCTCAGCGCTCCGTGAGCGACGCGCAGAAGAAGGTCGATCAGGCCACGCGCGATCTCGCGAGCGCTCGGCAGACCGACCAGGCGGCGAGCTCGATGCGCGAGGCATCCGAGGCGTTGAATCAGGCGGCGGCGACGCTCGTGCGCGACCGGGAGCGGGCACAGAACGCGAGCTCCGCGTCCGGGTTCCAGGAGATGCTCGAGCAGCTCAAGGACATGGCGCAGCAGCAAGGGTCGCTCAACTCGCAGACCGCGGAGCTCATCCCGCGGCCGGGCGCGCAGCTCGATCAGCAGGGCCGCGAGCAGGCGCGGCAGCTTGGTCGCCAGCAGCGCGAGGTCGCGGCGTCGCTCGAGGAGATGAGTGACCAGGATCGAACGGGCCGGGCCGACGAGCTGGCGAAGGAGGCGCGTCAGCTCGCGCAGGCACTGGAAAGCGGGGCGCTGGATCCGAACGTCATCGACCGGCAGCAGCGGCTGTTCCGCCGGATGCTCGATGCCGGGCGGACGCTCGAGCGTGACGAACGCGAGGACAACGGCAAGCGCGAGGCGAAAGCCGCAACCGGCAACGAGCTGTTCCTGCCGCCTAACGCGAATGCCAACGGCAAGGCGGCGTCGAAGTTCGCCATGCCGAACTGGAACGACCTCCGCGGGTTGACGCCGGAGGAGCGACGCCTCGTGCTCGATTACTTCAAGCGCATCAATGCGGAGAAGCCGTAGCGCAAGGGTCGCCTTTACGTTCGCTTGGGTGTTGACGCTCGCGCCGCAGGCGGCGCGAGCGCAGGCGCAACCGGGCCTGCCGATGCGTGCGCTCGAGCTCGAGCAGGCGGGGCAGTGGCGCGAGGCGTTGAGTGCCTACCGCGCGGCGCTCGACGAATCCACGACGGCGGCGATTCTCGGGATCGAGCGTGTGTACGATCAGCTCGGGAAGCGCGACTCCATTCTCCCGCTGATCGACTCGCTGATCACGAAGCGCCCGCGCGAGCCGATGCTGCGCACGGTGCAGCTCCGCACGTTCGCGTATCTGCACCGCGACGAAGCGGCCGCGGCCGCCTTCGAGCGCTGGGTGCAGATCACGCCTCGTGATGCCGTCCCGTACCGCGAGTATGCGCGTCTCCTGCTCGATGCCGGCCGGTCGGCGGCCGCCGACACCGTGCTGCAGCGGGCGCAGCGCGCGTTAGGCGGGACGAAGGACATCACGGTGGAGATGGCGCAGCTGCGTGCTGCCACCGGGCTCTGGGAGCTATCGGCGCAGAGTTGGCGGGACGCGATGATCGCGTCCCCATACCTGGATCAGGCGGCGGTGTTCTCGCTGTTTCCCACGCCCGATTCCCTACGTGGCGCCATTCGCCAGGTCTTCCGCGCGCCGCCCGTGCAGGTGGAAGCACGGCGGGCGCTCGCATTCCTCGAGGTCCGTTGGAGCTCGGCGCGTGAAGGGTGGCTCGCGTTGCGCGACCTGCCGCCCAGCGACGAGGCCGTGAAGGCATGGACCGAGTTTGGCGACGAGGCGGAAGCGTCCGGCGCGTGGCTCGTGGCGCGAGACGCGTTTGCGGCGGCGTTGGCCCACGCGCCCACGCGGGAGCTCGCGGTGCGCGCCGCGAACGACGCCTTGAGTGGCGCCGACCCGGCGTCGGCGGTGAAGCTCCTCGAGCCGTACGCCGCGGCAACGGACTCCGAGAGCGTGCGCACCGTCCTGCCGCTGCGCGTGCGCGCACTGAGCGCGTTAGGCCGCGCCGCCGATGCCGAAGCCCTCATCACGGCGAATGCCTCGCGGCTCGATTCCCTCGCGCACGTCCGTCTCGTGCGCATGGCCGCATGGGGCTGGGTTCGCGCCGGCGATCTCGCGAAGGCGCGTGCCGCGATGGGGACGACGCCGATGGGCGAGGACGAGGACCGGACGATGGGCTGGATCTCGCTCTACGAGGGCGATCTGAAGACCGCTCGCCGCATTCTCAAACGAACCACCGAGACGGACCCCGATCTGTTGCTCGCGCTCGCGCTGCTTGGTCGAACCAGGGTGGACAGTGCACCGGCTGTTGGGAGCGCGTTTCTCGCCCTCGCTCGCGCCGATAGCGCGGCGGCCGCGACGAAGCTTGTGACGGCAGCGCCGCTCGTGCCAGACGCCAGCGCGCTTCTGCTCAACGCGGCGGCGCGCATCTATTCGGCGCGGCATGACGACACCGCCGCCATCGCGCTCTGGGACCGCATTGTGAAGGACTACGCGTCGGCGCCGGAGGCGGCAGAAGCCGAGCTCGAGTGGGCGCGGACATTGCGGCGCAACGGCGACCGGTCCGGCGCGGTAGAGCATCTCGAGCATATGATTCTTACCTATCCCCGAAGCGCGCTGGTGCCCCAGGCCCGGCGCGAGTTGGACCTCGCTCGCCAGAGCGTTCCCTCGATATGACACATCCATCGTCTGATCGGCGCGGTGTCGCGCGGTCCTGGATTCGTTGCCTAACGAGCCGGACGCGGGGCCTGCTTGCGCTCGTGACTCTCGCGGTCGCCGCGCAGGCCGCCGCGGCGCAGCATCTGCTCGTCCCCATGGACGACGCGCAGCAGAATCACCTCAAAGCGTATGGACTGACGTTCAACGCGCTCAAGGCCGGGAACCGCGCCGAGTGGTTCATCAACTACCGGGGTGGGTCGTTCCTGCTTCCGGACGGGCAGGAGCTCCGGAAGACGGCAACGCTCAGCGGCGTGACGTTCGAGCCGCTCGACAACGGGCGTCTCGCGCAGATCCGCGCCGAGATCGCCAGCGGCAACATGGATGCCGTGACGCTGGAGAAGGCGCCGCGGATTGCGATCTACACGCCGCCGAAGTCTCCGCCTTGGGACGACGCCGTGACGCTGGCGCTCCGATACGCCGGCATCGAGTACACGACGGTCTGGGACGACGAGGTCATGAACGGGGACCTCCAGAAATATGACTGGCTCCACCTCTTTCACGAGGACTTCACCGGGCAGCTCAACAAGCTGTACCTCGGATTCCGCGACGCGCCGTGGTTTGTCGAGCAGCGCGAGCGGAACCTCGATGCCGCGAAGCGCCTCGGGTTCGCCACCATTCCCGCGCTCAAGAAAGCGGTGGCGGAGCGCATCCGCCAATACGTCGAGGGCGGGGGATTCCTCTTTGCCATGTGTGGGGCGACGGAGACGCTCGAGCTGGCGATCGCGGCGCATAACGCGGATATCGCCGCCGCCTACGCGGACGGAACGCCGATCGACGAAGACGTGGATGCCAAGATGGACTGGAAGCGCGCGATGGCGTTCCGCGATGTGCACGTCGAGCAGTCGCCGTTCACCAACTCGATGAGCGATATCGATGGACATCAGGTGAATGTGCCCGCGCGGCGCCAGCCGCTCGGACAGTTCACGCTGTTCGCGTTCTCCGCGAAGTTCGACCCCGTCGCCACGATGCTCGTGCAGGATCATCGCACGGTCATCCCCGACTACTATGGCGTGACGACGAGCTTCAACAAGGCAGTCATCAAACCAGGTGTGACGGTGCTCGCCTACGAGGAAGGAGCACCGTGGGTGAAGTACATCCACGGGGACTATGGCAAGGGCTCGTGGACGTTCCTCGGCGGCCACGATCCGGAAGATCCGCAACACAACATCGGCAATGCGCCGACCGATCTCGCGCTGCACCCGACGTCCCCCGGCTATCGGCTGATCCTGAACAACGTCCTGTTCCCGGCCGCCAAGAAAAAGCCGCTCAAGACGTAATTGGTTCGTGAAATCTTCGGGCGGAGGCTATCTTCTTGATCGTGCCGCCGTCCGCAGTCTTCGAACCCAAGCACTCTCGCCTCGCCTCATCGCCTGCCGCGGCCATGCGAGCCGCCATACGGCTCGCGGGCGGGCGGGAGGTGTGCTTCGTCTGCACGATTGACGACGAGGGCATCGTACGCACCGCACGGGTCGCGGCGCGCGGAGACGTCGAGAGCGTGCTCGCACTGCCCGGCTTCGCGGAACGCGGCGAGATGCTCGTCCACAATCACCCGTCAGGGTTGCTCGAGCCTTCGGACGCGGATCTCGCGGTCGCCGCGCGGATGCACGACGACGGTGTGGGCTTCGGGATCATCGACAACGATGCGCGCGAGCTGTACGTGGTCGTGGAGGTGCCGCGTACGGTACCCGACACGCCGCTCGAGGCAGACGCCATCGACGCGGACCTCGGCCCCGATGGTCCGATCGCGCGACTACTGCCGAAATACGAGGATCGGCCTGCGCAGCGCGAGCTCGCCGCGAAGATCGCGCAGCTCTACAACGATGGCGGCGTTGGGCTCCTCGAGGCGGGCACCGGGATCGGAAAATCGCTGGGCTACCTGATCCCGGCGCTTCGCTGGGCCGCCGCGAACGGCGAGCGCACGGTCGTGTCCACCAACACGATCAACCTGCAGGAACAACTCGTCGGCAAAGACCTGCCGTTCCTCGCGCGCGCGCTCGATGACCAGCCCGTCCGCTTCGCGCTCCTCAAGGGATGGCGCAACTACCTGTGCCGGCTGCGGCTCGAGCAGGCCGTGTCCACCGGCACCGCCCTGTTCGAGGAATCGTTAGGCAACGAGCTGACCGCGCTCGCGGCATGGGCCGAGCGAACGACCGATGGGTCGCTTAGCGACCTGCCGGCGCCGCCACGGGCCGAGCTCTGGGACGAGGTGTCTGCCGAGCCCGACCTGTGCAATCGCGCGCGATGTCAGTTCTACGACAAGTGCTTTTTGTTCGCGGCGCGGCGTAAGGCGGCGCAGGCAGACGTGATTGTGGTGAACCACCATCTTCTGATGTCCGACGTTGCTGTGCGGCGCGTCTCGCAGAACTGGGACGACGCGGCGGTACTGCCGGCCTACTCGCGGTTGGTGGTCGACGAAGGCCATCACATGGAAGACGCGGCTGCCGCGCACCTCGGTGCAACGGTGACGCGACGCTCGCTGCAGCGACTCTTCGCGCGGCTGGACCGAACGGGGAAGGGCATTCTGCCAGCGCTCATGGCGCGTCTTGCCGAGGGGAAGGATCTCCTCAGCGCGGCGAGCCTCGATCTCGCCGCCACGAAGCTGTCGCCTTCTGTACTCGCCGCGCGCGATCGTGCAGGGCTCGTGTTCGACCTACTCTCGACACTGCTCGACGAGAGCGGTGTGCCGGTGCTCCGCCTGACCGATGATTTCGCGGGGCACCGGATCTGGCGAAACGGGCTGGAGATGGCGCTCGACGAGCTGCTGGCCGAGATCGAGCTGCTGCACGACGGGCTGCGTGTGGTACGCGAGCGGCTCGAGGTCGACGAGGCGCGGGCGGAAGCGGTTGCCCCGCTGCTCAACGAGCTGCGCGGCATCGCGCGACGCCTCCAGAGTGCGGGTGACGCGCTGCGACGCACGCTCAAACCGAAGCAGGACGAGGGCGCCGCGGTCCGGTGGATCGAGGTACGCGGGAAGGACCGCAATCTCGCGGCCACGTCCGTTCCGCTCGACCTCGCACCCGTGCTGCGGGAGGATCTATTCCGGCGTGTGCGCACGGCGGTGGTGACGAGCGCGACGCTCGCCGCGGAACAGCGCTTCGATTTTCTGAGCCGACGTCTCGGTCTCGACGACCCCGAGCTCGAGCCGACGACGGCACTCTATCCGTCGCCGTTCGATTTTCCCCGGCATGCGCGGCTCGCGATTCCGACGAACGCACCGGCGCCTAACGTCGATGCGCCCGCGCACATTCAGTTCGTCGTACGCGCCGTGCTCGATGTCGCCACCGCCTCGGATGGCGGGATGTTCGTGCTCGCAACGAGCCACCGCGATGTTCGGTTGGTCGCTGCGGAGCTGCGAGCGCGAGGTGTCGAACGGCGATGGCCGCTGCTCGTGCACGGCGACGACGGTCGTGATGCACTGCTTCGACGCTTTCGAGAGAACGAACGAGCGGTGCTCGTCGGAACCGCGAGCTTCTGGGAAGGCGTGGACGTTCCGGGGCATGCGCTCCGCGCGCTCGTCATCACCAAGCTGCCGTTCAAGGTTCCCAACGAGCCCGTGACGGCGGCGCACTGCGAGTCGATCGAACGTCGCGGTGGCGACGCGTTTCGCGAATACATGCTGCCGCACGCATCGCTGCGTCTGAAGCAGGGATTTGGCCGGCTCATTCGCACGGCGACAGACCGCGGCGTCATCGTTTTGATCGACCCGCGCGTCATCTCCAAGTCGTACGGCCGCACGCTCCTGGACGCGCTGCCCCCCGCGCGACGACTGGTTGGTCCGTGGGCCACCGTTCTCGAGCACATTCAGGCTTTCTATCAACGGGACTAGCCGTACTGACTCCCTATGACCGGACAACGCCCGTCCAAGATCGTATGCGTTGGCAGGAACTACCTCGAGCACGCGCGCGAGCTCGGGAACGAAGTTCCGGCCGAACCGCTCATCTTCCTCAAGCCACCATCGAGCCTCATCGACGGCGGGGAATCGATCCTCCTCCCGCCACAATCGGCGCAGGTGGAGTTCGAGGGGGAGATCGGCGTCGTCGTGGGGCAGCGGCTCCGGCATGCGTCGGAAGCGACCGCGATCCAGGCGATCGCCGGGATCGTGGCGATCAACGACGTGACGGCGCGCGATCTCCAGCGCAAGGATGGGCAGTGGACCCGCGCGAAAGGGTTCGACACATTCTGCGCGGTTGGAAAGCCCCGCGTTGGCGGGATGACGGCGGATGAGCTAGCGAAGCTCGAGGTCGTTACGCGTGTGAACGGCGAAAAACGTCAGCACGGCAAGGCGGCCGATATGGCGTTCTCCATTCCGTTTCTCATCTCGTACATTTCGGCGATCATGACCCTCGAGCCGGGCGACCTGATCGCAACCGGCACTCCGGCCGGGGTGGGCAAGCTCGACGAAGGGGACATCGTCGAGGTCGAAGTTGTGGGGCTGAGCATGGTTACAAACCCTGTCGCGGCGCCATCGGTATAAGGTCTCAGGATTGCAAGAGTGGCGTAAGCGATGCGTCGGAGGTATCGTGGGAACACCGGTGCGCAATACGGGCTATAAGGCCAGGCGACCGGCCCACCACGGACCGGACGGAGATCCTGGGGGAACGCTGAGCGAAGAGACGACGGGCGCGACGGTAGGGCGAACGGTGAGGCGGCCGCCTTACCCCAAGCGAGCAGAAG
This sequence comes from Gemmatimonadaceae bacterium, assembly GCA_036509075.1. Lineage (GTDB taxonomy): Bacteria > Gemmatimonadota > Gemmatimonadetes > Gemmatimonadales > Gemmatimonadaceae > JAJKIV01. Next base: position 15,922 of record DATCGG010000101.1, read on the forward strand.
CCCAGGGGCGACGGCGGCTCTCCGGGCCGGCGATGATCTCCATTGTCCTCCACGTCGTCGTCGGTATCGCGCTCCTCCGCATCCTCCTCGTTCCATATCCATTCACCTCGCTGTTCTCCTCCAAGGAGAAGCCGGTCGAGCCGGAGCGCATCAGCTTCCTCGCGCTCCCACAGGCATCGACCGCGAACACGCCAGGCAAGAGCGGCGGAAACGGGCGACCCGAAACAACGAAACGAGAGGCGCCGCGTCCCATCGTGGCCCCCACCGAGGTGCCATCCACGCTTCCGCCCATCACGCCCGCGGCGCCGCCGCCGGCCACCGAGGACGAAGCGAATGGTCCCCTGATAGGGCGCGGTGGAGCGACGCGAGGCATCCGCCCGTCATACTCGGACCCGCGCATCTGGGTACCGCCGGCGCCTGTCGTAAGCGCGCCGAAATCAGCGCACGAGCGCATGGACAGCGTCGTCACGGCCGACATCGAACGTGCTCGCGATTCCGCGGCCGCCGTTACGTACAGCCCTAACAAGTTCGAGCGCGGCGACTGGACCGTCGAGAAGAACGGCAAGAAGTATGGAATCGACAACCAGTACATCCGACTGGGAAAGGTGTCGATCCCGAACGTCCTGCTCGGACTCCTCCCGCTGAACATGCAGGGCAATCCGATCGCCGCCCAGCGTGATCGTGCGACGGAGTCTCTCCGGCAAGAGATTCTCTACCAGTCGCAGCGGGCGATGAACGAGGAGCAGTTCAGGAAGGCGGTGAAGGAGCTCCGCGAGCGCAAGGAGCGGGAGCGCCAGCAGCAGGACAAGGATCGGGCGCCCAAGCCCATCTCGGCTGTCGATCGCGATCGCGACCGGAGCGGTTCGTCGAACCCGTAGGCTCCGCCTAACGCCTCAAACTGGCGGCGCGCCGGCCTCGTCCGACTCATCGGACGCATCATGGAACGGCCGGAAGACGGCGACAATCGTTCCGATCACCGCGAAGTCGTCGTCGGGCGTGATGACGAGCTCGCGCTCATCGGGGTTCGCCGGCTCGAGCACGATCGTCGCCCCACGATGCTGTAGCGTCTTCACGGTCGCGTCGTTGCCCACGCGCGCGGCGATGATATCTCCGTCGCTGGCGCGCGCCGAGGGATTCACCAGCACGAAGTCGCGGTCGAAGATTCCGCGGCCGATCATGCTGTCCCCGGCCACGCGGAGAAAGAAGCAGTCTTCGCTGGGGACGAACACACGGTCGAGCGTGATGTAGCGTTCCCGATTCTCCGGGATCAGCATCGGCTCACCGGCAGCGATCTTTCCGTAGAACGGCACGGGCTGCATCCGCCCGACGGTTGAATACCCGAGCAAGCGGACGCCGCGGGACCGCGCTGGGTCGCGCTGAATGAACCCCTTGTCGGCGAGCGATTGCAGGATGTCGGAAACCGTCTTCGTCGATTTGATGCGAAAGCGCTTCCCGATCTCGCGGATGCTTGGCTGATACGTATGCTCGCTGAGGAAATCGAGCAGATAGTGGTAAACCCGTCGCTCTATAGTGCTCAGCTGGTCGGGCATGAGGCCCTCGGGAAAACGGGTCGCCGGGAGGCTCGATGAGCCCGCCCGGCGACCCTCGTTCTCGGCAAAATGTACGGCAACCGACGTTTCTCGGTCAACGGCGTCGACCTCGAGCACAGGCTACGCCGCGGGCATAACGCAAGGTGGCACAGGGGAACGCCCTGTCGAGTTGAACCTTGTGTTTATCGCGCAAGCTGCTGCAGCGCCGCTTCGATTCGGGCCAGCGAACGCTCGCGTCCCAGCAGCATCAGCACATCGAAAATGCCGGGACTGACGGCCGATCCCGTGAGTGCCACACGCAGCGGCTGAAACAGCTTGCCGGCACCGACGCCGCGACGTTCCGCCACTTTGCGCAGTGCCTCCTCGAGCGAACCGGTGTGCCAGTCGCTAGTCGCGGCGAGCGCGTCACGCGCGTCGACGACCAGCTCGGATGTCACCGGATCCTTCCACTGTTTCGCAACAGCGTCCGGATCGAGCTCCACCGTGTCGCCGAAATAGGGCGCGGCCTGACGCACGACGTCGCTGACAGTGCGGGACCGCACGCGCAGCAGCTCCAGCAGCGTCTGGTACCACGCGGGATTCGCCGCGAGCCATTCGCGTGTCGCGAGCCCGGCGTCGACGATCGCCGGCGTGATGAGCGGCTCGATCTGCTCGAGCGGCAGCATGTTGAGATGCTGTCCGTTCATCCACTCGAGCTTCTTGAGATCGAACACCGATGCCTTTTTCAGCAGGCCATCGGGCGAGAATCGCTCGATCATCTCCGGCATCGTCATGACCTCGATGTCGCCGCCGGGCGACCAGCCGAGGAGCGCGAGAAAGTTGTCCATCGCGCTGGGCAGAATGCCCTGGTGTCGGTAGTCGCCGACCGCCATCGCTCCATGTCGTTTGCTGAGCTTCTTCCCGTCGGTGCCATGGATCATCGGTAGATGCGCGAACACCGGGAGCGACGCGCCTAACGCGGCGTACAACAGGATCTGCTTCGGCGTGTTCGAGATGTGGTCGTCGCCGCGCATCACGACCGTGACGCGCGCGTCGATATCGTCGGACACGACGGCCATGTTGTAGATCGGCGTCCCGTCGGACCGGAGGATGACGAAATCCTCGATGTCCTTGTTCGGGAACGTGATCTGCCCGTGCACGAGATCGTCCCACTCGGTGTTGCCGTCGGGCACGCGGAAGCGCAGCACGAACGCATCGCCGCTCGCCACGCGATGCAGAATCTCGTCACGCGCGAGGCGATCGCATCGGCGATCGTACTTGAACGCATCGCCCCGCGCCTCTGCCTCGGCTCTTCGCTGCTCGAGCTCCGCCGGGGTGCAGAAGCAGCGGTAGACGGCGTTGGCGTCGAGCAACCGCTGCGCGTCCGCCCGGTGTCGCGCGAGATTCGCGCCCTGGTACGTGACCTCCTCGTCCCACGTGAGGCCGAGCCACTCGAGTCCCTCGAAGATCGCGCGCGTGCTTTCGTCGGTGCTGCGAGCGCGATCGGTGTCCTCGATGCGAAGCAGGAACGTTCCGCCGTATTTGCGCGCGAGGAGCCAATTGTGAAGTGCCGTCCGCGCACCGCCGACGTGGAGATAGCCAGTCGGTGATGGAGCGAAGCGAACGCGGAGCGGAGTCGGAAGCGACTTGGCCATAGGAGTAGAAAAAAGGTGTCGGGACGCCGCCGACCAAATCGGCATTTGCGATCCTGACACCTCTGCTGGAGCGGAATGTCGGACGGAGAGAGAGGGATTCGAACCCTCGATAGGGGTTGACCCCCTATGCCGGTTTAGCAAACCGGTGCCTTCAGCCTCTCGGCCATCTCTCCCGAAGTCGGCGGCCACGAGCGCTCGTGGCTACGAACAGAATGAACCAACTCGCGCGCTCTGACTAACGACTGAGATGCATTGCCCTTTTGCGAACCGGCGGGCGGAGCAAGCAACCTAGCCGGCCCGCGGAGGCCAGTCAACCGGTTGTGGGGGAGAGGGTTCGGCGGTCGGCTGGTCCGGAGAATCGCTCACGAGGAGTCCTTCCCACACGAGCGCCTCACGCTTCCACAGCAGTCGCTGTCCGTGCTCATCCATCTTTGCCCACAGCCGCACCTCGTAGAACGCGCCGTCGAGCCGCACCTGGTTCTTTGTCCGCTGGATGAGTACGACGTCGCCATCGCGCGGGCCACCGACGCATTCGTAGCGGATCGTCTTGCGGGGAATCTTCACTGGCCGGAGCGCCGCGGGGTTTGGAAGTGACCAGTCTCGGCGGACCCTGACACTACAATCCATGCGACTCGCGGGGAAGAGTGCCGGTCACGCTTCGGGTGGCTCTTGCGGTGGCGCGTCGGTGGCGCCGGGGCGCGAGCGGCTGACACGGCTCCCGGCACGGCCCGCGTTAGGCACACGTACGGGTCAGCGGCCGAGGCGGGCGGCGAGCTCCCGGTAGAGTCGCTGGATCGTCTCCCGCTCGGCGTCGGTGAGTGTCACGGCGCCAGTGCCCATCCGGGCCAGCCGATCGGTCACCACCTCATACGCCTCCAGCGCGAGCGCGCGGCGGCGCTCGTTTGACGTGCCGTGCTGACTGGTATCGGCCACATCGAGCAGGGCGAGGCCGGCCTCGAGCTCGGTCAGGAGAAACCGTGCGCCAACCTGCTGGACGCGACTCTTCAGTTGCATCGCCATCTCGTACTGGTCCGGGCTGTCCGGCATGAGGTCGGCTCGTGATTTGTCTAACGGGAGCGGGTGCATTCGGCAGGCCATTCCAAGCAGAGGCGGTCACACGACGAGACCCATTATCGGGGAGTGCCCCTAGACGGCGGTATGAACCGTGCGTTGGGCGCGTCGGGACAAAACGGGTAGCGGTGAGTGGCCATACTCCATGTCGACGACCAGCCGGCGCTACGAGAGATCGTGCGCCAGGCGCTCAAGGCGTTCGGGTTCGCCGTCGTGTCAGCGAACGGCGTGGGCGAGGCGAAGCTCGCGCTCAACGGGCGGGACGATATCCTCGGGGCGCTGCTCGACGTGCGGCTTCGTGACGGCAGCGGCGTGGAGCTGTACGAGTGGATCGCCGTGAACCATCCCCGACTCGCCGGACGAGTCGCGTTCCTCACGGGCAGCGTCGACTCCGATGGCAATCAGGCGCTTCGGGCGACCGGCTGCCGCATTCTCTCGAAGCCATTCGAGCTCATCGACCTCAGTCGACTTGCCGCGGAATGGGAAGGCTCGGGCAGCGCCGCGACGTCTGACACCGAGAGCCGGGGTCGTAGCGATTCGCCTAACTGGAATCCGCGACGCTCGTTGGTGGCCGTCTTCCGGAACGCGGGGACGCGCCCGCCCGATGTCGAGGCGCTGCGCGAAGTGGTGTGCGCGTACGTCAACGCGGCGCGACTTGGCGGCGAGCCCAACTCGCGCGTGGTCATCGACCTGAAGGAGGCGATGCGCGAGGCGGGCCTGGTTGGTCACCCTGCGAGCGCCGACGAGCGCGCGCTGGAGGAGACCGTGATCGCGTGGACGTCCGAGTGTTACCGGCCCGCGGAGCGCGCGGGTTAAGCGTCCGTCGCACGTCTTCGCGCGAACGGGGATCGACTAATCACGCGCGCGGGTGCCTAACTGCAGCACATAGCTAATTTCGACGGAGGGCGAGGGATTCGAACCCCCAAGTCTGGGGCCATAGATCGCGCGCCGACTTGATGCTCGGAACACCCGCCTTTCTGCGGTCCCGCGGACACACTTTGGACTCACCGGAACGATTCCGGGGAGCGCGTTCGGCGCGCGATGAGCGGATCGACGGCACGCTCCTCCGTCGTGCTGGTGGTCGTCCTCCTCCATCGCGATGGTTCATTTGGCCGACGCGATAAGGTTGTGGTGCGTCAGGCCCCGATCGTCGGTCTTACGCGATTCTGGCGCGAGCGCGGCGGCGTCTAGCGACCCGAGGCGTTCGCGGCAGCTCGTCCGCGTGTGAGCTCGCGCGTACCCGCCTCCGCTTCACAGTGCAACGCCACGCGAACGTCTATCGCGACTCAGAAAACCGGCCGAGTGAAAAGCCCGCGACGTCGCTGACCTTACCGCGCCACAGCATCCCGTTGGTGGGGACCATCTTATCACCGGCGAACACCTGAGCATCTCGAAGGTGGTAGAAGCTGGGCAAGTGCTTGTCGTCGGCCGCTGCTTCGCCGTGGATCTCCTCGCCCATGTCAGCGAACCGGCGCCGAAAATCCTCTGCCGCTTGAGGGTTCCGCGATTCGAACGGCTGACCGAAAGACTCGCCGAAGGCTTTGAAGTAGGCGCGCACGCCTATCAACTCTCCCGTTATGACGGCGCCGGCTGCGACTATCGTCACCGCGACTCCAGCATCGAGTTCGTTTACGATCCTAATCAGCGTCAAGAGGTGAAAGTCGCGCATCGGTGTTGCTGGCTCCGGGCTCTTCTTAGCTGGCTCCGGGCTCTTCTTAGCTGGCTCCGGGCCCTTCTTAGGTTGCTGCGGTTTCTTTGCCGTCATCGGAGATTCTCCCGTAAAGACTGTGGCTCTACTGCCCAAGTCCGAATCGCGACCACTGCACGAGCGGCCTCGTGACGCGCAGCGTCACTGACCTTCGCGATCGTAGGCAAAACAACTCGCCCGCCTAACGCCGAGCGTCTTGCAGATCGAGTCGATGATGTCGAGGGAGGCCTGACGCTTCCGACCTCAAACTAGCACACAAACTAGCACACCGCGCAGGCGCTATTACCGGGAGAGCTCCGCGCGCCGCGCTTCACCGCGGCCTCGAGGCGCGGACGTTCAAGCAGTGGGACCGCGCGAGCTTGAGCGCGCTGCGGATCGCGATCGATCTCAGGCGGAAGGAGCTCGCGGAATAAGACGCGGACCTAACGCGGACGCGCCTCGGCTTCTTTGAATGTCGGCAGGCCGCTAACCGACTTCACCCCTTTCTCGCGGGCGTCGATCTCTTCAAACCGCTGCGTCGTGCGAATGACGTCGTCGATCAGGTGCGAGAACTCCTCATCGGACATGGTGCCGCGTACCCGTTCGAGGCGGGCGGCCAGCGCCGCGCGCAACTGCTCGGAGCGTTCGGACATTTGGTCACGCGAATGGATGAGCCTGCATAGTGAGGTCGGAACGCGGCTCACGCAATAGGTGCAGTGCATACCCTTGGACCTGAAATGCTGTTGGGTACCACGGTACCCAACGACGCGGCCAGCCCGGCGCGTGCTGGCGCTGCGGGGGGCGCGCGTTAGGGGCTACCCGGGCTCAGGAAAGTTATCCGCGAGCCATTTGCGCCCAACGTCGGTGATCTCTACACCTTCGACCCTACCGAAGCCGGAGCCGAGTTGTCGCGACTCCGCCCCCGATCGGAAAGTCGACGGTGACGCCAGCGACTTGACGTTGTTCGCCGTCAAGATCGACTACAGCCCACGGTGCTGGGCGCGTCGTCGCCATCCCCTCAAACTCGACTTCGTCATCGTTAAGCACCGTACACTCGGTCACGAAGCCATCGGCGAACGTCAGCCTTGCCTTACGCAGAGGCATTCATCGCCCCCGCTTCCGCTCGAGGAGCGCGCCGGGTTCCACCGAAAATCTTGTCATGCACGCGATTCTACCGCTCAACGGCCTAGCTCGCGAGTCGGGGGACGCCACGCGAAGCCGCCATCAGTTCCGATTGCGTGTAAGCGAGACACGATCACCAGGGCGGCTTGCTTTGGCGCCCAACCGTTGGGATAATGCCACGAGGCGACGAGGGGGGTAGTCCCAAATGTTCCGAGACGCCGGCCGGGAGGCCGCAGGCCCGGTGCCGCGAGGGAAAGGGGCGATCGCCCGGTCGCGGGCGGCGTGCCTTGTGGCTCTGCGCGTGGTGGAGCGCGCGACGCTAACGGCCGACCTCTCCGCGCAGCTGCGCGCGGACTGTACGGCGACGCGGATCGAGACGCAGCACGTTCGCGCGATCTGCGACGAGCTGCGGCACGCCGACGAGGTTTGTGGCGTTCCGGGTCGGCGACCAAAGCGTCGCACGTAAGTGAACGCGATCCGTTCTCACAGGCCGTCTTTTCGCTAAGACCGAGACTATCGCGACACGAACGCCCGCTGGTTAGGCGGGCGTCATACTTACTGCCCGTGAGGATTCACCCATGTCGCCCCGATTGTATCGCCCGCCCACCGGACTCGCGAGTCGGCGGCCGTACGATTCAGGCCTACCAATCGATGTATCCCGCCGGACCACCGGGATTGGATCGTTCGGAGCCGCGGGGCCAGACGTGTTTGCACTTCCGGCAGGTGACAGTCGCCGGCTCTTCGTCCGGTGATTGGGTGAGGACGTGCGGCCCCGGATCGCCGCACGCCGGGCATGTGCCGCGGTACATCTCCAGCGCGCTCACCGCCGCCTCCAGTTGGGGAAAACCGAAATCGACCAGTCACCGAGGGCCAGATCCTCAACAGCGAATAAGATGCGAAAAACTGGAGGGGCATGGTACGACGTTCACGGTACGCCCAAGACCTCATCGCGCTTATCCCGAAGCTGCCGTAGATCGATCCCCGGAACGCCGAATCGGAGAGCTGAGCGAACGGCTCTATTTCGGATCGACGACTACTGGTCGCTCGTCCGCTCAGTCGGGAGCGCGGGAAGGGCTCTCCGAAATGGGCCGGCGTCAATCTGCGAAAAACGCGCGGCGGTTCTCGCCACGTCGCCGACCAGCTGAGCGAACTCGGCGTCCGTCATGCCGCCACGCACGCGGTCGAGGCGAGCCGCTATTGCGGCCAGAAGTTGTTGGTGCCGCTCGTTCTTCCCGTCATCCAGAAAAGCCTTGCCTATGCTGCGAGGGCGCTTCACGTCTCCGTCCAGATTCTATTCTCCAATCATGGCACTTATCGGTCCATCAACGTGCCATGGATGCCGTCGCGGAAGCGGAAATCCGTCTCGGGAAAGGTTAATTCACGAGGACACGGGCGAGTCCATACGTGGCGACAGCAGCGTCCGAGGCGAGCAGTCGCGTCGCATAGCGCCATACCGTCGGGTACGTTACCTTTCAGTCACTGCGAGTTCCTCACCAGCGCAGGTAGGTGGCGGCATATGACGGCCACCTCTACCGTCCAACGTCCGGCGCTCCTGGCGACGCCTCCCTCTAGGAGCGTCCCATGCTTGTGCCCTCGGACCACGCGCCGTATGCTGCGCCCCCCGTCGCCCCGCCGTTACCCGAGTACCAGCCCCCGCGTCCTGCTGATCTCGCGGGTGAGGAGATCTCCGGCGCCAGCCGGCGTCTTCGCGCACTAGCCGCGCTCAGCGGCTCGCTCACCGACGCGTTAGGTCCGGAGGAGGCCGCCGACCTCGTCGAGCAGAAGGCGCTCTCGGCGCTCGGCGCCACGAGCGCGGTTGTCGTGACACTCGGACCTTTCCCGCCGCCCATTGCGCCGTCCGTCGGAGCGTTCGCGCCTAACTTTGCGACGACGCTCACCGTCGTCCACGCGATCGGATTGCCCGCGGAAGTGAGGGCGGCGTTGGAGCAGTTGCCGCTCGACGCGCCGGTGCCGCTGGCGGAGGTCGCGCGGTCGGGCGAGCCGCTCTTTCTCCCTTCCGAGCAGGAGCTGCGGGGGTATCCCGATTGGGGCGGCGCCATGATCAACGCCGGCGCTTGCGCGGCCGCGATAGTTCCGGTATGGGCGAACGGAGAGCTGCGAGGCGTCCTCGGTCTCGCGTGGGCGGCGCCGCGTACCTTCGACGAGGACGAGCGTGCGTTCGTTCTCACACTCGGCGTGATGTGTGCGCAGGCGATCATGCGGGCTCACTTGAGAGCGGCCGAACGGCAAGCGCGCGAGGCGGCGGAGCAGGCGAACCGGTCGAAGGCGCACTTCGTGGCGACGATCAGCCACGAGCTCCGCACGCCGATGAACGCCGTCCTGGGCTACACGGAACTCCTCGCCGACGAGATCGACGGTCCGATCAGCGCGCTCCAGAAGGACCACCTCGGGCGCGCGCGCGCCTCGGGCCAGCACGTGCTCGGGCTCATCGAGGACCTTCTCAGTTACGCCCGAGTCGAGGCAGGCGAGGAAGTCGTGCGTGCCGAGCCGGTGCTCCTGGCCGACGTCGTGGAGCAGAGCCTGGTGCTTATCCGCCCTCTCGCCGACAGAAAGGGGCTGCACATCCGAACCCGAGGGCCCAGCGAGCCGACCGAGCTGCACACCGACCCCCGCAAGCTCCGCCAGATTCTCGTGAACGTCCTCGCAAACGCGGTGAAGTTCACGGACAGCGGTGATGTAAGACTCTTCTTCCACGTCGAGGGGGAGGCGGAGGAAGCCGTCGTCACGATGTACTTCGAGGTGACCGACACCGGCCCCGGCATGTCGCTCCTCGATCAGGAGCACATCTTCGAACCCTTCTGGCAGGCGGATCCCATGTCGACGAAAGGCTCAGGGGGCACTGGGCTCGGACTGTCGGTGGCACGGCAGCTCGCTCGTCTCCTGGGCGGCGACGTGTTCGTCACCAGGAGCGTGATTGGCGAGGGCAGCACGTTCGTCGTGTCGTTGCCGGCGCGCTACGCAGGCGGAGCCGCGGGCGTGAGGAACGAGAGTGCCGTGCATCTCTTCACCGCGATGAGCCCGTGAACAGCCAGCACGCCGGGCTCGCGCCGAGCGGGCTGTCAACTCACCTTCTTTGGCACGCTCGTGTACTCGTCATAGCCTGCCGATTCACGCGCGGCGGTCCGCCCGACGTGAGTGCCTAACAAGTCAGGCCGCCCAACTCGGCGCTGTGCGGCGCGACCGTGGGACTGCGGCGGCGCACACCTTTTTACCACGAGGCTCCGTCAGTGCCCGACCAGTCCCCGCCACGCCTCTCCGAGATCGTTCCGGCGGAAAGCACGCGACTAGGCGCGCCCTCCGACCGCCGTGCCTTCCTCACCAACGCGTCCGCGCTGACACTCGCGATTCCCGGGCTCGGCGCCGCACTCGCCGGCTGCTCACGCGTCGGGACCGAGCGTCCGATCGACTCCGTCCAAACGCGCGCCGCTGGTTCTCCAGACAGCACGGCGGCCGCACTCGCGCAGCACAACTCTGACAGCCGACTCGACTCGTCCGTGCTCAAGGGCGCGCGTCACGGCGCCACGTCAGCGACGCCCCAAGCCACGCGAGGCGCAGCGCAGGTCGCCTTCCGTCGCTATGACCCAGCGCTCCCGCCGCTCGCGCCCGGAGGTCGGCTGCAACTCAACTGGCACGCGCGTGAGACGCCGGTTCGCATCCGTGAAGACACCGTCGTGGCGGGGTGGACGTTCGAGGGCGACATACCTGGCCCGATCGTACACTGCCGCGTCGGGGACACGGTGGAGTTCACCCTAACGAACGACGCCGAGATCCCGCATTCGATGGATTTTCATGCGGCGCAGGTCGACCCGAAGGTCGCATTCCGCTCGGTGCCGAAGGGACAGTCGGTCACGTTCACGTTCCGACCCAAGTGGGCGGGGGCGTTCATGTACCATTGCGGCACCGCACCCGTCCTCATGCACATCGGGTCGGGCATGTACGGCGCCATCATCGTGTCGCCGCGCGAGCCGCTGCCCGTGGCCAGGGAGTTCGTCCTCGTGCAGAGCGAGTTCTACCTGGCCGACGCCGCGAACGGCGTGCGCGCGTTCGACTACCAGAAGATGCTCGCGACGATGCCCGACTACGTTGTCTTCAACGGGCGGCCCAACCAATACATCGACGCCGCGATCCGCGTGAAAGTGGGCGACCGCGTTCGCTTCTGGCTCGTGAATGCCGGCCCCACACACGCCTGCAACTTCCACGTTGTGGGCGAGCAGTTCGATACGGTGTACCTGGGTGCCCCGCCCGCATCGGCGATCCGCGGCGCGCAGACATGGGCCGTGGCACCGGGGGGCGGTATGTGCTTCGAGCTGCTCTGTGACGTGCCGGGGGAGTTCCCCTTCGTGAACCACGGCTTCGGCCACGGGCAGAAGGGTAGTATCGGCATCCTCATCGTCGAGCCGTGAGCCGATGGCCGTCGCCGTGAAGCACGGACGTGCCTAACAAGCCACGTGGCTTACTAGAGTAGAACACATCTGAAACGTTGATCGCATCGCGCTTGCTGCGCCGGGGGTGCTGCGTCAAATGGAGGATGCGCGCTTCGACCTCGCGGGCGAGGCGGTGGTGCTACCGCCCAGCGCGCGGCGCATCGGCCAGGGCGAGGACGCCCGCCGCGGCTGGCGGCCCGCGTCGCGGCGCGAGCCCAGATACTGTGATTTGTTGAAAACCAACGGCGCCACTATGATGGCTTTGGTGGCGCGGAAGTATGGAGATGGCTGCGACCGATTCGTCAATAATGTCGAACGAGCTGCGAATACCGGTTGGCACCGTCGGTGCACCCACGGTGCTCCTCGCAGGGCCGGCGCTCGAGCTCGTCCACCGGTGGACGACCGAGCTCCAGGTGCTTTCGCCGGCGATCCCCCAGTTCAGACGCCGTTGAGACCCTCTCGGCCTGCGTCAGCGAATTGGTGGAGGCGATCAAGGCCGGCAAGGACGCGCGGCTGCACCTAACGATCGCCGACGTCCACGCCACCAGCCGGATCCCTGTCAGCACCCTGCGTTGGCTCTGCAAACACAAGCCCGAGCTGCTCGGTGCCCAGAAGCATGAGGGCGTGTGGTACATTAACCGCGCGGAGTTCGATCGCTATATGGCGACGTCCGATCGTGAAGTGCTGGTCGGGCCTGCGACGGCGAGCGATGGCGACGAAGGTGCCGTGGAGGCTGGGTGAGCAAGGGGCGCTCGCGCGACGGCGTCTGGAAGTACAGCTACGGCGTCCGGCCGTACGTCGTGTTCGCGATGGAACGGCGAGACCGGGCCGGACACATCGCTGTTCGCTGGACGAATCCCGACAAGACGGGAAAATTCAGGCGCGAGCGGAAGAACCTCGGCATCACGGTCCGCGACCCGAAAGCGGGACGACTCGATCCGAGGCGAGTCCGCGCCGCCGAACTCGC
>DATCGG010000102.1:0-3065 GCA_036509075.1 Gemmatimonadaceae bacterium
TCGCGCTCCGAGAGCACTGTGGGGACATATCCACGCTTCGGCCGCGCCGCGTAATCACCGACGTGTTGCAGCGGACGCGCGAGCACGCCGTCGTAGAGAAACCTGAGGGCCGCCAGCGCCTGGTTCTGCGTCGACGCCGAGACGCCATCCCGCACCGCGAGCGCCGAGAGGAACTCGCGAACCTCGGGCTCGCCCATGTCCTTTGGGTGACGGCGATCGTGGAATCGGATGAACCGTCGAATCCAGTGGACGTACGTCTCCTCGGTGCGCCGACGGTAACGACGCTCCCGCAGCTTGCGCCGCAGGACCTCCATGAACCGGAACCGATGCTCGGGCTCCGCCGGAGCGGTGAGATGAGAATCGGGAATGAGAGGGAGCGGCATGCCGTAGCTTGCACGCCGCTCCCGTCAACTTCACCACCATTCCAATGCGAGCGGGCGCTCGCTTACTTCTCGTCCAGCTTCCGCCCCGCGTTCAGATTGTCCCAGCTCAACATCGTGTTGAACACGAGCGCATAGCTGCCGATCGTCTCGCCCCGCCACAGCGGATTGTTCGCGAACAACACCACGTGCCCCTTCTGCATCGGGACATCCACCACCACCGGCCGCTGCGCGACGTCACCACCCCCGTCCAACAATCCCGACACGAGCAGCTCCTTTTGATCCGCAAAGCGCAACAACACGCGCGGCCGCTGATCCGGCGGAATGATGTTGATCGGGCTCCGCAACATGTCGTCGGTGACCGGCGCGGCCTGCCACGGCTGCACCGTCGCGCGCGCCGGCGCGTCGAACTTCGGATCCACCGAGCGTCCTTGCGTCACGTCGGGATCATCCGCCGTCCCGCGCCCAGTCGCACGACCGCTGGCGCCGCCACCGCCGCCGAAGCCCCCTCTACCACCGCGAGTGGAAGACACCGAGAAGCTGCCGCCGTCATCACTGTACACGGCGAGATTGTCGGACACGCCGTACACGATCGGGCTCGTCTCGTCCACACGCTTCGTGCGCAGCAGGCTTCCCACGACCGAGTTACTCTTCGCACTGTTCGCCGTCACGCCATTCGTTAGGCCGAACTGCACCGCGAACTCCGCCGTGTTCGCTACCGTCACGAGCACGCCACCCTTCGCCACGAACGACTCGAGATTCTCCAGCCCCTGCCAGCCGAGCCCCGGGCGCATGTCGTCGGTCTGGGCGAGGGTGCTGATGTTCGGCGTCTCCGACGAATTCTTCCACGGCACCGGGTTCCGCCACAGTGGCATTCCCTGAATGATCGCCGTGCCATTCCCGCTCGTGGGTGGGAAGAGGATGACATCGTACTTCGCGTTCAGGTTCGGATTCTTCGCGACGTCCTGCGTGCTGATGTAGTCGAACGGGATCGACAGCACGTCGAAGGCCTGACGCCACCATCCCTCGGTCTGCGTACCAAGCCACGTATGCAGGATGGCGACCCGAGCCGCGCGGGCGGGGTGCGCCTTGACGTTAGGCGCCGCCGCCAGCGCGACCGCCTGTACTCCGAGCTCCTTCGCCGCCTTGTCGAGATCCGCCTGCGGCACGCCTTTCACGATGAACGACCCACGAGCGAACCGCTTCCCCGCGGCCTCGAACGACTCCTCCGCGATTTGGAAGTCTGCCTTCGCGAACCGATACCGCAGCGTCGCCAGCGCGTTATCGGCGTTATGGTTGATCGCGAAAACGCTTCCGGTTCCGGTCACGCCACCTGGCGAGCGAACCTCGCCGGTAACCCGCTCCATGGGCGCATCGAGCACTTTCACGTCCGTCACGCGCACCGCCTGCACGTTGAACCCTTCCGGGAACGTCCAGCCGGTGTCGTCGTACGGGTTCTTCTGCGGATCGTTAGGCGACCAGTACTGGTAGTCGAGCAGCGCGTCGGCAATGCGCGAGTATGGCTGGTCCATGCGCACGACGTAGCTGCCTGCGGGGAACGTCCGCGTGGTCGTCGTGCCAGTATCCGCCTTCGTCGCCGAATCCGCACCGCGCGCCGAGCGCCGAGCGCTCGCTCTGACCGTCACGGTGAACGGCGCCGTCGCGCGCGAGATCTCCACCGCCTGCTTTCGCAGCACGTTGAGCAGCTCCGCCTGCGCGCCCGGACGACGGTCGTCCGCCGGCAGCACGTAGGCCGCCGGACCCTCGACCTTCGCCTTCGTCACCGACCGCTTGCTCTTCTGATAGAAGTTCTCGAGGAACTGCCGCCGGTTGTTCGCGAAATAACTGAGCGAGACGAGCAATCCCGTCTGCTCGTAGTTGTTGTTGTTGCGAAGGCTCCAGTTCACCCGCGGCAGCGGCGGATTCTGGCGATACCACGTCCGCTCCGTCTCACTCGGCGACAGCGTCCGCTCCACCGTCTCGGCCGTGCCGCCGTTGCCGAACGTCTCGTAGAGACGGCTGATCCCGTTATGCGTCGCCGCGATGAACATGAGATAACCCGGCGACCACGTGTCGAACGTGCCGTGCGCGAAGACGCCCGGCATGCCGAAGCGCGTCATCTCCTGCACGTTGTTCCACCCGATCATCTGCCACTCGTTCGTGAGCAGCGGATCGATCCACGCGTTGAATGGCCCGTCGCCGATCGTGTTGTCGTAGAGGAAGGGCACCGACTCGTGCAGGTCATGGATGACCTGCGCCTTCCAGTCGACGTACGCGTTCAGCACGTTCTGCGTGAGCTTGAGCGTCATGCCCATCGCGTCACGGTTGTTGTCGTGCGCGACGTACTTGCCCCAGTAGACGAGCGGCGGAACGGTCTGGCCGGGGTGCTTCATCTTCCAGTTGAACACGTCCACAACGCGGTCGCGGCCATCCACCTCCACGATTGGCGTGATGAGCGTGATGAGGTTGTCGCGGATATTCCTTATATAGGGGCTCTCGTCCACTGCTAGGCGATAGGCGAGCTCCATGAGCGCCGTGGGCGCGCCGGCCTCGGGCGAGTGGATCGTCCCCGTGATGTAGTAGACCGGCGCCGCACTGGCCGCGATCTCTTCGGCCACCTTGTCGTCCATATTGATCGTGCGCGGATCGGCGAGCTTCGCGAGCTTGGCCTTGTTCTCGTCGAGC
>DATCGG010000103.1:0-17232 GCA_036509075.1 Gemmatimonadaceae bacterium
CTCTTCGCCGTCGAGAACGCTCTCCTTGGGTTACTCGGCGGAGCCCTCGGCTTCCTGACCGCCGTCGCCGCGCTGCAACTCGTGCGCGCCGCCGCGCCCCCGCAGCTGCCGCGGATCGATGCGTTAGGCTCGCTGGGCCCACCACTCGCGGCGGCGGTGGGGATAACGCTCTTCGCGCTGCTCGTGTTTGGCGTCCTGCCCAGCCTCGTGGCGTCGCGCATCCAGTCGTACGCGGTGCTGCGCTCCGATTCGCGGACGGGCGCCGAGAGCCGGTCGTCACGCCGCGCGAGGCAATGGCTGGTCGCCGTGCAGATCGCGCTGGCGATCGTGGTGCTGAACGGCGCGGGACTTCTGGTTCGGACGCTCGCGCGCCTGGAATCGGTGGACACGGGCTACCGGGCCGAGTACCTCTCCCTCCTGGCGTTCGCGGCACCGCGCAGCGCGATCCCTCCTGGCGCCGCGGGTGGTGGGGCGGGGAAGGAGCTCATCCGTCGGTTCGAGGCCACCCCCGGCGTCGTGTCGGCGACGCCGCTTTTGAGCGAGCCGTTCATCGGCCAGTCGCTCTTCATCCTGAAGCTGGCGCGTGCCGACCAGCCGGTGAACGAGTGGGCGCAAAACCCCTTCGTTCCATTCGAGTTCGTGGGCCCGGACTACTTCCGAACGCTGTCGATTCCGATTCGCCGAGGCCGAAGCTTCACAAGCGCCGACGGGCCGGGCTCCGAAAAGGTCGTGGTCGTGAACGAAACGCTCGCCCGGCAGCTCTGGCCTAACGAGGACGCGCTCGGGAAACGACTCGTGCAGGTCACCGGGCATGTTGGCGACTCCACGTTCACGGTCGTCGGCGTCGCGAGTGACACGCGCTACCGCGAGCTGAAGAACGTCGGACCGGTAGCGTATTTCGCGTGGGATCAGGTGGCAGGAGACTTTCCCGATCTCGTCGCGGTGCGCACGACAGGCCCGCTGGCGGCCATGCTTCCCGCTCTTCGTACAGCCGCACGGGACATCAATCCCGCCCTCGTCGTGTGGAAGGCGGAGACGATGGATCAGCTGCTCGACGCGCCGCTCGCTCAGGCACGGCTCAGCGCGCTGCTGCTTTCGGGATTCAGCGTAGTGGCGCTGCTGCTTTCGGCCATCGGCCTCTATGGCGTCATGTCGGCCAACGTGCGGCGGCAGACGCACGAAATCGGCGTGCGTCTCGCACTCGGTGCGATGCCGAGCAATATCCGACAGCTCATCCTTGGACAGGTGATCGGGTTGGTCGGAGTCGGTGTAGTCACCGGACTCGCTGGCGCGCTCGGCGTCTCGCGCCTGGTGCAGTCGCTGCTCTTCCAGGTAAGCCCGACTGATCCACTGACGCTTGCCGGTGTGTGCGTGCTCCTTCTGATGGTCGCGACGCTCGCAGGTTACCTGCCCGCGCAACGGGCGGCGCGCATCGATCCCGTCGAGGCGCTGCGGGCGGAGTAAACCAGCGCTCCGCCCGCGCGACGGCCCTCGACGTTATGTGTTAGGCTGTTGCGGCTGGTCAGCGGCCGCGACCGATGGCGACGCCATAGCCGACCACCGTCGTGCCGTTCACGAAGTCGAGGTAGAACTTCGGGATGATGAACAGTTTACGGGCCTGCAGCTCGTATTCTCCGCTCACGCGCCAGAAGAAATTGCTGCCCCCGTCGAACTCGCCGCCGGGACCTGTTTCCAATAGCAAACGGTTCACCGGCATGATCTGGAAAAGGGCCCCCACCAGAAATTCGGTTTGGCTGGCAAAGGCGACCTCCCCAAATCCGGCGATGCCCATGTTCCTCGACGACGGCAGCCGGCGCCCGTACTTCGCGCCCATCATGAAATGGGTGCCTCCGTTCGACCTGAGCCCCGCGTAGAGATCGAG
This sequence comes from Gemmatimonadaceae bacterium, assembly GCA_036509075.1. GTDB lineage: Bacteria > Gemmatimonadota > Gemmatimonadetes > Gemmatimonadales > Gemmatimonadaceae > JAJKIV01. The sequence continues at coordinate 1,883 of DATCGG010000103.1, forward strand.
GCTCCGCGGTGGCATCGACCAGGTGGGCTCCTGCGCGGCGCTCGCGGGCTTGGTCGTGTCGGCCTGTTGAGCCCATCCCACTCCCCATGGAAGTAGAGACGCGGCAACCAGAAGTCGTCGAATCATGGCATCGGCCTCCCCATGCGCGGTTCTCCGGCGGACTGAAGACTGCCGTATTCTGACGTCCTGGATCGGCCTGACCAGTTGGACTTTGATCGCGTTACCGGGTGTAATCGAGAACTAATCCACGACTCACCGGTGCCTCATTCTACGACGGCAGCGCAAGCTCCGGATGGGAAATCCTCCCGGACAGGGGCGGCTCCGACCCGCTTCGCACGACGGGCAAGGCGATCGACCTCGCCGGCGGCGAGCTGCGGTTCGCTCAGAGCTACCTGTCCGGTTTCCAATTCAACCAGTGGCTGGCGGATCGAGTGGCGGGGTTCACCGTTTCGTCGCCCGCACCGAACGTTTTGCGCATCGCACACGGCGATAACGCTGACGATTTCACTCTGGATTCCACGACCGCGCTACCGCTCAAGTCGTCCGGCATTTCCCTCGCGAATCCGGACCGTCCAGTTCGGAGAGACATGCACTACGAAGCGTGGACCACCGTCGCAGGTGTTCACTTTCCGACACGGCGCGTAAACTATCTCGAGGGACTCAAGCTGGGCGAGATCACCGGATCGGCTATTCGAATCAACATCGGGCTTTCGCCAGAGCAGCTCGGGCGTCAACCTTCCGACTTCATGCCCGACGTCCCTCGGCCCTAGGGTCGCAAGCGGGTTCCTCGCCTCCGGTGTCCACTCATGCACATCGCCGATCCGCGACAAGTTCCGACCGGACTGTTTCTGTACACACTCCGGCCCGCCCGTCTCGCGATGCTCACCGGCGGGCCGACCCCGGATGAGCAGGCGCTCGCCGCGCGCCACTGGATCTACTCGCAGGAGTTGCTCACGGCGGGAACGTTGGTCTTTGCGGGTCGCACCCTGCAGCGAGATCCCACGACGTTCGCGTTCGCCGTGATCCGCGCTCCGTCCCTCGATGGCGCGCGTGCGGTCGCTGAGCGAGATCCGGCGGTCGCCGGTGGCGTGTTCGCGGCGGAAGTCTTTCCCTTTCAGCCGATGCTCATGGGTCCGTGGCCGGCCGAAGCCGCCACTGTGCCGTCGGATGCCTAACAATTTCTCGGTTGTCCCCAGACCCCGAGGACGTTACTCTCTGATGTAGCCGTCGTGCACTCAGCGGAGGCCCTGTGGCTGCCTCGCCTAGCTACCGAGCGGCAATATCGGCCGCGAGCCTGATCGTCGGACCGGGGTTGATGAGCGTCGGGGACCTCATTCATCCCGCAGAGGATTGGGACCCGGCGGTTCAGGTCGCGATTGTGGCCGAATCGCCCATGCGATGGTATGCAGCCCACCTCCTCCTATTCATCGGGCTGCTCCTGTTCGTTCCAGGTATCGGCGCACTCACGAGCGTGGTAGCGAGTCGCCGACCGCGTGCCGGTTATGCGGCGCGCATTCTCATGTTCGCTTCAGTGGGCGCGCTTTCGGGCGTGTTCGTGTCTGAGATGCTGCTCGGACGCTTCATTGCTGCGGGCGCCAACCGGGAAGCCGCGATCACGCTCTTCAACGTGTTCCAGTCACCAGCGGTGTTCGCCGCGCTCGTACCGGGCCTGCTTGCGTTCTTCGTCGGAACCGCACTGGCTGTATTCGCGCTCGCGTCTCCCGCCGGCCCATTTCGTTGGCCGGCACTCGCTCTCGGCCTTGGCGCATTATTGATCATGGGCGAGATCATTCTTGCTCAAGTCCGACTGAGCCAGATCGGAAACATCGTCATGCTGATTGCCGGTATTGGCTTTGCGAGGTTGCTGCCGAGAGCTCCGGCAGGCGCCGCCGACGTGACGTAGTTGCTCTCTTTGGACTCGCTTGCAGCGCAAACTCAGGCGTTAGGTGCGTGTCAACGGCTCGGACGATGGCCACCAAGCCCAATTTCTCCGGCGTGTATGCCCTCGATCGCGCGTCGAGCGTCCTGAGCGCGAACGCCGCAGCCATCATGAGCGCAGTGCTGCGGATCGAGCATGACGATCCGCGATTTCAGTGCTCGGCCCGGTTCGCCAGCGCGGATGACGCCGTCGAGTTCGCGTTCGATCGCAGTACGGATGGCCGCGAGACGGTCGTGAGCATAACCGAGAGCTCCCGCTGTCATTGGGACGACAACGCACTGGTCACCGAAGATCGAATGGGGCCAGGCGAAACGGCCGTGGTTATGACGTGGCGTTACGAGCTCAGTGAGGATGGCCGCCGCCTTCGGGCCAGCGAGCGAATTGTCGGAGCAGGCCGTGATCAGGACAACGTGTGGGAATTCGAGCGACAGTAGCGTGATGACATCCTCCAATGAGCACCCCGCGGACAGCCACGACCTGATCCGCGTCCAGGGCGCCCGCGTGAACAACCTGAAGGACGTGAGCGTCGACATCCCCAAGCGGCGCCTCACGGTCTTCACGGGCGTCTCGGGATCGGGCAAGTCGTCGCTGGTGTTCGGCACGATCGCGGCTGAGTCCCAGCGGCTGATCAACGAGACCTACAGCGCGTTCGTCCAGGGATTCATGCCGACGCTGGATCGGCCCGAGGTCGATGTCCTGACCGGCCTAACGACAGCGATCATCGTCGACCAGGAGCGCATGGGCGCCAACGCCCGCTCGACAGTCGGCACCGTCACGGACGCCAACGCGATGCTGCGCGTGTTGTGGAGCCGCATCGGCAAGCCGCGGATCGGTCCTCCCACCGCCTTCTCGTTCAACGTGCCGATGCGCAAGGCGAGCGGCGCGATGAACGTGGACAAGGGCAAGGGCCAACGGATCGTCGTGCGGGACATCGTCTACTTCGGCGGCATGTGCCCGCGATGCGAGGGCATGGGGCAGGTCAACGACATCGACCTCACGCAGCTGTTCGACGAGAGCAAGTCGCTCAATGGGGGCGCGATCACGGTGCCCGGCTATACCGCCGAAGGTTGGGCGGTGAAGATCTTTGCTTCCGCGGGGCTCGACGCGGATAAGCCCATCAGGAAGTACACGAAGAAGGAGCGCGACACGTTCCTCTACGGCGAGCCGAGGAAGGTCAAGGTCAACGGCATCAACCTCACGTACGAGGGCCTCGTCCCGAAGATCCAGAAGTCGATCCTGTCCAAGGACGTGGACGCGATGCAGCCGCACATCCGCGCTTTCGTGGAACGCGCGGTCACGTTCACTATCTGTCCCGAATGTGGTGGCACGCGCCTCAACGAGGCGGCCCGGTCATCGAAGATCAGGAAGATCAACATCGCTCAAGCCTGCGCGATGCAGATCAACGATCTGGCCGACTGGCTCCGCGATCTGAAGGAGCCGTCAGTTGCGCCCCTCGTGGCATCGCTACAGCACACGCTCGATTCGTTCTGGAGATCGGGCTCGGCTATCTGAGTCTCGATCGTCCGTCGGGCACGTTGTCGGGCGGCGAGGCACAGCGTACGAAGATGATCCGTCATCTCGGGTCGTCGCTCACCGACGTGACGTATGTCTTCGACGAGCCGACGATCGGACTGCACCCGCACGACATCCAACGGATGAACGACTTGTTGCTCCGGCTGCGGGACAAGGGCAACACCGTCCTTGTCGTCGAGCACAAGCCGGAGATGATCGCAATCGCCGATCACGCCGTGGACCTGGGCCCCGGCGCCGGTACCGCAGGCGGCGAGGTCGTCTTCGAGGGGACAGTCGAGAGCCTGACGGCCAGCGACACTCTCACCGGACGCCACCTGAGCGATCGTGCCTCGCTCAAGCCGTCTGTGCGCAAGTCGGCGGGTGCGATGAAGGTGCGCGGCGCCCGCACGCACAACCTGAAGAATGTCGACGTCGATATCCCGTTAGGCGTATTGGTGGTCGTGACCGGTGTGGCGGGGTCGGGCAAGAGCTCGCTGATCCACGGCTCGGTGAGCGGCCGCGATGGCGTGGTTGCAATCGATCAGACCGCGATCCGTGGCTCGCGCCGGAGCAATCCGGCGACGTATACCGATCTGCTGGAGCCCATTCGCAAGGCGTTCGCGAAGGCCAACGGCGTGAAGCCCGCCCTGTTCAGCGCCAACTCCGAGGGTGCCTGCCCGACCTGCAACGGCGCAGGCGTGATCTACACCGACCTCGGGATGATGGCCGGTGTGTCGACGATCTGCGAAGACTGCGAGGGCAAGCGGTTCCAGGCGTCGGTGCTCGAATACCGACTCGGCGGGCTCAACATCGCCGAGGTGCTCGACCTGCCGGTCGATGGCGCGTTAGGCTTCTTCGGGAACGGCAAGGCGAACACGCCGCCCGCGCACGCGATCCTCCAGCGCATGGCCGACGTCGGGCTCGGCTACCTGCGACTCGGCCAACCGCTCACGACGCTGTCGGGTGGGGAGCGCCAGCGGCTCAAGCTCGCGACGCACATGGGTGAAGAGGGCGGCATCTACGTGCTCGACGAGCCAACGAGCGGCCTTCACCTGGCAGACCTCGAGCAACTGCTTGCGCTGCTGGATCGGCTGGTCGACTCCGGGAAGTCGGTGATCGTGATCGAGCATCACCAGGCCGTGATGGCACACGCCGACTGGATCATCGATCTCGGTCCCGGCGCGGGGCACGACGGCGGGCGAATCGTGTTCGAGGGCACGCCGGCAGATCTCGTGACGGCGAGATCGACGCTGACCGGTGAGCATCTGGCATCATTCGTGACCCGCCGCTCTCCCGGAAGGCATCATCTCGCCGACAAAAGCAGGAACGCAGATTGACGCAGGCGCTACGCCGGACCTGGTACCGCGGTTATCCCCAGGCGGGCTGGCCAGGCTCCAGCGGCATGCAGCCGACGTACTTCCCGGGCACGAGCACGTAACGCAGCGCCTTGGTCATCCCCATCTCGGATGAGAAGTACGCGCCGAGCGCGAGCTCTCGCACCGGTCCGAACCAATCCTCTTTCGCCACGTTTCGGACGAACGACTCGCGGTCGGTTCGCGTGAGGTCGACAAAGTCCTTGCCACGCTTCGAGCGACAGGTCGTGCGGAACGTCTCGAGGGCGCTCAGCACCTGCTGCCGGTCCTCCGCCTTGTAGCAGTCGCTGACAATCAGATTCATGGCGGCGCCGACGCCGGCTGCTTTCGCGCCGGGTGACGACGCCGTCGTGGGCAGCAGCGTGTCCGCGATCTCCTCGGCCAGCGACTGCTGGTCCACGTTGAGCAGTCGATCGCTTGGCCGCGCGCGCGTCTCACCACGGCAGGCGGTAAGGATTCCATCGGATACCAGGAACGCGCCGCCCGCGATCAGACCCGCGGCCTTGAGGGCTTCACGCCTGTTCATCGGCGGCATCGTCAAAGCTCCCGTCGCTTGAGCAGGTCCACTGCGTGGTTGACCGCGCGCGCCGTGAGCGTCATGTAAAGGATGGAGGGGCTCTGGTTCCCTGTCGACGTCATGCACGCGCCGTCGGTGACGAACACGTTAGGGCAACCGTGCACCTGGTTCCACTCGTTGAGGACGGACCGATTCGGATCCTTGCCCATCCGCGCGCCGCCCATCTCGTGAATGTCGAGCCCAGGTGCCCACCCTTTGTCGTGAGTCTCGATGTCGTGGCATCCCGCGACCTCGAGCATCTCGGCGGCCTGCGTGCGCCAGTCCTTGATCATGCGCGCGTCGTTGTCATCATAGTCCACGTTCACGACGAGAAGCGGGATCCCCCACTGGTCCTTCTTCGTTTCGTGCAGGCGGACGTGGTTGGACTCCTTGGGGATGGTCTCGCCCTGCATGTACATGTAGATGCCCCAGGGTCCAGGCTTCGTCTGCGCGTCCTTGAAGGCCTCGCCCGCGAGGTCGTCCGTTTCCACGCCGCGCTCGCGATATGCGCCGGTAAATGTCGTGTAGCCGCCGACAAAATCCGTGTCCTGTTTTCCGAGGTTCCTGAAGTTCACCAGGATGCACTCGGTCGGATTACGTCCGAAGAAGTATTTGTCGGTGAAGCCGTCGATGCGTCCGTGTCCCTCCACGCGATAGTTGTGGTGCATGACATACTTGCCGAGGAGGCCGCTGTCGTTGCCGAGGCCTTGGGGGAATCGCGACGACGTGGAGTTGAGCAGTACGAGCGTCGAGTTGAGCGCCGAGCCGTTCACGAAGACGACGCGCGCGTTGTACTCGAGCTGCTGGTGCGTGTCCGCGTCGATGGCGCGTACACCAGACGCCTTACCGGTCTTCGGGTCGTAGACGATCGAGTGCACCACCGAGTGCGGACGGACCGTGAGGTTCCCGGTTTTCGCGGCCCACGGTAGCGTAGATGAGTTGGAGCTGAAGTATCCCCCGAAAGGACAGCCTCGCATGCAGAGATTGCGCGCCTGGCAGCTGCCGCGACCCTGCTGGAGGTGGATCGGCTTTGGCTTCGAGAGGTGTGCCCAGCGTCCCTGCACCACCCAGCGGTTCCGGTACCGCGCGTGAATTGCGTCGCTCATGTGCTTCTCGACGCAATTGAAGTCGAAGGGTGGAAGGAACTCGCCGTCTGGCATCGCGTCCAGGCGATCGTAGTTGCCGCACACGCCGATGAACTGCTCGACGTGTGAATACCACGGCGCAACGTCTTCGTACGTGATCGGCCAGTTCATGCCATAGCCGAGCTTCTCGGGCGCGACGAATTCGTGCCGGCTCCACCGCTGCGTGGCGCGTCCCCAGATGAGCGACTTGCCGCCCACCTGGTAGCCGCGAATCCAGTCGAAGGGCTTTTCCTGGACGTACGGATGGTCCGCGTCTTTCACGAAAAAGTGTGCGGTGGCCTCACCGTACCCCGCAGCCTTGCTGATGAGCGGATTCTCCTCGATCAGCTTGCGCGGGTTGTAGCCGCGGTGCGGCAGCTCCCACGGCGCCATGTTCGCCGTCGGATAATCTTTAACGTGCTGCACGTCTCGACCGCGCTCGAGCACGAGCGTCTTGAGGCCGAGTTGACAGAGCTCCTTGGCGGCCCAACCACCGGAGATGCCCGAGCCGATCACGATCGCGTCGAACGTTCTCTCGTCAGTCGTCACGTGGAACAAGGTACGTTCGTGCGTCAGCGGTGCGCCATTGCTGACTCCGCGCCCTCTGGTGGCGGGGGCGCGGTAGCGCTAGCGTCTCCGCATGAGCATGACGCTGCTTCTGTGGAAGGCGCCTGTCGTCGTCGACGCCGACGAAGCCGAGCGCCTCCTCCAGCCATACTACGACCGCGGCGACGACAGCGCGTTCGAGCCAAGCGCCGCCATCGCCACGGTGTCGAACGAATTGCTCCGACGGTTTCCCGAGGCTGGACATGGGCCTTGGGCGGATACTCCCCCGGAGCAAACCGACCGTCTCCTGCTCCTCAGTATTCGCTGGGGCGCGGACGACGCCGTCATCGATGCGATCGTCGAGCTCGCGCGCGAGCACCAGTTGGTGCTGTACGATCCGCAGGGACCCGACGTCACCCTTCCTAACGATCCGGTCGACTCCGGGCCGATCCCAGGTCCGACGTTGTTCGACCACGTGAAGATTCTCGGTATCGCCCTCGCGGCCGCCGGCGTGTTCTGGCTCGGCTGGCGGATCGACGTCCCCGTCCTCGAGTGGGTCCTCATGATCAGCGGCGGCTTTGTCGTCACCGTCGTTGTCTTTCTGCTCGGGATCTTCATGTTCGGCCCCAAGGAAGAAGCGCGTTAGGCACGCACCAGCACGATCACCTGCTCGGGTCCGGTGATCGTCAGCGTGAGCCCGTCCGGCGAGACTTCGTACTGCCCGCTTCCAACGCGCTCGCCTCCTTTCGTCGCGATGGTCTCCAGCATGTGTGGAGTACGCCAGGCCGCGGTCAACGCGTAGCCGTTTTCGCCCACATGCTCGGTGCCGTCGACGTCCATCTCGGCGACGCCATGCTCCCGCCGGCCGACTGGACGATGGATCTAACGTGCGCCTTGAGCTTTGGCCAATTGGGGAACCCGTATTGGCGCGCGACGAGATGCAACGCATCCGCCAGCTTCGCTTCGGCATCGCGGGTACGGAGATCCCGAAGCAGCGCCTTGGCTTGCTTGCGCAGGTGCTCGAGATCCGGATGGGCGGGCAGCGGCTGAGACATGACGCCTCCATGGGCCCGGTGTCCGCCTGACGGGCAAGAGGTGTCGGTGCTCGGCGCAAACTGCGATGCGGCGGCAACGCGCAGGTGGCATAATCCCTTTCCGCGGACGGGTGGCCGCCTGCTTACGGCCGGTGAGAAAGGTACGCAGAATAGGAACGCAGTTCCAACTGAACGACTGGGGGTCACCATGCAGAGCCGAAGCCTGCTGCGACTGGTGGTTTGCTCCGTGCTTTTGGCGCCCGCGCTCCCTGCGCTCCAAACAGCCCCAACGCCTGCGCCGCCCTGCGACCGTTACGTGGCCGCTGTTCGGGCCAACCCCAACAACCTCGACGCGGCGGCAACCCTTGGGCAGTGCAGCTTTGACGACTACGTGATGATCGCGCCGGGCGGCGATTCCACTCGGTTGATGTTCCGGTCGAGCTGGTCCACCGCTTTGCGAGCGCTTCGCCACGCAGTCGATCTGGACCCGACCTACTCGCGGGCGTATCCGCCGCTGTTCGCCATGCTCTTCGCCGAGACTCGCGACGGATGTTCTACCGTCACCTGGGAGTGCTGGTTCGTTTCGCCGGTGAAGCGAGACGGCGACAGCGTGATCACGATTCCGCGGCTCGTTCGTCGGAACGTCCCGGGTGTCGACCCTTACGCCGAGGTGACGAACGAATCACGGGCCAGTTCGCGCGCGAGTCTCGAGGAGGCTCGCGCGCTGGCGGACCGATGGGCCGCTGTCGCACCTAACGACCGCCACCCACACGAATACCTCGGCCAAGCTCTACTGCTCCTGGGCGATCATCACGCGGCAAGCGCCGAGCTCGAACGTGCAGCGGCGTTAGGCACGCCTGCGAGCCGAAGGGCGCTTTTCTGGGATCGGTTCGAGGCGCTGGTCAAGTCCGACCTGGGCAGCGAGGCGCGACGAGTGCTCGATGAAGCAGCCGCCGATCCCAGGCGGGACACCACTCGGCTCTTCACCAGCACGATCGCCAGCCTCAATGCTCTCCTGGGCCGGTATCGGCCCCCGCCGGTGGACTCTGCTCGAGCACGACAAGCTCGTGCGCGGATCGATTCAATGGTTCGCGCGAATCCCGCGATTATGGTCCCCGAGCCAGGGTTCCCGGAGCTTCTCGCCGCCGGTGATACGGCTGGTGCGAGGCGATCACTGGCGCGGATGGACTCGGCCATGGCCCCATCCGTCAACCAGACCCGGTTTGCGCGGGCTGGCGGTGAATACCTGTGGTCCGCCACCTATCACGTGGCATTGCGAGACACCGCCGGCGCCGAGAAGCAGCTCGCGGAGATCGAGCGTGTTCTCGAGTACCGGCCTTTCCAATACAGCCTCGGTTTGCTGTTCAGCGATCCGCAACCCTGGATGGGGCAAGCGTGGTCGCTCGCTGGCGATCTCGCGGCTCGGCGGGGAAGGCCGGAGGAAGCTGCGCGCATGTATCGCCGCGTCATCGGATTGTGGGGCGGCGGTGATCCCGATCTGAAGCCCGTGGTCGACCATGCTCGCGCGGGACTTGACTCGCTATCGCGGCGGTGAGGGCTCGGTGCGACGCATTTCGCCCGCTTGCACGATGCTGGTTGCGCCGTCGACTACTTGCGACCGTCCCAACCAGGTCCGCGCAGCACGACGCCGGGTTTGGCGCCGGTATATTTGCCGGCCTCGAACACCACGACGCCGTTGACCATCGTGTAAATCACGCCCTCCGACGGCAGCGACGGCTCGGCGAACGTCGCGCGGTCGCGTATCCTGAGTGGATCGAAGAGCACGATGTCCGCGGCGAGCCCGGGAGCGAGACGCCCGCGGTCGTATGCACCGATCTCGTTGGCTGCGACGGCGCTCGCTCGCTGCACCGCTCCTTCCAGCGAGAGCACACCGAGCTCGCGGACGTAGCGCGCGAAGATACGAGGAAACGCGCCGTAGGCCCGCGGATGCGTCGCGATGGCGTTCGAGGCCGGGCCGACGTCGGTATCGAACGACGTGAACTCCTCGCGCATCGCCTTGATCTTGTTCGCCTCTGACATGGACTGCGGCATCGCGAACGCAGGCCCGGACTCGGCGATCGCGAAGAACACATCCCATGGGTCCTTCTTTACCCGATCGGCGATCGCCTTGATCGAGAGACCGCCGTATTGCTTGTACTCCGGGTTGGTGATGCCGCCGAGGACGATGCGGTCCCAGTCGCGGCCGGCGTGGACGTACCAATTCTCCCAGCCAGTCTCCTCCTCCATCTCTTTGCGGATGCGCGCGCGCATCGCGGGATCCCCGAGTCGCTTCGTCAACGCGTCCTGGCCCGCCTCGGCGTTGCGGGGGTGGATGAGCGCGCGGATATCGAGGCCGTTGTTCACGTACGGGTAGACATCGACGGCCACGTCCTGGCCACCGGCGCGCGCCTCGCGAATCCGTGCGAGTGCGAGGTCCATCTTCCCCCAGTTGGCTTGGCCAGCCGTCTTCAGGTGGAAGATGTGGACGGGCGTGCGCGCGTTGCGGCCGATGCGCAGTGCCTCGTCGATCGCCTCGAGCAGTCGATCGCCCTCGTTGCGCATGTGCGTGAAGTAGCGGCCGCCGTACCGGCCGGCGACCGACGTCAACGCGGTGATCTCCTCCTCGCTGGCGTACACGGCCGGTGGATAGATGAGCGCTGTCGACACCCCGATGGCGCCCGCCTGCATCGCCTCTTCCACCATACCACGCATGCGCTGAAGCTCCGCGGGCGAAGCCTGCCGCGCGGAATCACCGATCACGATCTGACGGATCGTGGTGTGCCCCACGGTCTGCGCGACGTTGAGCGGAGTCCCTGCGGCCTCGAGTCGCCGAAAATACTCGCGCATTGTGCTCCAACCCACCGCGCCAGCCGCTCCTGATGCGACCGGCGCGGACGATTCGCCCTCGCCGGCGTTGATGGTGGTGATGCCCTGCGACAGCAGATTGATCGCGACGTCGGCCGGCCCGCGCGTGAACATGTCCGCGCTCTGACCCATCATGTCGATGAACCCGGGAGCCACGACCAACCCTGTAGCGTCGATGACGCGGCGCGCTTTCGTGGTATCCGGGCGACCAATGACGCTGATACGTCCATTCAGCACAGCGAGGTCGGCTCGGTACGAAGGTGCCCCGGTACCGTCGACGATCCGGCCCCCGCGGATGACCAGGTCATACGTCGGGGTCTGTGCGCCCGTGGATGATGCTCCCGCCATCACGATGGCGAGGACGAAGCAGCGTAGGTTCAATTCGATCTCCTGTTCGTGCTAACGGTTGTTCCCTGATGCCCCGAGAGCGAGCAGGTCGGACGGCTCGGAGCTCTCGGCCGGTTGAGGGTGCCTAACGCGGGCCCGGCCGCCTGACAAGTAGATCACAAGAAACACCGCCGTCGATGCCGACACCGCGAGCTTCCACGCAAGCGGCCACGTTTCGATCGGCGACACGAAGCCCTCGAGCGTCCCGGCGATCAACAACAGCACGGTGGACGCGGCAACGAGACGAACCGCTCGCCGCGCATTCGCGCGGAGGGCCTCGCTCCTCGGCCGGTTTCCTGGAACGAGTAGCCCCGCCGCCAGGAGAAACCCCGCGCCGCCCGCGATGCAGATCGCCGACAGCTCGAGGACGCCGTGCGGCGCGACGAACTTCACGAGCAGCGACGCAATTCCCTTCGACGCGTAGAGCCCGAACACTCCGCCGAGGCTCACCCCATTCGTCACCAGCACGATCACCGTGCCGATCCCGAACGCGATCCCCATCGCGAACGCCGCGAACGTCACCTGCACGTTGTTGGCGATGATACTCGTGGCCATGACGGGCCGAAAGAGCTCGGGATCGGAGATGTACCCGCGCCCCGTTTTCGCGCGCCTCACGCCATCCTCTGCGCGGTCCAACATGGCGGTGGGGATGAACACGCGGGCCACCCCGGGATCCCGGACCACCGCCGTGTAGGCGATCGCCGCCGGGCCGAATAGCAGCCCGGCGGCCAGCGCGATCGGACCTAACGAGCGGCGTACCTCGCGTGGCGCGTCCACCGCGAACGTTCGCCACACATCCTTGAACGTCAGCGACCGTCCGCGATAGAGCAGGTTGTGCGCGCCGGCCATGAGCCGGCTCAGATAGAACACCTCCTCACGCTCGCGCCCGCGCGCCGCCGTCTGCAGCCGCGCGAGATCGGCGGCGAGATCGCGATACTCGGCCACGAAGTCGCGCACGCCGTCTTCGCCAAGGGACTTGAGCCCGCTCCGCTGTGCGCGATCGAGCTGCTTCGCGAACGACGACCACCGCGGCGTGCCTGACGCGACGATCGCGTGACGTTCGCGCGCCGCGCCCGTCTCACGCCCCACGACCGCGCCACTCGCGCGCGCCTGGCGTTCGTCAGCGTACAGCTCGAACAGCTGGTCGCTCGGCCCTCCCGCGACCGCGGGATGGCCACTGAGCGCGCTCGAGAACCGTTCGACGAGTCGCGTCGCCAGGACCGCGCGTCGCGCTGGATCGAGCGACTCGCGCCGCTCGATGAACCGCTCGAGCACCGCGTACTCGTCGTCGTTGAGCCGAGCGTGTCGCACAGCGGCAGCAACCGGCTGGGCGGTGGTCGTTCCGCGCCGTTCAACCGATTCCCGATTCCCGATTCCCGATTCCCGAACAACCTGCTCACGCACCACCAGCGTCCCAGCGGCCAGATCTCCAAGTCGCTTACCCTGCTTGGTCAGGACAATGCTTCCGATGCCCACGCCGTACGTGAACAGCGGTTGCATGTCGAGTATTCTCACGAGATTCCGGATCGCCGAACCGGCGAACGACACCGAGTAGCCGCCATCGCTCACGACGCGAAGCCGCATGTACCGCTTGCCTGGTGTCTGGCCATCGGCGAGTCCCTCCCAGAGCACATAGTAGCCCCAGAGGATGAAGAACTGACCAAGCACCACGATTGCGAGGGCCCACGCTTCCGACGACGTGCCGCCGAACGACACGAGGCGATTGGCGCCGACAAACGCGAGCGTGATCAGGAGGGCGATGAAGAGGACGAGGCAGAGCAGATAATCGATCAGCGCCGCCGCTACGCGTGATCCCACGCCGGCGATCGTGTAACTGAACGTGACCAGCTCCGGCGTCTCGATGTCGACAGTCTGAACGAGCGCCGAGCTCCGCGTTTCACGTCGTGCCCTCGCCGGACTCGTCACGGCTTCCACTCACCCTTCGCCACCTTGGGCACGAACTTGTCGAGCCCCTTCGGCGGAAAGTCGAGCGTCTTTCCTGCTTCGGCGCTCGCGTATGCGGCCATGAGGACCTTCACCACCTCGAGGCCGTCCTCGAACGTCAGCCTCGCCTTCTCCTTGCCCTGGAAGACGCGCACAAAATGGCGATCCTCGGCCTCGTAGCCGTAGGCCATCGCTTCGCCCGCGACCACCGGCATGAGGCCCATCTCGGCATTCTGCTTCTCGACGAGATCCTCGCCCTGCGTTCCTTTCACCCGCCGGCTGAAGAACAGCTTGAGCCCCGAGTCGAGCGTGTTCCAGCTCATCGAGTACTCGGGGCCTAACAACTCGGCCGAGAGGCGCAGGCCGGCGCCTACGAAGCTCCACGACGTGCTGGCTTCGCCAAGTACCTTGTATCCGTCGCTCGTCTCGAACTCGATGACGACGTTCGCGAAGTCCTCGGACGGCGTCTTCGTGTAGTCGAGGCCCTTGTCCATCGTCTTCGACAGGACCTTCGCGTACTCGGGTCGCGACCACTTGAGGCTTGCGATGTGTCCCGTGATGCGCACCGGCTTCACGGTGTCGTACGGCTCGCCCGGTTTGGTGAGCAGGTGCCTGACGACGAGGGCCGAGTGGCACATCATGTCGTTGAGCACGCCGCCACCCTGAAGGTTCCCGCGCCAGAACCAGGGTCCGTGCGGGCCGCTGTGCTCCTCGGCCGCCCGAGCGAGATAGGGCCGCCCGGTCGTGGCCGCGCCGCGCGCCCAGAGCAGGTTTTTCCCCGTCTCGACCTGCGGAGTGAAGACCTGGTTCTCGAGGTAGCCGTGCGGCAGGTCGACGCGCCTAACGAGCTCGAGCACCTGTTTCGCTTCGGCGACGTTGCGGGCGAGCGGTTTCTCACACGCGATGCCCTTGAGCGTCCCCTTGCCGGACTCGATCGCGTGCACGAGCTCCTCGACGTTTTCGATGCGGGCGTGGTTCGGCCCGCACAGCCAGATGGCTTCGATCTCGGGGTCGGCGACCATGTCGGTGATCGTGGCGTACGACTTTGCGTCGCCGACGTCCAGCGTGCGCGCGAGCGCCGCGGCTGATGCCGCGTTCTTCTTGTTGGGGCTCCAGACGCCGCGCACATCGGCGTCGCGGATGGCCTGGAAGCCCTGGATGTGGAATCGCGTGTTGAAGCCGCTGCCGATGAAGCCGATGCCGAGAGGTTTGGTAGGCATGATCAGGGTTGGCGGTGGGGTCGAGTGTTGATTCTATCGACATATGGCCGTGCTGTCATTCCGGCGCAACCGAGTACGGCAGACGGCGAAACCCCAGACGGGAGACGGCAGAGAACTGCAGACGGTAGACGGCAGGGGGCAGATGGCAGATGGCAGACGGCAGATGGCAGACGGGAGAGGAACTGGATCCCTGTGCCCTCTGCAATCTGCCGTCTGCGGTCTGCGGTCTGCCCGCTGCAGTTTTCTGCCGTCTCCCGTCTCACACCGGCTCGTGGCACCAAGATGCCCAGACCTTAGCCGCCGTTAAAGTCGGCGTTAGGCAGGAGGCGGCACCACGCCGATCCGCTCCACCAGCCGCCTGAACCTCGCACTCTTGTGGAGCGAGTTGAACATCGGGTAATTCGCGAGAAACACCAGCGTGAACGCCCGCTCGTCCGCCGCTTCTTCGAGAAGCTGCAGCGCCCGAGTCGAATCACCGAGCGAGGCATACATCGCGGCCAGTGCGTCCGCGGCCACATACGTTTGCTTGCGTGCCGCTTCGTATTCGCCCACCAGGTGGCGCGCCGTGGCGGTGTCGCCGAGCTGGACGAACACCCACGTCGGCATCGCCGCTTCGCCACTGCCCGGGTTGAGCATCGCGCGTGGCACAACCCGTCGCGCGGAATCGAGCTGGCCGGTGGCCACGAAGGCCACGGCGAGCTCTGCGCGGGCATGGAAGAACGTGCTGTCGAGCTCCAGCGCTTCGTGAAGGAACGGGATTGCCTCCGCATCCCGCCCGGCATACTGCATCAACGTCGCGCGGCGCGTCGTGATCACGACGGACTGCTGATCGAGTGAATGCGCGCGTACG
>DATCGG010000104.1:0-21317 GCA_036509075.1 Gemmatimonadaceae bacterium
GCGCGCCAACGACTCCGCCTTGAGACTCCGTTCGCGCTCCGCCACGAGCGCCCGGTAGTGCCGGGCCCCGAGATAGAGCAGGCTCCATGTCAGCAGCACGAGCGCGTGATAGAGCACGCCGTCGAAGCGGGGAAATGTCCTGCCTAACGCGCCGAGCAGCACGGAATCATTCTGGAGAGACCGGCCGAGGATGGCGGACGCCGCCCCATTCCAGACGACCGCGCCCACTACGGAAGCGGCGACGGCCATGACACACAACGGTGAGAGCCCCACCCCCTCATGGGCAACCCGGCGGTACACAAGTCGCAACACCGAGCTGGTGACGAGCCCCGTTGCGGCAATCACGAGCTTGTTCGACCACATTACCGAGATCGGGAATCGCCCGAGCCACGGCACCATGAGCGCGATCGCATACGCGGTCCAGCCACCGAGCTGCAGGGCCCAGAACACGCGGGCGTGGTGATGACGGGATGTCGCCAACATGCTCCTACATTCAAGACGGGACGGATCGAGTCAACGCTCGCAGTCCAACCCTGACTATTCCACCACCGGCCGGATCCGCGCGATGACGCCGCCGGTCCCGTCGGATGCGCGTTGAACACCCAGGTAGAGGAAGCCGTCAGGACCGGTCTGAACCACCCGGACGCGCCACTTCTTCTCCAGCAGCAACTTCTCCTCGCGCTCCACCCGACCGTTCGCGACGACCAACCGCGCCAGGAATCGCGGCGTCATCGCCCCGACGAACAGGTTGTTGCGCCACTGCGGGAACGCCGAGCCTGTGTAGAACGCGATGCCCGAGAGCGCGGCCGACGTGGCATAATGAAAGACCGGAGGCTCCATGCCCGGCGCCTGCGTTAGGCCGTCGCCCACCGGGCCGCCATCGTACTCCCGGCCAAACGTCACCGTCGGCCACCCGTAGTTCAGGCCGCGCTTGATGACGTTGATCTCGTCACCGCCAAGCGGACCGTGCTCGGATTCCCACAGCTCACCGGTTAGCGGATGGAACGCGAGCCCGTGCGGATTCCGGTGGCCGTAGCTCCAGATCTCGGGTCTCGCACCCGCGCGTCCGACGAACGGGTTGTCGTTAGGTATCCGACCATCATCGTACAGCCGGACGATCTTGCCAAGGTCGGTCCAGAGCTCCTGCGCGAGCGCGCTCAGCTCGCGTTCTCCCAGTGTGATGAACAGGTAGCCATCCTTGAGCGCGAGGCGAGATCCAAAGTGATAGTCGCCAGCCACCGCAGGATACGCGGTGAAGAGCCGTTGGCGATCGACGAGCCGCGCATCGCGGAGCCGAGCGCGCTCGACCACCGTCGCCTTACCGGTGTCGGTCTTCTCGGAATACGAGAAGTAGAGCCACCCGGTGCGCGCGTAGTCGGGGTGGACTTCGATGTCGAGCAGACCGCCGTCGACCGAATCGGAGACCGCGGGCACGCCGGCGACTCGGGTCATCGCGCCGGTGCGAATGTCGAGAAGCCAGAGTGTGCCAGGTCGATCGGTGACGAGCGCTCGCGAGTCGGGAAGGAAGGCCATCCCGAATGGCACCCGTACGCCGGTCGCGACCACCTCGACGCGATAACGCCCGAGCTGGCTGTCGTACTCCCAACTCGCACCGACGGTATCGGCGGAACGCTGTGACTGGGCGTGCACGCTTGTCAGCGCAACGAACATGGTGACGAACACGAACCGCATGGCTCACCGTCAGGCGAGAACATCCCGAGGATGCAGTGCGGCCGCCCGGGCACCAGTGCGATTCGATGAAACGCCGTGCTCAGGCGACGAGCCGGTATCCGGGGGCGACGGAGAACGCTAGCTTCGACTTCGCGGGAACGGGATCGAAACGCTTCTTTACTTTTGGAGCGGCAGGTGACGACCATCTCGACGCCAGGCGCGCGCTATACGGCCGGAGCTCGTGCCGAGCCGGGCGCGCTACCGCCGGCCGTTTCGGCGTTGGCAGGGTCGAGAGTGCTGGTCCTGCTGATCGTTCTGGGTATCGCCATTCGAGCCTGGGCGTATTTCTCGAATGTGTCCCTGTGGCTCGACGAGCTGCTCGTTTCCCGGAACATTCTCGGTCTTCCGCTCAGCCACCTGCTGACGAAGCCCCTTCTGCTCGACCAGGTCGCACCGCGCGGCTTCCTGCTGTTCGAGAAGCTGGCCGTCGACACGTTAGGCAGGAACGAGCTCGCCCTCCGATTCTTTCCCTTTGTCTGCTCCGTCGCGAGCGTGCTTGTATTCCAACGACTGACGAACCGGGCGCTCGGCGGCTGGGGGCCTGCAATTGCCCTCGGGTTGTTCGCGATCGGCATCCCGTTTATCCAGTACGGCGTCGAAGTCAAGCAGTACATCTTCGACGCGACGGCCGCGATGGTCCTCCCCTATCTCGCGCTCACGCTGCGTGACCCCGGGACGCCAACGCGGCGTCTCGTGCTGACCGGCCTGGCCGCGTTCGTGATCATCTGGTTCTCGCAGGCCTCAGTGGTGGTGATGGGAGGCATTGGCGCGGCCTTCGTCGTCGAGTGGCTGATCGGTCGAGACCGACCAGCCGCGCGCGCGCTCCTGATCACGATTCCCCTCTGGGCGGTTGCGTCGCTCATCGCGATCCTGGCGGGGCTTCGAAGCATGACGCCATCGACGCGCGAATTCATGGACGACTTCTGGGGTACGGGCTTCCTGCCATTGCCGTTCACACTGAGCCGTACGCTCCGTTGGCTCTGGACACAGTCGCTCTCAATGTTCACGGATCCAACGCTGCTGCGCTATCCGCTCGCTTTCGTGTTCGTGGCCCTGAGCCTCCTCGGCATCGTGAGCCTGTGGCGCACGCGACGCGACGTTGCGTTGATTGTCCTGGGCCCGTTCGCGCTCGCCGTCCTGGCGGCCGCTGCACATCAGTACCCGCTTCGCGGGCGCCTGATGTTTTACCTCGCCCCCGCGGTTGTGCTGGCGATCGCCGCTGGAGTCGAGCAACTCCGACGCTGGACGGCAGCGCTCAGTCGCCCGTTAGGCGGTGTCGTCGTGGCGGCAGCGCTGGCGCCGCCCGTCATGGCGTTTGCCAAGGGTCACCCACCGTACGAGATCGAGAACAATCGTGCGCTTTACGCGTACCTGCAGCAAAAGCGCCAACCTGGCGACGTCGTACACATCTTCCCGCTCTCGCGCGTTGGCGCGCTCTATTACGGCGAGCGGTATGGGCTGAAGTTGGCGGAATGGCGAACTTCGGTGTGCGACCGGAACGAGACCCGTGCGTTCGTGCGCGATGTCGATCAGTACCGCGGCCTTCGGCGACTCTGGCTCGTGTCCGGGGGCTCGCGGCCGTACAGGTCGGCACGAGCCGCCGTCCGCGATTACCTCGCGACGATCGGCGTCAGACGCGACTCGCTGGTTCTCCCGTCGCTCACCAGGGAAGGGATTTGGCTCGACCTCTATGACTTGAGCGATACGGTCCGCCTTCGATCCGCGGACGCGGAGTCTTTTCCGGTCGCGCCGATGCCGAAGGACCCGCGGCCTGGCTGCCGGCCGTGGGTGAAACCGTCCCCCCTCGACAGTCTGCGTTAGGCACGCAGCATTCCTGACCTTCCCATGAGTGATTTCGCAGGCAAGATCGCCCTGGTCACGGGTAGCGCCTCGGGAATTGGAGCAGCGGTGAGCGCGAGGCTCGAACGTGCGGGCGCCCAGGTATATGGCGCCGACCTGAAGCCGCCTCCGACTTCGGGCCCCGATTCCCGCACCCGCGCCATCAAGCTCGATGTGCGGGACGAAGCCGACTGGATCGCGACGACCGACACCATTCTCGCCAACCACGGGCGCCTCGACATCCTCGCCAACTGCGTCGGGGTATCGGCGGGAACTCCGCTCGCCGACACCACGCTCGCCGAGTGGCGCCATGTCCTGAGCACGAATCTCGACGGCGCCTTCCTGGCGACGAAGTACGGCATCCGCGCGATGCGCGCGGCCGGTGGTGCGATCGTCCACGTGGGATCGGCGTCCGGCATTCGACCCGCGGCAGGAGCGGCTGCCTACTCGACGAGCAAGGCCGCCCTGCGAATGCTGGTGAGAACAGCCGCCAAGGAATGCCGCGATGCGCGGCTCGCGATCCGGATCAACGTGGCGAGTCCGGCAGGCGTGAAAACGCCGATGTGGAGCACGATGCCATTCTTTCAGGAGCTCGTGCGCGCGCACGGTTCCGAGGACGCGGCGTACGCCGCCATGGAGGCGTCGGGTGGCGGCCGCTTCATCGAGCCGGATACCGTCGCGCGAGTGGTGTGCTTTCTCGCCGGCGACGACGCGCAGCACATCACCGGCGTCGAGGTGCCGGTCGACGATGGATACGTCCTGTAGACGTTAGGCGACGCCGGCGCGACCCGGCAGAATGGGCAGCTCGGCGACGAGCTCGTCGAGCCGCCGCCGCTGGGCCGCGGTGGTCACGTGTCCGCGCGCACGCTGGTAGGCGGTGGCCGCATCACGATACGCCTGCACACTGATCGCCCGCGCGGCCGAGAGCAGCGCGTATTCGAAGGCCCGGTCTGACATCCCCGAACGATCGAAATGCTCGGCGATCTCGAACAATGCGACCGGCCGAACCCGCTCCAGCCCGCGCGCAATGCGTTCGTGAACACGCCGAAGCCGCATGGGATCGACCGTCTCGCGTGCGGCGCGCGCGACCTCACGATGCGTAAAGGCGAACGCCGCGCCAGGTTCCCCACCGTCCTCGCACAACAGCGCGGCGGCGAGGGCCTCGTCGATCGCGTCGAGCAACTCCGCCTCGTCCCCGACACCGGCGGCAAGCGCCACATCCACCTCGAAGCCATCGCCAAGAACGGCTAGTTCACCCAGGATGGCTCTCGTCTTCGGTGCAAGCAGGTCCAGGCGACGAGCGAGCACGCCTCCCGCATTCGGTTCCGACGCCGCTGACGCGAGCGCTTTCGCGTCGACGGCGCGCCACGTTCCGTTGACGTGGGCGAGCACGTGGCGATCCACGAGCGAGTGGAGCGTGTGCGCAGCCAGGAGTGGCGTAAACGCGCCGTTACGAGCGAGATGGGTCGTGCACGCGTTGGCCGTCGCGGGGTCCGCGAACAGGTCGCCGATCCACTGCCGCACGTCATCCGGACTCAGATTCCCGAGGCGAACCTCATAGTGGCGCCGCAGTGTTGCGAAACGCGCCCGCGACGTGGACGCGAACGCCTCGTCGCCCGTTAGGCAGAGCAGGGCGCGCGAGTCGCCGAGGGACGTCGCCAGTCGTTCGCACACATCCCACGAGGCATGATCCCCGCACTCCAGATCCTCGATCGCCAGCACGAGCGGTCGCGAGCTCGCAACGGTCACGAGCAGCTCGCAGATCTCGTCCGTCAGCGTCACGTCCGGCATCGTGCTGGATTCGTCCGCCAGCCTGAGCGCCCGCTGGCTCCCGGCGAGCGACGGCACGAGGCGAGGGAGCGAATGCCAGCGTTTCTCCGGGATGACCCGCGCCGCGCGCAGCCCGTCAATCAACTGGATCCACGGCGCATAGGGTGCCGGGAACTGTGAGGGACGGCAGTGGGCCACCACGTGCGTGGCGCCGCGTCGGCGCGCGTCGAGCAGGAGCCGCGACACGAGCGCCGATTTCCCGATGCCGGACGGCCCGACGACCGAGACGACGCGCGCCTCGCCGCGGAGACTCGCATCGAGCATCTGCTCGAGCCGGCGCAGCTCGGCCACCCGGCCAACGAACCGCTCGAGAACCGGGCGTGGTGGGTCGGCCGCGGCATCGGCCATCGCCAGCGCACTCGTGGCGTGTTGCGGCTGAGACTCCACGGCGCGTCGGGCGGCGGCAACGAGCGCGTCGAGGCTGTCGCCGTGCTCCGGAGCGGTCGCAATGCCGATCGCCACGGGCGCAACGTCGGCGGAGAGCGCGAAGCCATCCGTGAGCTGCGCGCGCACGCGACCCGCAACGCCGAGCGCTTCCTCGCTGCTTGCTTCGCTCAGGAGAAGCACGAAATCGTCGGCTCCAAAGCGGGCGAGCACATCACCTCGACGGCTCGCCCGTCGCAACACGCTCGCGACCGTCGCGAGCACGTCATCGGCCCGAGCCTGGCCAAGCCGCTGCCTAACGTCGCCGAGGGTGGTGGCGCGGAGGTAGATGAGAGTCGCGACGGTGCCATCGCGGCGCCGCGTGGCGAGCAGTCGCGCGGACGCGGCGGTACAGTCACGGCGGAGTGGCAGCTGTGTGAGATCGTCCTGGCTCGGACGTCGACCAGGCGAATCGGGTACGGTGTCCGCGCCGCCAGCCACCGTGGATTGGCCACCGGCACGCTCGGCAATCACGTGCTCGAATTGCTCGAACAACGATGGGTCGAACGCGCGCCCGACATCACGCCGCATGATTTCCACCGCGTCCGCGACCGACATCGACTGTTTGTAGCTCCGCTGCGACGTCAGGGCGTCGAACACATCGGCGAGGCAGAGGATACGCGCCGTGAGCGGAATCGCATTGCCCGCGAGCCCGTGCGGGTAGCCTCGACCATCCCACCGCTCGTGGTGGGACTCGATGAGCGGACGCACATCCCACGGGAAGTCGATGCCCGCCAGCAGCTCGACACCGGCCTCCGGGTGTCGGCGCATGAGCGCCCACTCCTCGTCGGTGAGCTTCGCCGGCTTGTTGAGCACTTCAGCCGGGATGATGAGCTTGCCGACGTCGTGGAGCAGCGCCCCGATTCGGAACCAGAACAGCGTGCGCTCGTCGAAGCCCGAGCGGGCGGCGAGCGCGCAGGCCAGGTCGGCGACGCGCTCACAGTGACCCTGCGTGTATCGGTCCTTCGCTTCGATCGACTCACCCCATCGCCTGACCACATCGATGAACTCGCCCTCGAGATGGGTCGTCTGGCGGTCGACATCGGCGAGGTCGCGCCGCGCGCGCAACTGTGTGAAAAGCTGATGCGCGCGGTTGAGTGCCTGAAGCGTCTCGCGATTGCGCCCCTGTCGCCGATGCACGTCGGCCTGCTCTCGCGATGTCTCCGCCATGAGCAACATGTCCTGCCGTGCGGCCGCGACTTCGGCTGCGCGCTCGAGCATCGATTCCGCTCTCGCGAGGTCGCCGCTCTCGCGTTCGATCACCCCCAGCAGGCGATACGCATCGCCGGGGATCTGAGCGTCGCCCATCTGCGACGCGAGCTCCATCGCGGCGTCGGCGGCTACGCGCGCGCGCTCGAAGTCGCGGCGCGCGACCCACATCTCCACGACGTTCACTTCGATCTGCACACGCAGGCCGATGTCTCGAAGGTCGCGCACGAGCTCGATGGCTTCGCGATACGACAGCTCGGCCTCGTCCCACCGCTCGGTGTCGGTGTACACCATGCCGAGGTTGTTGAGCGCGATGCAGACGTCGCGCACGAGACCCATGGAACGGTAGTCGGCGAGACTCGCCTGATAGAACTCCAGCGCTCTCGCGAAATCGCCGCGGATGTTGGCGATGACACCAAGGTTCTGTGCGGTGATCGCCGCGAGCTTGGCGTCTCCGGCGCGGACGGCGCGCTCGCGCGCGTCGTTGTAGAGCCGAACCGCCTCGTCGAGCTCACCCTGCTGCCACCGGAACATGCCGAGCATGTTGACCGCGTAGCCGACGGCGAGGCTATCGTCCCACGCCTCGGCAGTCGCGATCGCGGCGGTCACGCAATCTTCGGCCGCGCCGTGATTCGCGTCGGCGAAATGGCTGCCGGCGATCCAGCGAAGGATCGTGGTCGCGGTGGGTAGCTCATCGCCGCGGGTGAGCGATCGGAGCGCTTCCTCGTAATGCGACCGTGCGAGGTGGCGCTGGCCGACGCGTTCGGCGGCGCGCGCTGCCTCGATGTAGCCAGCGACTGCGGCCGACGGCCCGACGTCCCCGATGGGCTGAAATCTCGGGCGGAGGTTTGCGTTGGCCACACTCTAGGACGACCGGGTCGCGCCACTGGTCTCCGAACACAACCCGGCCGAGCCACGTTCGCGGGACGTGGCTCGGCCGGGTCATTCAACTCTTGAAGACACCACCTGGGTGTCGTTTTAGTGCCACGATACGAGGTACCCCGAAAAGTGGTTGATTGGGAAGCCAACCCGCAGTCGGAGGAGGTCGACTGTGGCCGGCAGGATTTCGCTGACGGCTGCTCTGCCAAGGGTCTGATTGAGCTTGCTCGTGTCGGTGAAGTAGGCGCCGTCGAGGACGGGCGCCGTTACAGCGCCAAGGAGCGAGAGCTTGGTGAGGTCCTGCGTGAACTGCAGTGGTACCGGGAACTTCGTTCCGTGTGGCTCGAACTCGTATGCGACGAGACGCCCGGCGAGTGCGGTGGCCGTGAATTTGGTGCTCGATGTCACCGCCCCCGGAGGAACAACCAGCGTTAGGCCGGCTGCGGGGATCGAGATCGTGCCGCCATCCTGGCCGATGACCGCGCTGACCGAGATGTTCTGCAGGAGCGGCACGGTGCGTGTGACGCCGCGCACGGGCAGCAGGCCCAGAATGGAGGCCGACTGCTCGAATTGCTCGGTCGAGGTGGTGCTACTGATGTTGCTGCTATTGCTGTCCGGCTCGAGCGGCGTCGCGGCATCGCGAGCGCAACCGGCGAGCAGGAAGACCGAGAGGAGGCGGGCTCCGAACCGCGAGAGCGATCGGAGGTTCATGGGTCGAGCTCCGTGAGTGGAAGATAGCGGCAACCTTCGCCGTGCGTCTTGAGCCGGTCCCATGGAGAAGCAACCCCGGTGCCGTGGAGCGTTAGGCGCTGGGCCTCATTTTACACGGTTCGAGCGGGTAGGGTCGACCGAAACCATCGGACAATCGCAGGATGGTTCGGGCGATTTGTCTCGAAGCAAAGCGGTGGGTTGTTGGTCACCCGACCGCTGTGATATCGGATGCGTCGCGATCTGTGGCATTGTCGTGGGGTCACGTCAGCCACCCGTCTCGAGCCAGCCATGCGGCCGAACGTCTCCTCTTGACTTCTAGAGAAGCAGCTGCCACTTTCTTCTGTCGAAATCGTAAATCCTTATGGGCGAATCTTCCAACGAGCCGCTCCGCGGCACGATCGACCTGCTCGTTCTGCGCACGCTCTCCCTCGCGCCGATGCATGGCTGGGGGATCACCCAGCGTATCCAGCAGGCGACCGACGGCGTGCTCGAGGTCAACCAGGGGTCGCTGTATCCTGCCCTCCAGCGCCTCGAGCAGAAGGAGTGGATCGACAGCGAATGGCGCGTCACGGACAACAACCGCCGCGCCAAGTACTACCGCCTGACCCCCCTCGGCCGCAAAGCACTCGGCGCCGAAACCCAGAGCTGGCGGCGACTCGTCGTCGCGGTCGAACAGCTCCTGCGCACCACGTAACGACGAGGTTGGCATGCGTGGCACGAAACGAATCGCCATGTGGCTGCGCGCGCTGGTGTCGCGTCGGACCATGGAATCCGAGCTCGATGAGGAGATGCGCTTCCACCTCGACATGGAAGCGGCCAAACACACGCGCCGTGGCGTGACCGACGACGAAGCGCGGCGCCGCGCATCGCTCGCGTTCGGCAGCGTGGAACAGCACAAGGAGGCAATGCGGGACGGACGAGGCGTCCGCGGCATCGAGCGCGCCGCGTTCGACCTGCGTTTCGGGTTCCGCCAGCTGCGCAAGACGCCCGGATTCACGCTGGCGGCAGTGCTGACATTGGCGTTAGGCATCGGTGGCAACGTCGCCGTGTTCAGTGTCGTCAACGGCGTGCTGCTCCGCCCGCTCGCCTTTCCCGACCCCGATCGCCTCGTCACCATCGCTCACCGCACGCGCGGCGGCGACCTGCCGCTGACGCTTCCCAACGCGACCGCGACGGACGTCGTCTACCAGGCGAGCCACAGCTTCGACGCGATGGCGCTCTACTCGAGCTGGCAGGGCAGTCTCACGGGTGGTGACGGGGCGCCCGAGTGGGTGGACGTCACGTCGGTCACGCGCAGCCTGTTCGACGTCCTGCGTGTCCGGCCCGCGTTAGGGCGCCCATTTACCGCGGACGAGGACCGTCCGCACGGACCGCGGGCCGTGATCCTGAGCCACGCGCTGTGGCGCCAACGATTCGGCGGCGACCCGTCGATCATCGGGCGCACCATCGCGGTCGAGGGCACGACACACGAGATCGTCGGCGTCATGCCGGCGGGGTTCGCGTTCCCGACTCCCGGCGTCGCGCTCTGGGTCCCGATGCGCGTCGACCGCAACGACCTCGGCGGATTCAACACGCCCGGTATCGGGCGTTTGCGACCGGGCGTGACACCAGAACAGGCAACGCGCGAGCTGACGCAGCTATTGCCCGGCGTCACGAAGCTCACCGACTTTCTCACGGAGAAGACCATACGCGATGCGGGGCTCACCGCCGATGTCCATCCGTACCTCGACGACGTGGTCGGCCGCGTGCGCCCGGTGCTGTGGACGCTCTGGGCCATGGTCGGGCTCGTGCTGCTCATTGCCTGCGTCAACGTCGCGAGCCTTCTGCTCGTGCGGGCTGAAACGCGTCGCCGAGAAGTGGCCCTGCGCGTCGCGTTAGGCGCCGAGCGGGGACACCTGCTGGCACAGTCGCTCGCGGAGAGCGCGATGCTCCTGATGATGGGGGCCGGACTCGGTCTCGTCCTCGCCTGGGGCGCGGTGACGGCGCTCCCACGGCTTGCGCCCGATCTCCTGCCGCGACTCGCCGACATTCGGATCGACGCCGTGGTGCTCCTGTGCACGACGCTCGTCGCCGCCGTCGTCGCCGTCGCGTTCGGCGTCGTGCCCGTCGTACGGAACCGCGCGGTGGCGCCGGCCGCCATGTTACGCGGTGGTGATCGCGCCGCCACGATCGACCGGCACACCGGTCGACTCCGTCAGACGCTCGTGGTGGCGCAGGTCGCGATGGCCACCGTGCTGCTCGTCGGGTCGGGTCTCGTGCTGCGAAGCTTCCAGAAGCTGCGCCACGTGGATCTCGGATTTCGACCGGATGGCGTCGTGACATTCCGGATCGCGTTGCCGTATTCACGGTACAAGACCTCGGAGTCCGTCGCCCAGTTCCATTACGCGATGCTGGATCGCATCCGCACGATGGCGGGCGTCGAAGTGGCCGGGGCAACCGGGACGCTCCCGCTCTCTCCATCATTTGCAGAGTACGACCCATTGCGGATGGAAGGCGTGACGGCGCCGCCTGACGTGCTGCCGCCGCTCGCCGAGATGCGCGTCGCGACGCCGGGGTACTTCGAGGCGATGGGAATTCCGGTCGTGGCGGGTCGGCCCCTCGAGCGATCGGACACCGACCGCATCACCGGAGCGGTGCTCGTGACGCAGTCGATCGTGCGGAAAGTGATGCAGGGCCGGCCGCCAATTGGTGCGCGCGTCGCGCATGGCGTCGCGAAGGTCTCCAACGAGAGACCGTGGTCGGACGTCGTCGGTGTGGTCGGCGACGTGCGCGGCGTGTCGCTCGACCAGGAGCCTGTGGGGGCGGTGTACTACGCCATGGTCAACCGGCCGAAGGTCGACATGGACTGGCTCGCGCGGTCGATGGTCTACGCAGTGCGCACGAAGCAGCCGCCGGCGCAGCTGATCGCGTCAGCTCGTCGGGAGCTTGCACAGCTCGACCCGACACTTCCCCTCGCGGAGACGCGGACGCTGACGTCCGTCGTGGATACGGCGAAGAGTGGCATGCGCTTCTCGATGCTCGGGTTCGCCGTCGCGGCGGTGATCGGTTTGTTCATGGGCGCAATCGGCCTCTACGGCGTGCTTTCGTATGTCACGGCGCAGCGCACGCGCGAGATCGGCGTGCGTATGGCGTTAGGCGCGACGCCGTCGTCGGTGCGGACGTCCATCCTGTGGCGAGGTGTGGTGGTGAGCGCGATTGGTCTTGCGGCGGGGCTCGCGGCGGCGCTGTCGCTCCGCATGCTCGCGAAGCCGTTACTCTACGGGGTAGCACCGACCGACCCGATCACGCTCACGGCCGTCTCGCTGGTGCTGCTCTGCGCCGGTGGGCTCGCCGCGTGGCTCCCCGCACGTCGCGCGGCGCGGCTCGATCCTGTTCGCGCGTTGAGGTGGGATTAGCGCATAACGCCGGCAGGCATCCAGAACGGAGGGGTCGACCGCCCCTCCGTTCTGGATGCTTCCTCTGTTTCGAGATGAGTGTCCCGCAGCGGAGCGCTGCCTCTACGGTCCCAGCCGCCACTTGATGCGGGTGTACGCGATCCGGAACCCCTGCCGCTCCCCGTTCCGCTGCGACGCGCTCCCCGGAAGCGCGCCCATCATCGCGAGCTCGCAGCCCACCGAGGCTGCGTAGGCGAGACGCGTATCCAGCAGCGCCGCCTGAGCGCCTCGACCACGGAACGCCGGATCCGTGCTCGCGCCGGCGAGCAACGAGACGCCGTTGTGCATCGCGATGGCAGCCGCCGCGACAGGATGACCCTCCCACTCCGCCACGAAACACACGGTGCCCTCGGCACGCGCACTCACGGTGCCGAAGTCACGAATGAACGCGGCAGCCTCGGGCGTCTCGCTCCAGCCGCGCGACGCGGTTTCCGCCCATACATCCTCGCCGCCGGCCTCGACGCGACGAACCACGAGCTCGCGCGCCGGCTCTCGTTGCGACCGGCCGCGGCTGTGCGTTAGGCGCAAGTGCATCACGCTCGTCAGCTCGATGGGATGATACCCCCGCTCCGCCATGAGCCCCAGCACGGCCGGATCCGCAAGTGGGCTCACCTCGTGGAACACCTCAGCCCCCCGATCCCGGAAGAACGATTCGATAGTCTCGAGTTGCGCGCTCGTCGGCGGCGAGAACAGGCCGAACCCAAATGTCTGCGACAGCGGCGAACCGACGCCGTCGAACATCGCGTAGGTGCCGTCAAAGTCGCGCCATTCGGCGCCGAGCGACGGCGCCGTGTGCGCCCTCGACTCCACGTACGCAGCGCTTGCCTTCGCCTCCGCCCGCTCGAGCCGCTGCGACAGCGCAACGTCGGTGACCTGGGGGGACTCGGCCGACACGCTCACCATATCTGCACCCGAACCGAGTCGGCCCGATACATCCGGTCGCCCGGCTTGACGCCGTACGCCTCGTAGAACGGCACCATGTTGGACACCGGCCCGATCACCCGGAACGGGCTCGGTGCGTGGACGTCGGTTTTTACCCGCACCGCAAGGTTCTCCGGGCGGATCTCGTTCATCCAGCCTAACGACCAACCGATGAAATACCGCTGCGCGGGCGTCAATCCGCCAATCTTCACCCCACGCTTGTACTGATCCGTCTTTCTGAACGCGTCCCAGCCGAGGTTGATGCCGCCGAGGTCGGCGATGTTCTCGCCCTGTGTCGCGGCGCCGTTCACCTGCAGCGTGCCGATGGCTACATAGCCGTTGTACTGCTGGATGATCCTCTGTGCACGCTGGTTGAACTCCTGCTCGTCGGCCGGCGTCCACCAGGTCTGGAGATTTCCCTTCTCGTCGAACTGACGACCTTCGTCGTCGAAGCCATGCGTGATCTCGTGACCGATCGTCGTACCGCCGGCGTACGCGTACACGATGGCGTCATCCGCGAGGGAGTCAGCGATCCCCGGCAGAATGAACACCGCGGCGGGGAGAACAATCTCGTTGTTCGACGCATTGTAGTATGCGTTGTAGGTCTGTGGGGTCATGTCCCACTCGGTCCGATCCACCGGGCGGTGCAGCTTCGCGATGGTGTACTCGCTCCGCCAGATGTTGCCGCGCACCGCATTGCCGAGGAACGACCGGCGGTCGACCGCGTAGCTCGAGTAATCCTTCCATTTCGTGGGATACCCGACCTTTTTCGTCACCGCGCCGAGCTTCATGAGTGCGCGGTCCTTCGTGGGCTGGCTCATCCACGTCAGGTTCCGGATGCGATCGCCAAACGCGGCAAAGATCTCGTCCGTCAGTTTCTCGTAGCGCTGCTTCGTCCGCGGCGAGAAGTACTGCGCGACGTACAGCGCGCCTAACGCGTCACCGAGGTATGCTTCTTCCTCATCGAGCATGCGCTTCCAGCGGGGGCGCTGTTCCAGTTGCCCGTTCAGGATCGTGCCGAAGAAGTGGAAATGCTCGGCGTCGAACCGACCGCCGGCCTCGCTGGCGTAGGCGTTCGCGAGCTGCCAGCGGAGATAGGTCTTCCAGTCGTCGATGCTGTGTGCGTGCAGTGACCGCTCGACCTGCTGGAAGAACTCGGGCTGGCCGACAACGACGGTATCCACGCCGGTGACCTTGCCGTCGGCCAGGTGCTCACGCCAGCGAATAGACGGCGTGAGCTTGCCGATGGAGTCGAGTGACATGGCGTTGTAGTTCTTGATCGGATCCCGGAGATCCTCGAGCTTGCGCGATGCGCGCGCGAGCTCGGTCTCCATCGCCATGATCGTCTTGGCGTGAGCGGTGGCCGTCACGCTCGGGTCACCTAACAAGTTGAGCATCCGGCCGACATGGGCGACGTACTCGCGGCGCAACATCGCCGCCCGCTCGTCGGTGTCGACGTAGTAGTCGCGATCGGGTAGTCCGAGCCCACCCTGGCCCAGGTGGACCGCATAGCGATCGCTGTTCTTCTCGTCCTGGACGATGTAGTTCCCGTACAGCGCCCCGACGCCCATGTACTGCAGCCGCGCGACTTCAGTGGCGAGCGAAGGCAGGTCCGTCACCGCCGCAATGCGCGCGAACTCGCTGTCGAGCCAGGCGAACCCTTGTCCGGCGATCGTGACGGTGTCCATCGCCGCGTACCAGAAGTCGCCGATCTTCTGCTGGTTGCTCCCCGCCGCAGCCTTCGCGGACGCGGCCGCCTTGCTGATCCCGAGCAGCCGCTGGTACGTCTCCTCCTGAATGACGTCGGCGACGCCCCACGATCGTTCGCTCTTGGGTATGGGGTGCTCGCGCAGCCACTTGCCCACGGCGTAATGGAAGAAGTCATCGCGCGGGCTCACGGTCCGGTCGATGAACTGGTCGAGATAGCGGTCGGCGTCGCTGAGTGACGACGCCGTCGTGGCCGTCAGGACGCAGACGGCCAACGATGCGATGATCGGACGAAGCATCAGTGGTTAGGCAGCCGCCGTCAGCACAAGCGGAGCGCCACGCCGGATCACGATCGTATGCTCGTGATGGACAGCCAGCACGCGATTGTGCGTGCGAAGTGTCCATCCATCTGCCTCCTCGACCACGCGTGCCGGCACGCTCGTGAGCATCGGCTCGAGCGCGATCACCATCCCTTCCGCGAGTATGGTGCGGGCATCCGGATCGCCCCAGTTCGGCACTGTCGGCGGCTCGTGAATGCGACGGCCGATGCCGTGGCCGGTGAGCTCCCGCACGACCACCGCGCCCTCGCGTTTCGCCGCCGACTCGACCGCGCGCCCCACCTCGCGAAGCGACTGGCCCGCACGCGCGACGGCAACGCCGCTGTTGAACGCGATGCGCGCGGCACGCTGGAGCTGTCGCGCTTCCACTGATACCGGCGGAATGATCACGGTCACCGCACTATCGGCCATGTAGCCATCGAGCTCGAGGGTCACGTCGAGCTTCACCACGTCACCCTCGCGCAGCACGCGCGCGCCAGGGATGCCGTGGACGATCTCCTCGTTCACGCTCAGGCAGTTGAACCCCGGGAAGTCGTAAGTCAGCTGCGGCGCGGACCGCGCGCCATGCGACCGCGCGAACCGTGCGCCGATCTCGTCCAGCTGGCCAGTAGTCATGCCGGGTCGGACGGCCGCGCGCATGTGCGCGATGGTTCGCGCGACGAGTTGCCCGACGCGCTGCAGTGCGGCGAGATCGGATTGCGAGCTGATGGTCATCGATAGCTCATGGCTGGTAGTCCGGCAGGCTTCCTCAACAACGCCAATTGGCCGAGATGATAGCTGTCGTGCTGCACGAGAAACGTCAACGCGCCAAGCCTCGTTCGCTCGACTCCGGGGAATCGCGCGTCCACCGACGCAGAAAGCTCGTCCGCGGTTGCGGCGTCCAATCGTGTGTCCAGCGCTGCCGAGACGTCCTTCCAGGCGCTGCGCACCGTGTCGAGCGTCGGCCACCTGGTGATCTCGTCGATCGTCTTCGCCTTGTCGAGAAACTGCGAAAGCGGGTTGTCGAGAGCACCACCAAGTGTCTGCAGCAGGAAGAAGCGCGAATCCGTCACATGAGCGGCGATGAATGTCGTGCTGTTCACCCCACTGGCGTGCCGAACGCGCGCCATCTCGTCGGAGAGACCTTCGAGACAATTCAGCAACAGCCGCGTATTGAGGCGGAGGATCGTGGCGAGCGGTTGAACGCGAAAGTCCATGGGTATGGAAGGGATTGTTAGGCGCCCGGCCTGTCCGAGGACGTCGTCGGAAGCCCGTTCGTCATCCCCCGGGCGTAGCGCCAACGGCCATCGTCACCTCGACGCAGGATGAGCAGCGCGCGCTGTGCAGTCTCCTGTGGTGCCCCGCCACCCTTCGGGACGACACGAATGCGCTCGATGCCACGCTGAAACGCCCATTCGCCAGCGATCACCGTCTCGACCGGCTCGTACGACTGGCTGACGGAGTATTTGGTGAGCACCGCGCCCATCGTCGCGACAACCGTGTGTGGGCCGGTCAGGGCGGGCGCACCATGCGTCCATACCTCGTAGTCCGGCGTCACGAGGTCCGCGAGCTCGCGTACATCTCCGGACGCGACGACCGCGACCCATCTGTCGCGCAGTGCGTCGATGGCGGCACGATCCGCAGCGTCTGTCGGGTTCATCGCGACCGCCCGCGGTCTCGAGCCACGCCCTCGGCAGACCGGATCCCGCGTACACGCTCCAGCATCTCCTCTCCGTTGCGATCGGGCGGAAACACGGGGTACGCGACCTGTTCGATCACGCCGTCGCGCTGAATCCAGGCGAGTCGAGCGATGAGTACCTGCCCGGCCACGGTGAGCGTTGGGAGGCGCACGGCGTTCGTGAGCGCCAGCTTCGCATCGCTCAGGACAGGGAAGGGGAGATGCAGACGCTCGGCGAGCTCACGCTGGTACTCGGGGTCTTGCGTGCTGAGCCCGAAGACGCGTGTGTCGAGCGCGGCGAAATCGGCGGCCAGGTCGCGGAACGAGCACGTTTGCGGGGTGCAGCCGCGCGCTCCCGGGATCAGGTCCCAATCGGGCACGAGTGGTGGATCGTTAGGCCGCCCGGTGCGCGGATAGGCGAAGACGACCGCGAGGCCGCGAACCGCGGAGAGATCGATGCGCTCCCCGGTCGTCGCCACGAGCGCGAGCGACGGCACCCGAGTGCCCGGGAGATGGGTCGCCCGCCCGTCATCCTCCGGAACCGGCAGGTCGGGTGGAAGCGTGTAGACGTCGTCCGTTCGAGCCATACCTGAAGCTGATACGGGTGGACGCCGTGAACAACAGGTCGCCACGCGGCGCTTCCATTGACATTCTAGGGGAAGGATGGCATCCTTTCCCCTAGAGATTCTATGGAACGCGTGCGCGGCACCCCGACGAACCTTGCTCCCCGAGCCAGCATGACCCCGCCCGTCGATCTTCTTCAGGGAACGTTGGATGTCCTCGTCCTCAAGACATTGAGCTGGGGCCCCATGCACGGGTATGCCGTCGCGCGCTGGCTCCAACAGGTCACCGACGACGTCCTGCAGATCGAAGAAGGCTCGCTCTACCCGGCTCTCCACCGACTCGAGCGCCGAGGATGGGTGGAAAGCGAATGGGGCGTCTCGGAGAACAATCGCCGGGCGAAATACTATCGAATCACGGTCGAGGGACGGCGGCAGCTTCGCGCAGAATCGTCGACGTGGACGACCTTCTCGCAAGCGGTCTCGAAAGTCCTGACGACGACGACCGCGTCGGTATGAGCGGACCATCCTGGCGGCGGTATCTCCGCTTCTGGGGAAGCGACCTCGCCGCTGACGTCGACGACGAGCTTCGCTTTCACATCGAGTCCCGCGTCCAGGAATACGTCGACATGGGTCTCGCACCTGACAGCGCACGGGCTGAGGCCATGCGGCGGTTCGGCAACGTCGCGGCCGTGCGGCGAAGCTGCCAGGAAATCGACCAACTGACCGACCAGGAGCGGAGGCGCGCCGACATGTGGGATGCACTGCGACAGGACGTTCGCTACGCCGCGCGCGCGCTGCGGCGGAGTCCCGGGTTCACGCTGGTGGCGGTGCTGACGCTGGCGTTAGGTATCGGCGCCAACACGGCGATCATGAGCGTCGTGAACGGCGTGCTGCTCCGACCGCTGCCGTACCCGTCGCCCGACCGTATTGTTCGGGTGTACACCGCGTTCCTCGGTTCCGGGACGCCACGGTACTCGATGTCGCAGCCGGAATTCATGGACTACAAGAGTCTCACGCACGTGTTCGAGAATGCGGCCGCGTACACTGGAGCGACGCTGACGCTCACGGGCGGATGCGCGTCCACGAATGGGGCGTGCGAACCCGAGCGCGTGCGGGGGATTGCGGCGACACGCGACCTCTTCCCGGCTCTTGGCGTCTCGCCCCTTCGCGGGCGCAACTTCGAGGGTGACGAAGGCCGCACCGGGCGCGAGCCCGTCGTCATCGTCTCGCACGCGTTCTGGCAGAATCACTTCGGCGGCAGTCCGGACCTGCTCGGCAAGGTGCTGACGCTCAACGGCGTGAGCCGGCGT
Organism: Gemmatimonadaceae bacterium; assembly: GCA_036509075.1. Taxonomy (GTDB): domain Bacteria; phylum Gemmatimonadota; class Gemmatimonadetes; order Gemmatimonadales; family Gemmatimonadaceae; genus JAJKIV01. Next base: position 18,553 of record DATCGG010000104.1, read on the forward strand.
GTCATCGGCATTCTGCCGCCCGACGTGACGCTGGCGCGAGCCGACGCGTTCATCCCGATCTACATCAACCCCGACAGCCTCGGCGGACGCGCGACGAACTATCTGAGCGGCGTGGCGCGCCTCAAGCCTAACGTCACGGTCGAGCAGGCACAGCGTGAGCTGGATGCCCTCACGCGGGCGACGGCCGCGAAGTACCCAAACGTCTACCCGGCGAGCATGGGCTATGGTGCGACGGTCATCTCGATGCGCGATGCCATCGTCGGGGATGTGCGGCCGGCGCTGCTCATTCTGCTGGGAGCCGTGGGGCTCGTTCTGCTCATCGCATGTGCGAACGTCGCGAATCTCCTGCTCGCCCGCGGCGAAGCCCGACAGCGTGAGATCGCCGTCCGGCTGGCGCTCGGCGCCAATCGCCGGCGGGTCTTGAGGCAGCTGCTGACCGAGAGCACCGTGCTCGCACTCGCCGGCGGCGCCGCCGGGACGCTCCTGGCGTGGTGGGGGATGAAGGCGCTTCTCGCGGTGAATCCGGACGCCATCCCGCGTCTCGAGCTGGTGCACATTGACCTGACGGTCGCCCTCGCGACGCTCGGCGTGGCGCTCATCACCGGGCTGCTGTTCGGGCTCGCGCCGGCGCTGCGTATGGCTCGTCCCGAGCTGCAGTCGTCGCTCAAGGAGGGCACGCGCGGTGGCAGCGTCGGTCGGGCGCAGCAGAAGCTCGGGCGCCTGCTGGTCGCGGGCGAGGTGGCGCTCGCCGTCGTCGTCGTCATCGGCGCGGCGCTTCTGGTACGAAGCTTCTGGGCGCTTCGGAACGTCGATCCGGGGTTCGATCCGAAGCACGTCCTCGCGGTCGATCTTGCGCTGCCGCCCGCGCGCTACGACATGAACGCGGCGACCACGTTCTATCGTCAGCTCATCGAGCGCATGGCCGCCCTGCCCGGCGTCACGGTCGCAGCCGCGGCGTCCGATCTCCCTCCGGTCGCGAGCGGGAGCAATTGGGACATCGAAATCCTGGGCAGGCGACGCGCGGCGGGCGAGGCCGCCCCGTCGCCTAACGTGCGCTCGGTCACCGCCGGGTACTTTCGCGCACTCCGTATCCAGGCGATTCGCGGGCGCGTATTCAATGACGAGGATGTCGGCTCGTCGCAGCTCGTGGCGGTGATCAACGAGACGGCGGAGCGAACGATCTGGCGAGGAACGAGTCCCATCGGGCAGCAGATCCGGTTTGCGCCGGACGAGCCGTGGCTCACGATCGTCGGTGTCGCGCGCGACGTGCGGAGCATGGGACTCAGTGAGGACGTGACCCCCGAAGTCTATCTCCTCCACGAGCAGCTGCCCGCGATCACGAAGGAGACCGAGCGGACCATGTACGTCATCGCGCGAACGGCCGGCGATGCGGCCTCACTGGCTCCGGCGGCCCGGCGCGCGGTACGCGACCTCGACCCGCTGCTGGCGATCACCGGGATCCGCACGATGACGGAGATGATCGACCTTTCCGTGGCGCGTCCCCGGTTCACGATGCTGCTGCTCGGCGTGTTTGGCGCGGTAGCGCTCGTGCTCGCGGCCGTGGGGATTTACGGGATCATGTCGCACGCGGTGAAGCGGCGCACCCGTGAGATCGGCATCCGCATGGCGTTAGGCGCCCGGCCCGCGGATGTGCTGCGCCTCGTCGTGGGGCAGGGGATGTCGCTCGCTGGTGCCGGTCTCGCGGTTGGCGTGCTGGCTGCTCTGGCGGCAACGCGGCTTATGACGCGCCTGCTGTTCGGTATCAGCGCGACGGATCCATTGACCTTCGCGGGGATCGTCCTGCTGCTCGGAGCGGTCGCGTTCGTGGCCAGCTGGCTTCCCGCGCGTCGCGCGGTGCTGACCGACCCCACGCTCGCGTTACGCAGCGAGTAGAGCGCGGGGTCCGACCTGTCAGGTCGGAAACAGCCCGGCTGTGGCGAGCACGCGGCGGACCTGCGGCACGAGCGCCAGCGGGTCCGCCTCGGGCTCGATCGAGATCGACACGTGCCCGCCCGGCACGCGGTGCACGAGCTGGAAGAACCGGCCATAGCGGATGAGCACGAACTCCAGCCCGCCGCAGTCGATGTCGCCTCGCTGCTCGGTGAGCGTGAGGACCGCCGGATTCACGAGCAGCTCTTCATAGCGGTCCGACTCCCCCGAGCTGGGCAGGCGCAGGTTCGGACGCTCGGCCATGGTGAGTACGCCGTGCCGGTATACGGCGACGTACCGCACGGCGGGTGACAGGCGAAAGAGGGAGGTGGAAACCGGGCTCACAGAGGGGAGTATGGCGAAGTTGCGCTGGACCTGGCCATTCACCCCACGCGTATGAATGGGCTGACGTTACAGCTATCGGGCGGAGCCCGCCCCTGATAGTGTCCCAGCCCGGTCCAGCGCCCGCACCGCCGCACGCACTTCCTGATCGACCAACGCCTCGACACTGTAGCCACCAGTGTCTCCCCACCTCCCGCGTGCCACGGCTTCGGCCAGCATGCGCTGCAGCACCGCGTCCGATTCAGCGTCCGAGGGCACGACCACTCCCTGCTTTGCCGCAAAGGTGCGGAAGTCGGCCACCGCTGCTGCTGGCACCGCTGGCGCGCGGAGGAACGCGTCAAGCGACCCTAACGACTGGGAGCTCGCGCTCACGTAGCCGCCGACCCAGGACAACACCACATCCTGCTCCACAAGCCGCGCCAGCCAAACCGGAGCCGTCCGTTCCTCGCCCAACAGCACGTCCGGATAGATGCCACCGCCGCCGAACACGCGAC
>DATCGG010000105.1:0-10340 GCA_036509075.1 Gemmatimonadaceae bacterium
CGGATCACGCCTCCCTCGAACGCAGCCAGGGTCGCCATCTCGCCCAGGATGGGCAGCGCGCGGCGCACGGCGATCTCGGCGACCTCCTCGACGACGACCGGGGCCGCCAGCGCGGGCGCCACCTCCGAGAGGAAGGTCGCCCGCCGCTCCGCCTCTTCCGACTGGTTGCGGGCGTGCGCTTCGAGCCGGGCGACGACGGTCTGGCCGATGGCGAGCGCGAACTCCTGATCCGCGGTGCTCCAGGCGCGGCTCCCGCCGACGTGCTCGTGGCAGAGGATCCCCGCCGGTCGGTTCTGTACGAAGACGGGCGCGTCGAGGAGGGCGCCGATGTTCTTCGACTCGAGGTACGGGCCGAGGTCGCGCGTGCGCGGGTCGGCGCGCGCGTCGGCCGCGTCGATGACCTGGAGCTTGTCGAGCTGTTCGAAGTAGACAGGGCTGGTTCGTGCGTGGAGGACGGCGCCCCGCTCGAACAGGCGGGAGGGGGCGATGTAGCAGAGCTCGCAGAAGATCCGGGGCGGATCCGCGAGCAGGCTCCAGTAACTGACGCGGGCGATCTCCAGCGCCTCACTGTCGATGCGAAGAATGTCCTCCAGCCAGTTCCCGCCCTCGTCCGCGGGGACGGAGCTCAACCTCAAGAGAGCCGCAACCGTCGATGTGCGCATCCATCTCGAATCTGGGGTCGATGGCGCAGCGCGGTTAGTCGCTCTTCCCGGCGTCGCCGGTGACCGTGTAGGTCGCCGCCGTAAAGTGGCGATCGGCTGCTAGGTGATCGGCGCGCGCCCGACTTGACGGTCTGTCGTCGGTTACCAGCTTCCGACCTGCCCAGCGAATGTCTGCCGACGAGGCCCTGCGCGAGTCCGAGGAGCGGTTTCGGCTCACGATCGATGCCGCGCCCATCGGGATGGCCCTGGTGTCTCTCGACGGCCGCTTCGTCCGCGTAAATCGGGCGTTCTGCGAGGTCGTCGGTTACGAGCCCGCCGAGCTGACGAACCTGACGTTTCAAGACATCACGCACGCCGATGACCTCGACACCGATCTTGCACCCGGAGGGCAGCTGGCTCGCGGCGAGATCCCACGGTACCAGCGCGAAAAGCGCTACGTGCGCAAGGATGGGACAGTCGTCGACGTCATGCTCAGCGCGTCGATCCTTCGTAGCCCCGAGGGCGTACCCCTCTACTACGTCGCTCAGATTCAGGACATCACAGAGCGCAAGCGCGTCGAGAAAGAGCTCAGAGATGCCAACGCATTCCTCGACGCAATCATCGAAAACATTCCTCTCATGTTGTTCATCAAGGAGAGTGCGTCGCTGCGGTTCGTGCGGTTCAATCGCGCGGGAGAGGATTTGCTGGGATGGCCGAGGCAATCGCTCGTCGGCAAGAGCGACTTCGAGTTTTGGCCCCGGGAACAAGCTGAGTTCTTTGTCGAGAAAGATCGGGAGACCATGTCGCGCGGCGACGTCATCCACATCGACGAAGAACCGATCCAAACGCGCTATCAAGGCGTCCGCCTCCTGCACACGAAAAAGGTTCCGATCCTCGATGCGTCCGGAAACCCGCTGTATGTGCTCGGCATCTCCGAGGACATCACGGAGCGAAGGCGAATCGAAAAGGAACGGCGCTTGCTGGCCGAAGTCAACGTCGCGCTGTCCGCCTCGCTCGACTACGAGCAGACGTTGTCGACCGTGACCGAGCTGGTCGTTCGAAGCGTCGCTGACTGGTGCGCCATCGATGTGATGGAGGAGCATGGGCACATCAGGCGACTGAGGGTCGCGAGCGCCGATCCGGGCAACGCGGCGCTTTGTGCGCTTCTCGAGCGGATGCCGCCCAACCGCGATCTCCCTCATCCAACCCGGGCTGTGGTCGACAGCAGACGGTCCGTCGTCATCGAGCGCGTCACACCTCAGTACCTCGAATCGGTTGCGCAGGGGCCGGAACACCTGCGCGCTCTCCGGGCCACCGGCTTCACGTCGCTCATCGCGGTGCCGCTCCTGATGCGGGGACAGCTCCTCGGCGTGTTGATGTTCGGTTCCTCGAACCCGGATCGCATTTACGGGCAGGACGATCTGCGTTGGGCCGAACCTCTGGCTGACCGATCTGCTGTGGCAATCGAGAACGCACGTCTCTATCGGGCTTCGGTCGAGGCAACGCAACACCGCGATCAGGTGCTCGGCGTGGTAGCCCACGACCTGCGGAATCCGCTCTCCACGATCCTGATGCAGACATCGGCTCGTTCTCGGAAGCCGAATGAGATCATCTACCGTGCGGCGACGCGAATGAACCGACTGATTCAGGATCTGCTGGACGTCAGCCTCATCGAGCTCGGACAGCTGCCCCTCCAGCGCGTCCGACTGTCGGGTGGTGAGATCGTCGTCGAGGCGGTGGAGACCCAGAAGATGCTCGCAACGTCCTCGTCAGTTGAGCTTCGACTCGATGTCGGGAAGGACGTTGCCGAGGTCTGGGGTCAGCACGACCGCCTCCTCCAGGTGTTCGAGAACCTCATCGGAAATGCGATCAAGTTCACGAAGGCTGGAGGCTGGATCACCGTTGGTGCAGCGTCGAACGAGCAGGAGGTCGTGTTCTGGGTGGCAGACAGCGGCGGTGGGATCGCGCCCGGTGACATACCTCATGTGTTTGACCGCTTTTGGCAAGCGACGAGAGGTGATCGTCGAGGTGCCGGACTCGGCCTTCCCATCACCAAGGGCATCGTCGAAGCTCACGGGGGGCGCATCTGGGTCGAGAGCACCCTCGGGCGGGGCAGCACTTTCTTCTTCTCGATCCCGAGAGCCCGCCCGACAGCGGATCAGCCGTCGGGGGTGCCCGCTTAGCTGTGATCACGCGATGGAGCGGTGTTCGGGCGGTCGGGCAGGGTGAAATGGAATGTGCTGCCGCTCCCCGAGCTCTCGGCCCAAATTCTCCCTCCGTGCGCCTCGACGATCTTCCTCGCGATGTAAAGACCGAGGCCGAGCCCTTTTCGGTCGGCATGTGCGTCCTGTTGGTAGCGCTCGAAGATCGCCTCCAGGCGGTCGGGTGCGATACCGGGACCGGTGTCCGAGACGGAAAACCACGCCTCGTTCCCGTCGTCGCGCCGCCTGCGTTCCACCCGGACGGACACCCGTCCACCTTGGGGCGTCAATCTCAGGGCGTTGGTGAGCAGGTTCCCCAGGACCTGCAGGATCCGCTGATGGTCGAACGTCGCTCGGGCAAACTCCGTGGCCGTCTCTCCGACCAGCGAAATCTCCTTGGCCGACGCGATCGATTGAAATGATTCGATGACGTCTTCTACGACCCGGGCGACGTCGTGATCCTCGGGCGCGATCATGAACCTGCCGGCTTCGATGCTGGCGACGTCCAGAAGATCGCCGATGAGACGGCTCATTCGAAGCGTGATCCGCTGAACATTCGTCGCCGATCGAAAGATCTTCCCACCGGCGTCGTCGTGCGACGCGTTCTTGACGATCTGAGCCACGCTCATGGCGATGCCGGCGAGTTCGTTCCGGAGATCGTGGCTCACCATCCCGAGAAAGTGCTCTCGTTGGCGCAAGACCTCGTCGGCGGTCACACGCTCGAGCAGCAAGCCTGCGTCGGTATCGCGTCGCTCGCGGTCCAGCAAGCTGGCGACGATCCGTGCCCGCGCAGCGCGTTCCCCCGTGGTGATTTCATCCGCGCGCGCATACTCCTGGCGAAGAGTCTCGTCGTCGCGAGCACGCTCCTGTTCGATCGCCATCCGCTCCGCCCCCGACAGGGTGCCGCTCCTCGACCTCTCGTCCGCCTGGCCGCGTCCGGAGCGAAGAACCTCTTCCGCACGCGTGCGCGCGGCCCGCACGACTTCGTCGGCTTCCCGGTCTGCGACCGCCACCCTCGCGGCGAGCTCAGCGTCGGTTTTCTTGCGCTCGACGCCGAGGCGCGCGTTGGTGTCTCTTCGGGCTGGTCCTACCTTCGTGTGCTTCATGGGGCCCGTTTCCCCGCCTCGATCGCTCGAAGACCGCTAGCAGCGCGCCCAGTCGAGGCAAACCTCGGACGCTCTTGCATTGCGCGTTACCGTTGTACCGCGCTCCAAAAAAAAAAAAAAACCAGGTTTCCTCCCACTCGAAACCGAGACGCCGGCGTTTCCGGCCGGGTGGCCGGGGTTGTCTACGAGCCACGTTTGCCGGACCACTTCGTGGAAGTGGTTCCGTCAGACGAACGCGTCAATTTCGCTTGCCTCGGAGGCGCCAGACGCCCGTCGTCACCGGCGAGGTCGTATGTTACCGCCGCCGGCAAATGACCAACCCGCGATCGTTCGAGGGGCGGCCGGAAGGCGCCTTCTCGTTCCGCCAGCAGTTGAAGCGCGCGACCGCCGACCTGCACCGGCGCCTCGAGACAGAGCTGCGCCTCGTGGACCCCGATCTTTCTCTGGACCGCTATCGCCGGATCCTGGAGTGCTTCTTCGGTTTCTACGCGCCCGTCGAGGCCGGGATCGCGCGCGCGTCGTCGGCGGGCCCCGCGCTCGGCTTGCCGCTGCGGGAGCGCGCGGCGCTGGTCGAGAGCGATCTCCTTTCGCTTGGGTTGTCTCGGCGCGACGTCGCCGCGCTGCCTCGCTGCGCTGATCTCCCGCGGCTATCAGGGACCGAGGCGATCGCCGGGTGCTTGTACGTGCTCGAGGGCGCTTGTCTCGGCGGGCAATTGATCGCCCCTGCTCTGTACGAGCGGTTCGGAATCGCCCGAGGAAGCGGCGCCTCGTTCTTCGTCGGTGACGGGGACAGGACAAAGGCGCGGTGGAGCGTCTTCCTCGCCTGGCTCGAAAGCCTGGAGCGCGCGGGCGCGCGGATAGACGAGATCGTCGCCTCCGCGCGCGCGACCTTCCTGTCCTTCGCGGAATGGGCGGAGCGGCTGGACGATTCACGCCGCGCCAGCGAGGGAGCGACGCCATGGTCGACCTGACCGACTGTGACCGCGAACCGATCCACATTCCGGGGCAAATCCAACCCTTCGGCGTGCTGTTCGTGTTGGCTGAGCCATCGCTGGTCGTCACGCAGGTGAGCGAGAACGTCGGCGACCATCTCGCCCGCGGTGTCGAAGAAGTTCTGGGGCAGCCACTCGCCACCTTGCTGGACCCAGCGTCGGTCGCCGCGGTGAAAGAGGCGTTGCGCGAAGAGAGCTGGCACGACCTGAACCCGCTGCAGATCGGCGCGCACGGAAAGCAGTTCGACGGAATCGTCCACCGTCATCAAGGGGCGGCGATTCTCGAGCTCGAGCCGAATCCGGGGCCGGCCCCTGCCACGCTTCATCCGTTCCGGCCGGCGCTCATCCGGCTGGAGCGCGTGCTCACGTTGGCCGAGCTGGGAGAGGTCGTCGTCCAGCAGATGCGACGGGTCACCGAATTCGAGCGGGTCATGTTCTACCGATTCCACGAGGACGGGCACGGCTCCGTCGACGCCGAGGCGAAAGCGCCGGAGCTGGAGCCGTATCTCGGGCTTCACTATCCGGCCTCCGACATCCCGGCCCAGGCGCGCGAGCTTTACCGCAAGAACTGGGTGCGGCTCATCTTCGACGGAAGGGCCAAGCCCGCGCGCGTCGTTCCCACCCTCCGTGCCGACACGGGAGGACCCCTGGACCTCAGCTTCTCGGTTCTGCGCAGCGTCTCGCCGATTCACCTCGAGTACATGGCCAACATGGGGGTCCGGGCCTCCATGAGCGTTTCGCTCGTCGTCCGCGACCGCCTGTGGGGGCTCATCAGTTGCTTGAACCACACCGGCCCGCGCCGCGTTTCGCAGGAGACGCGCATGGCGTGCGAGTTTCTCGGGCGCCTGACGTCGCTCCAGATCGCAGCTCTCGAGGATAGCGATCAGCTCGCCCAGCGCGCCGCGCGTCGCGCGACCGAGGAGGATCTGGCCCGCGCGATGCGCGAGAGCCCCCCCGAGGTCAATGTGCTGGAGGCCCTGCTGGCGCGCCCGAAGGAGCTGATGGGGATCGTGAGCGCCGGGGGCGTGGCCGTGGTGAGCGGCGGGGAGGTCGTGACGCGCGGCCACACGCCACTGCCTCCGCTCGTCCAGGACATCGCGGCCTGGGTCGACCAGAACGAGGGGTTCCGGCCGTTCGCCACCGCGTCGCTGGGCGGCGCGTTTCCTCCCGCGCGGGTGAGCAGCGATGTCGCCAGCGGGTTGCTCACGTTCGCCCTGCCGGGCGCTTCCCCGAGGCGACTCCTGTGGTTCCGCCCGGAGTTCATCCAGACCGTGAGCTGGGGCGGCGATCCCAACAAGCCCGTCGCGGCGCCCTCCGGCGATCGTCTCCGTCCTCGTCATTCGTTCGCGCTGTGGCGAGAGGAGGTGAGGCTCCGCTCGCATCCCTGGACGGCGAGCAACCTCGAAGCGGCCGATGAGCTGCAACGCCGCGCCGTCGAAATCGATCTCCAGCGGCGATTCTTGAGCGAGCAGCGGGCGGTGCGGGCGCGGGACGACCTGCTCGCCGTGGTGTCCCACGATCTCAGAAACCCGCTCTCGAGTATCCAGCTCCAGGCTGACGTGCTGCTGCACGCGCCGTCTGCCGGCGACGACGGCCGCGCCCGCATCCTGCGCGACAGCGCCGAGCGCATCCGGCGATCGGCAACTCACATGAAAGCCTTGACCGACGACCTGCTCGACCTGGCCAGCATCGAAGCGCACCGGTTCGCGCTGCGCCTTCAATCCGTCGAGAGCCGGTATCTGATCGAGGAGGCGCTGCTGGCTGCTTCCCCCCTGGCGGAGGCCAAGCGGATCACCATCGCCGTCGAATCGATCGACATGCCGGCGCTGCAAGCCGACCCCGAACGGATCCTCCGGGTGCTGTCGAACCTGCTGGGCAACGCCATCAAGTTCACCCCGGAAGGCGGCAAGATCACCGTCCAGGCGGCACGCCGCGACGGCGACCTTTCGATCGCGGTCGCTGACACGGGCCCCGGCATACCCGCGGACGACCTTCCGCACGTCTTCGATCGCTACTGGAAAGCCGCGGCGGCGAGCAAGCCCGGATCAGGGCTGGGTCTCTACATCGCGAGCGGAATCATCGAGGCCCACGGCGGAAAGATCTTTGCCGAGTCCTCCCCTGGCGGAGCGAGGTTCACCTTCACTCTGCCGATCGCTGGACGCGGGTGAATCTCGCTAGGGAGGTCCAGATCAGCCACAGGCTGATTCGTTTCTTCTGACGAGCTTCCTTCGCGGCGACGGGGTCGCAAATGTGTACTCAGGGTAAGTGTATGGCGCCCGGCCATCGCGATTCGAACAGCGCACGCGCCGGCAGTCATGCGCAGACGTCGGCCGGGTGCCTTGCGGGTGGAGGCGAGGCCGGCGCGCTCATGCGGTCAATCGACTGGGCCTCGACGGCCCTCGGTCCCGTCGAAGGCTGGTCACCGGCCTTGTCCTCGACCGTGGCGCTTCTCCTGCACAACGAATCGGATCTGCTGCTGTGGTGGGGGCCGCAGTACGTCCAGCTCTACAACGACGCGTATCGGCCGGTGCTCGGCGACAAGCACCCGAAGGCGATGGGGCAGCCCGGCAGCGAGTGCTGGGCGGAGATCTGGCACGTCATCGGCCCGATGGTGGACCAGCCGTTTCGCGGTGGTCCCGCATCGACTAGAGACGACCTGCAGGTCTTCATGAATCGAAAGGGTTTCTTCGAGGAGACGCACTTTCGAGTGGCCTACAGCCCCGTGCCCGATCCCTCGGTGGCGACCACCGGCGTCGGCGGCGTCCTGGCCACGGTGGCCGAGACGACGGAGCAGGTGTACGGCGAGCGCCAGCTGCGCACGCTGCGTGAGCTGGGAATGCACGCGGGTGCGGCCAAGACGGCACAGGCGGCCTGCACGACCGCGGCAGCGACGCTCGCGCTGAACCCGTGGGACGTCCCGTTCGCCCTTTTCTACCTTCTCGACGAAGACGGTCAGCACGCTCAGCTCGTCGCGAGCGCCGGCTTCCCAGGGGGCGTCGATCCGTCTGCCGAGGACGCAGACGGTTCGGCGGGTCTCTGGCCGCTGCGCGACACCGCCGAGGACGGCCGCGCCCGCATCGTCGAAGACCTGTCCCCGCTCGGCGCGTCTCTGCCGCTCAGCCCACGTTCGGAGCGACCCCGCTCGGCGATCGTGCTCCCCCTGGCTTCGCCCGATCAGGCTCACGCGTACGGCTGGATCGTCTGCGGCGTCAGCCCCCACCGTGCGCTCGACGAGGGTTACCAGACGTTCTTCGAGCTGGCCGCGGTGCAAGTGGTGACGACGATTCGCAACGCGCGCGCCTTCGAAGCCGAGCGCAGGCGCGCCGAGAAGCTGGAAGCGCTCGATCGGGCAAAGACCGCGTTCTTCTCCAACGTCAGTCACGAGCTGCGGACGCCGCTCACCCTGATCATAGGGCCGACGGAGGACGCGCTCGCGTCGTCCGAGCACGCGCTCAAAGGCGATGCGCTGGAGGTCGTACGACGCAACGAGCTCCGGCTCCTGAAGCTCGTCAACTCCCTGCTCGACTTTGCGCGCATGGAAGCGGGCCGCGCCGAGGCATCGTTCCAGCGCATGGATCTCGGTAAATTCACGCGCGAGGTCGCGAGCGCCTTCAGCCTGGCTGTCGAACGCGCGGGGCTGAAGTTCGTCGTGGATTGCCCTTCTCTCGACGAGCCGACCTACGTCGACCGCGGCATGTGGGAGAAGGTCGTGCTCAATCTGCTCTCGAACGCCCTCAAGTTCACGTTCGACGGGCAGATCGCCGTCCGATTGAGGGCACCTGCCGGGCACGCCGAGTTGCAGGTCAGCGACACCGGCACGGGCATCCCCGCGGCCGAGCTGCCGCACGTCTTCGAGCGGTTCCGTCGCGTACCAGGGTCGAAGGCGCGGACGCACGAGGGGTCGGGGATCGGCCTCGCGCTCGTGTCCGAGATAGTGAAGATGCACGGCGGCACCGTCGAGGCGCGAAGCGTGGCCGGCGAAGGCACGACCTTCACCGTTCGCATTCCGCTGGGAAAGGCGCACCTCGATCAGGCACGCGTCGAGAGCAAGTCCACGCAGGCGTCGACGGCGCTCGGCGCCGCACCCTTCGTCGCCGAAGCGCTTCGCTGGCTTCCCGGCACGGCCTCCGACACAGCCGGCGACGAGACGACGGCGACCGGCGTGGCGGTGCCGGCCGAGATCACGAATGCACGCATCATCGTGGCCGACGACAACGCCGATATGCGGGAGTACGTCTCCCGCCTCCTGTCGGAGCACTGGCGTGTGGAAGCCGTGGCGGACGGCAGCGCCGCGCTGGCAGCGGCGCGCCGCGAACGGCCGGATCTGGTGCTGACCGACGTCATGATGCCCGGGCTCGACGGGTTCGGCCTTCTGCGCGAGCTGCGAGCCGACGCTTCGCTGGCGGCGACGCCGGTCCTGATGCTGTCGGCGCGCGCGGGCGATGAAGCGAGCGTGGAGGGCCTGGAGGCGGGCGCCGACGACTATCTCGTGAAGCCGTTCTCTTCCCGCGAGCTGGTGGCGCGGGTAGCCACGCATCTCCAGCTGCATCGCTCACGCGAGCGCCTCGATCTGGCCCTCAAAGGCGCGGATCTGGTCGCCTGGGATTGGAACGTGCAGACCGGCGAGTTCATCCACAACGCGCGCTGGGCCGAGTTGCGCGGTTACGCGCCGGGTGAGCTGCCTCAGCGCATCGAGTCTTTGCTCGGCGGCGTCCATCCCGACGATCTCCCCCGCATGGAGCAGGCGCTCAGGGACCACTTCGAGGGCCGTCGCGCTGAATACACGGCGGAGCTTCGCATCGCGACGAAGGACGGGAGCTGGGTCTGGATCGTCCAGCGGGGCAAGGTGTTCGCGCGCGACCAGCAGGGCCGGCCGCTCCGGATGGCGGGCACCACGCTCGACATCACCCGGCGGAAGCGGATCGAAATGGAGCAGCAGTTCCTGGCAAAGGTGGGGCCGTCCCTGCACCAGAGCCTGGTCGTCGAGCAGACGCTCTCCGCGCTGGCCGACCTGGTCGTCAAGCACCTGGCCGACTATTGCGTGATCGACCTGGTCGAAGACAACGGCGACATCCGGCGCGCGAAGGTCGCTTGTTCCCTCGAGAGGAAGCGGGAGCTCGCCGAGGAGTTCGCGCGGCTTCCGCTCGGAGGCCAACGTGCGCCCATCCTCTTGCAGGTGCTCAAAGGGGGGACGAAGCTGCTGTTCGAGACCGTCGCGACCGACGACCTCGAAGAGTGGGCCCGCAACGAGGAGCACCTGCGGTTGCTGCGCGAGAGCGAGGTCCGGTCTCTGTTGTGGGTGCCCCTTCTGGGACGGGACCGAGTCCTGGGCGGCTTCTGTCTCGCTTCCGCGACGCGCGCCCGGCAATACGGGGCGGGGGATCTGCAGCTCGCCGAGGA